>JBJMVV010000156.1:0-76258 GCA_045810505.1 Massilia sp.
AAATACCTGGGTGTAAGTCTTCTTGCCGGAAGCGGATGGCTTGATGCCTTCAGCCGGGTTGAATTTCCCGGGCCCGTGGTAAAGCACCGGGTCGGCCTCGGCCAGCTTGTAGCCCTGGCCTTTTTTCGTCACCACGTGCAGGAACTGGGGGCCCTTGAGCTTCTTGATGTTTTCCAGCGTCGGGATCAGCGAATCGAGGTCATGGCCGTCGATCGGGCCGATGTAATTGAACCCGAATTCCTCGAACAGGGTGGCCGGGACCACCATGCCCTTGGCGTGTTCCTCGAAGCGCTTGGCCAGTTCCAGCACGGGCGGGGGCAGCACGGACTTGCCGACGTTTTTCGCGGCCGCGTAGAACTGCCCCGACATCAGGCGCGCCAGGTAGCGGTTCAGGGCGCCCACCGGCGGCGAGATCGACATGTCGTTGTCGTTCAGGATGACCAGCAGGTTGATGTCTTCCTGCACGCCGGCGTTATTGAGCGCCTCGTAGGCCATCCCGCCCGTCATGGAACCGTCGCCGATGACGGCAATGGCGTGACGCTGCTCGCCCTTGATTTTGGCCGCCTGCGCCATGCCCAGCGCCGCCGAAATCGAGGTCGACGAGTGGGCCGTGCCGAAGGTGTCGTACTCGCTCTCGTCGCGCTTGGGGAAGCCCGACAGGCCGGCGAACTGGCGCAGGGTGTGCATGCGCTCGCGCCGCCCGGTGAGGATTTTATGGGAATAGGTTTGGTGGCCCACGTCCCACACGATGCGGTCATACGGCGTATTGAACACATAGTGCAGCGCGATCGACAGCTCCACCGTGCCCAGGTTCGAGGACAGGTGTCCGCCCGTTTTCGCAACCGACTCCAGCAGGTACTGGCGCAGTTCGGTCGCCAGCGGGGTCAGTTGGGTGCGGGGCAGCTTGCGCAGCTCGGCCGGTAAGTTGATGTTCTCTAGCAGTTTCATTTATGCTTTCCGCTGAACGATCAGGTCGGCCAGCTCACGCAGCCGGCGGCCCTCCTCGCAGAATGGTGCAAGCGCCGCGTGGGCGCTTGCCTGTAATGTTTGCGCCAGTTCGCGCGAGCCGTCCAGGCCCAGGATGGACACATAGGTCGGCTTGTTGGCGGCGGCGTCCTTGCCGGCTGTTTTGCCCAGGGTCGCCGAATCGGCGGTGGCGTCGAGCACGTCGTCGACCACCTGGAAGGCCAGGCCGATGGCGTCGGCGTAGGTGCTCAGGGCGGCGGTTTCCGCTTCGGTGATGTCGCGTCCGGCCAGGGCCCCCAGCATCACCGACGCTTTCAACAGCGCGCCGGTTTTCAGCTGGTGCATGCGTTCGAGTTCGGTCAGCGAGAGGTTCACGCCCACGCTGGCAAGATCAATCGCCTGGCCGCCGCACATGCCGGCCGCGCCCGAGGCTTCGGCCAGCAGGCGCAGCATGGCCAGCAGGCGGACCGGCGGGATGGCCTCTTCGCCGGCGAGGATCTGGAACGCCTGGGTCTGCAAGGCATCGCCCACCAGCAGGGCAGTCGCCTCATCGTAGGCCACATGCACGGTGGGTTTGCCGCGGCGCAGGGCGTCGTCGTCCATGCAGGGCATGTCGTCGTGCACCAGCGAGTAGGCGTGGATCATTTCAACAGCAGCGGCGGCGCGCGCCAGCACATCGAGCTCGGCGCCGGAAACAACCCCGGCGGCAAACACCAGCAGCGGGCGCACCCGCTTGCCACCGCCCAGCACCGTGTAGCGCATCGCTTCATGCAGGCGCGCCGGCTGCGCGCCGGCGGGCAGTTCAGGCGGCAGGTAGCGCTCGAGGGCTTCCTCGACGTGCAACTGGACAGTCTGCATCCAGCCTTCGAAAGACGCGAACAGACTCATGCGTTGTCGCCTGCGAGGTCGATTTCCGTGGCGAAGGGCTTGAGCATGTCCCCTTCCAGCACCTTGACCTGGGCTTCGACTTTTTCCAGTTGGGCAGCGCAGTACTTGACCAGCTCGGCGCCGCGGGCGTAGGCGCTCACCGACGCTTCCAGCGCCAGCGAGCCCGATTCCATCTGGGTCACCAGTTGCGCCAGTTCGGCCATCGCTGCTTCGAAGGAATCTGGCAGCGCTGGGCTCGCCAATTCGTCCGCTATTAATTTCTTTGCCATAGTTATGTGCGAAACGGCCGCAGTGAAAGCTTTACGCAACTTCGCTGCCCACAGCCTGTCCAATTCCTTATTTTAGAACAATCCCACGTGTTCGTGACCCACAGTTTGTCGACCTGCCATGCGGGCCAAAGGACACATTTTATCGCAAGCGCCACCTTTCACGGAAAGCGTCCAGGCTGGGGGACGGAGCAAAAGCGGCGGCAACGCCAATTATTTGCGAACTCAACAACTTTGTTGCAGCCTGACCCCGTCCAGGCGGCCGCGGCAGGAGACTGCCAGCGCTGTTAGGAGGTATAATCGCCGGTTCTGTCCAGAATACCGTATTGTGCAGGGCGACTTACGGCGCTTGGAATTTTCTTCTTTGCTCTGCACCGATCTTAAACCCGGTGCAACTTTAATTGGGGGTTGGGATGTCCGATCTGGCTACCCACGCCAAGCTGGCGCGGTCGACCGCGCAGCTTCCGGTCGATGTGTATTTTGACGAAGCGCTGCTGCAGCGCGAATTGCAAACCCTGTTCAAGGGTGGGCCGCGCTATGTCGGCCACGAATTGATGGTGCCCGAGGTGGGCGATTACGCCACTCTGGCCGCCGAACACGAAGGCCGCATGCTGGTGCGCAATCCGCACGGCATCGAGGTGCTGTCGAATGTCTGCCGCCACCGCCAGGCCCTGATGTTGAACGGGCGCGGCAAGGCGAACAATATCGTCTGTCCCCTGCACCGCTGGACCTACGACCTCAAGGGCGAATTGATCGGCGCGCCCCATTTTCCCGAAACGCCCTGCCTGAACCTGGCCAAGACGCCCTTGCAGAACTGGAACGGCCTGCTGTTCGAGCAGAACGGCTACCACGTCATGGAACAGTTGAACGGCCTGTCGGTGGCGAAGGATTTCGATTTTTCGGGCTATATGCTCGACCACGTGGAAGTGCAGACCTGCAATTACAACTGGAAAACCTTCATCGAGGTCTACCTGGAGGATTACCACGTCGAACCCTTCCACGCCGGACTGGGCGGCTTTGTCAGCTGCGACGATCTGCGCTGGGAATTCGGCCGCGACTACTCCGTGCAGACGGTGGGCGTGAACCGGGGCCTGCAGGCGTCCGGCTCGGCCATCTACCGCAAATGGCAGGAACAGGTGCTGAAATTCCGCGGCGGCGTGCCGCCCGACAAGGGCGCCATCTGGTTCACCCTTTACCCGAACATCATGGTCGAGTGGTATCCCCACGTGCTGGTGGTGTCAACCCTGTGGCCGGACGGCCCCCAGAAAACCCGCAACGTCGTCGAGTTTTACTATCCCGAGGAAATTGTGCTGTTCGAGCGCGAATTCATCGAGGCCGAGCGGGCTGCCTACATGGAAACCTGCGTCGAGGACGATGAAATCGCCCTGCGCATGGATGCCGGCCGGCGCGTGCTGCTGGCGCGTGGGGTCAGCGAAAGCGGGCCCTACCAGTCGCCCATGGAAGACGGCATGCAACACTTCCACGAGTGGTACCGCAGCAAGATCGACCTGGCCGACGGAGCGCGCTGACTTGGCTTCACTGTGGATGCTGGCTGCGACGTTCCTGTTTTCCGTGATGGGAGCGTGCGTCAAGCTGGCCTCCGCCCATTACTCCATTGCTGAAATCGTCATGTACCGGGGCGGCATCGGCGTCCTCATGCTGTCCGCGATGGTGCTGTACCAGGGCAAGAGCCTGCGCACCCTGCACATCCGCGATCACCTGTGGCGCGGTTTCGTCGGCGTGCTCTCGCTCTGGCTGTGGTTTTACGGCATTTCCAAGCTCCCCCTGGCGACCGCCGTCACCCTCAATTACATGTCGCCCATCTGGATGGCCGCGTTTCTGTTCTGCGCCGGCTGGTGGCATGCCAAGAACCACGTCGAGTGGCCCCTGGTGGCGGCGATCCTGTGCAGCTTTGTCGGCGTCACCCTGGTGCTGCAGCCTGCCTTCGAAGCGCGCCAATGGCTGGGGGCGATCACCACGCTCGGCTCGGGCATGCTGTCCGCCGCCGCTTACTTGCAAGTGCGCAAGCTGTCGCAACTGGGCGAGCCGGAATTTCGCGTCGTGTTTTATTTCTCGTGTATGAATCTGGCGGCCGGTCTGGCCGGCAGCGCGGTCACCCTCGCCGACCCCGCCACCGTCACCATTCATCCGCTCGACTGGTCCGGCGCCGGCCTGCTGGTGCTGATGGGCGCCACCGCCACCCTGGCGCAACTGGCCATGACGCGCGCCTACGCCGTCGGCAAGACGCTCGTGATCGCCAACCTGCAATATACCGGCATCATCTTTTCCAGTGTCTGGAGCATGCTGCTGTGGGGCGACCGTTTTGACTGGCACGTCTGGCTGGGCATGGCCGTCATTCTCGGCTCGGGCCTGGCCGTCACCTATTACAATACCCGCAAGACGGAGCGCGGCACCGCCGTCGAACAGACCGACCCCATCGCCAGCGAAACCTGAGGAGCATGCCGTGTTCACGACCCTGATCAGCGCGCCTGAACTTGCCGCCCGTCTCAATGATGCCACGATCCTCATCGTCGACTGCCGCCACGACCTGATGGATCTGGCGGCGGGCCGCGCCGCCTATGACGCCGGCCACCTTCCCGGCGCCGTGTTCGCCGACATGGAAACTGAACTGGCCGGCCCCAGGCGCGATGCCGCCGGCTTTTTTCGGGGCCGCCATCCCCTGCCCTCGCCCGAGCAATTCATTGCCCTGCTGCGCCGCTGGGGCGTGAACGATAACACCCAGGTGGTGGCCTATGACGCCCACGGCGGCATGTACGCGGCGCGCCTGTGGTGGATGCTGCGCTGGGTCGGCCACGAAGCGGTGGCCGTGCTCAATGGCGGGCTGGCCGCGTGGGCCGCTGCGGGCCAGAGCCTGACGACGGCGCTGCCTGCTGCGCGGCCTGCCGGCAACATCAGCCTGGGGACGCCGCTGGTATCGACAGTTGATGCGGCGGGCGTGCTGGCCAATATTGACCGCGCTGTCTTTACCGTGGTTGATGCCCGTTCGCCGGATCGGTATCGGGGCGAGAATGAAGTGGTTGATCCAGTGGGTGGGCATATTCCTGGGGCGAAGAATCGCTTCTTCAAGGACAACCTCGCGGCCGATGGGCGCTTCAAGTCGCCTGTTGAATTGCAGGCGGACTGGGCGGCGCTGGGGATCGATCCAGCGCGCGCGGTGATGCAGTGCGGGTCGGGGGTGACGGCTTGCCATAACTTGCTGGCGCTGGAAGTGGCGGGTTTGAAAGGCGCGGCCTTGTATGCGGGCTCGTGGAGCGAGTGGAGTGCGGATCCGGCAAGGCCCGTGGCTTGAATAGCATCGGGGACTGGCCTTGCAGGGCTTTTGGTCCGGGGGACCAAAAGCGAGCCCGAAGGGCCTGTCCCCATTTTCAAACAGAGGCAAAGTCAACATGGGGACAGGCCCGCAGGGCCAGTCCCCGATGCTGCTAATGTCCGTGGGTCAAAAACAGCACAATGATGACCCCCAGCCCAATCAGCAGCACCTGCGGAATCGACTCCTTTACCGTCGCCCTTCTCTGCATCTGCGGCATCAAATCACTGACGGCAATATAAATAAATCCCGAGGCGGCGAAGACCAGCACGTAAGGGATCAGGCCGCTTGCGCGGTCGAGGGTGAAGTAGCCCAACAGGCCGCCCGCCACTGCCAGCAGGCTGCACAGCAAATTGAAAACGTAGGCGCGGGTGCGCGAAAAGCCGGCGTTGAGCAGCACGATGAAGTCGCCGATTTCCTGGGGAATTTCGTGGGCGATGATGGCGAGGCCCGTCACCAGGCCCAGTTGCGGATCGGCCAGGAAGGCGGCGGCGATCAGGATGCCGTCCGTGAAATTGTGCATGCCGTCGCCGATCAGGATCATCCAGCCGGCGCGGCCCGCTTCGATGGCGTCATGGCCGTGGGCGTGGTGGTGGCCGTCGCCTTCGTGATGGTGGGAGTGGCGCAGGATCGCCAGTTTTTCCAGCGCAAAAAAACACAGCAGGCCAGCGAGCAAGGTGGCGAACAACTGGCGCGGGTCGGCCTTCGACTCGAACGCTTCCGGCAGGGCGTGCAGCAGCGACGTCGAGAGCATGATGCCGACCGACAGGCTCACCATGCGCTCGACGACTTTCGACAGCAGCGCAAACGAAAACACCGCCGCGGCGGTGATGCTGACAACGCCGGCCAAAGTGGTCGCCAGCAAAATAGAAATGAGAACGGGATCGATTTTTTGGCCTCGTGGATGGGCTCGCCATGACGCAGGCGAGCGGGCATTGTACTGCACCCGCCCCGCCCGCTGCCTGCAAGACGCGGCAAGTTACGCTGGCGCCCCATGAAAAACGGGCCCCGCAGGGCCCGCTTCAGTTCGCCGCGGGATGGCCCCGCGACGCCGCTTAGTTCGCTGCCGGGAAAGGCACGGTGCGGGTGGTGGTGTAGCCAGGCGCGGACGCCGCAATGGTGTAGATGCCGGGGCCCGGGGAAATCGGCGCCTGCAGGTTGAAGGTCAGCGGCTGGCCGGCCTGCCAGGTCGCCAGCAGCGGACGGCTGACCGGCAGGCGTGGGAAGGTCACGTTGCCGGTGGCCAGGTTGGACATGCGGGCGCCCACGGTGACGACGGTGCCGTCGCCAAAGCTTTGCAGGGCGCTGCCGAACGGCGCTTCGACGGCGCTGGCCGGAATCAGCGACAGATTGGCGTTGATCAGGCCCATGGAGCTCGCGCCCAGGGTGATCGGGGCGCCGGCCGTGTTGAGGGCGACGATGTTGGCGTCGGCTGCAACCGTCACGCCCGTGATGACGGAGGCGGCGCGGTCGTCGGAGGTGATGACGATGTCGTAGCTGCCCGGTTCCAGGCGCGCCAGCAGGAATTCGCCGGTGGCCGGATCAGGCAGGGCAGCGCGAATCAGCACGCCTTTTTGCTGGGCCGTGACGCGCACATTGCCACCCAGGGCAGCGCGGTCGATCACACCGCTGATGCCATTCTTCATCGCTGGCACGGAGGTCAGCACGGGGCGCAGCAGGAAATTGCTGTTGTTTGGCACGATCGAGCGGCAGGAATCGAAGTCCGCCACCAGTTGCAGGTTCTGGCCGTTGGCGATATCGAAGCCGCTGCCGAAGGCGGCGCCTTCCGCAGAAACGGTCTGGGTAATCAGCGGCAGTTCAGCCGTCGCGCCCGATGGCACCACGCTGTTGACGGTGCTGTTGTTGTTATTGGCGTCAAACACCAGGCGGGCCTGGGCATAGTGCCCCGGTGCCAGCGCGGCGGTGCCAAGGTTCAGGGTGGCACCGTTGCGCAGCTGGGCCATGTTGACCCGTTGCGGCTGCGGCAGGGTGATGTCGGTCCAGCCTGGGCTGGCATCAGTCGCCGTGGCGCTCATATTGAAACGGATCTTGGTCACGGTGAGGTTGACGGCATCAAAGCCACAGGCGGGCTCGCCTGCAAGGGCAACCGCGGCAGTGCCGAACTGGACGGCAGGCGGCGGGTTGCTTGGCGAGGTCGGCGAGGTGGGCGAAGTCGGCGCCTGGTTATTGCTCTGGCCAGCCGTGGACGGTCCGCCTCCACCACCGCCGCCACCGCAGGCAGCGAGACAGGCAGCGGCAATGATCGAGGTGGAGGCCAGGCGGAAGATAGAGGTATTCATGTGGATGCCCTGATGTCAAATGATTGCCGTGTAGCGAAAACTACTCAGCTGTTGACGAGATCATATCGATGGCATTCAGAAACACTGTTCGGCAGCTCACATAAGAACGTTACATTGCTGAGTCCGCCCGTAAATGCTGCATTACATTTTTGTAATGTTGTGCAGAAACAAAAGCCCGATGCATAAGACCGGGCTTTTCAGGGGGTGGAGGCGGCGGATATGCCGCCCGGGTATCAGTGCGCTTCGTCCCAGTTCTTGCCAACGCCGACTTCCGCCAGCAAGGGAACTTTCAGCTCCGCAACGCCTGCCATCAGTGCGGGCAATGTGACTTTCACCAGGTCGAGTTCGCTCTCCGGCACTTCCAGCACCAGTTCATCGTGCACCTGCATGATCATGCGGGTGCCAAGCTTGTCCTGCTCCAGCCAGTCCTGCACGGCAATCATCGCCAGCTTGATGAGGTCGGCGGCAGTGCCCTGCATGGGCGCATTGATGGCCGCCCGCTCCGCGCCCTGGCGCCGAGGACCGTTGGGGGAATTAATCTCAGGCAACCATAGACGGCGCCCAAACACGGTTTCGACATAGCCACGCGCCTTGGCCTGGATGCGCGTGTCCTCCATGTATTGGCGCACGCCGGAAAAGCGGGCGAAATAGCGGTCGATATAGTTTTGCGCGGCGGCCCGCTCGATGGCCAGGTTGCTGGCCAGGCCAAACGCGCTCATTCCGTAAATCAGCCCAAAATTGATGACCTTGGCGTAGCGGCGCTGCTCGCTTTCCACGTCGGCAGGGGCAATCCCGAAGATTTCCGCGGCGGTGGCGCGGTGGATGTCCTCCCCTTCAGCAAAGGCGCGCAGCATCGCTTCATCGCCCGAGATATGGGCCATGATGCGCAGTTCGATCTGGGAATAGTCGGCCGAAACAATCGCATTGCCGGGGCCGGCAATAAACGCTTCGCGGATGCGGCGGCCTTCCTTGGTGCGGATCGGAATGTTCTGCAGGTTCGGATCGTTCGAGGACAAGCGCCCCGTTACGGCCACGGCCTGGGCGTAATTGGTGTGCACCCGCCCCGTGTCGCGGTTGACCATGCGCGGCAACTTGTCCGTGTAGGTCGATTTGAGCTTCGACATGCCGCGGTATTCCAGCAAAATTTTCGGCAGGGGAAAATCCTCGGCCAGCTTTTGCAGTACTTCTTCGTCGGTGGAAGGCGCGCCGGTCGGCGTCTTCTTGATCACCGGCAGTTTCAGTTTGCCAAAGAAAATCTCACCGATCTGCTTGGGCGAACCCAGGTTGAAAGGGCCGCCGGCCAGGTCGTAGGCCTGCTGCTCCAGTTCCATGATGCGCTTGCCCAGTTCAGCCGACTGTACGTTGAGCAGTTCCGCATCGACCAGCACGCCATTTCGCTCGATCTTGTGCAGCACCACCGAGGTGGGCAATTCGATCTTGCGGTAAATGAATTCCAGCTGGGGATCGGACTCGACGTGACCCTTCATGGCGCCGTGCAGGCGCAGGGTGATGTCGGCGTCTTCGCCCGCGTACTCGGTCGCCTTGCCCAGTTCGACCTGGTCAAAACAGATCTGGCCGGCGCCCTTGCCGCACACTTCGGTAAACGGAATGGTGGTGTAGCCGAGGTGGCGCAGCGCCAGGTTGTCCATGTCGTGCGGCTTATGGGACTCGAAGACATACGATTCAAGCAGGGTGTCGTGGACAATCCCGCGCAAGCTCACGCCGTGATTGGCGAAGATGTGGCTGTCGTATTTGAGGTTCTGGCCCAGCTTCGGCTTGTCCGGATTTTCCAGCCAGGCGCGCATTTTTTCCAGCACCAGTTCCCGCGGCAATTGTTCTGGCACCCCGGCGTAGCGGTGCGCCAGCGGGATGTAGCACCCCTGCCCCGGCTCCACCGACAGGGAAATGCCGACCATCTCGGCCGTCATCGGCTCCAGCGAAGTCGTTTCCGTGTCGATCGAGGTCAGCGGCGCGTGCTCGATCAGTTGCAGCCACTTGTCGAGTTGCTCCATGGTGGTGACGGGCTCGTACTCGCCGCGGATCAGGGGCACCAGTTCGGGCGGAGCAAACTTGTCCCCTTCCGGCGAATTGAGCGCAGGCATGGGCGCGCGGCCCGCATCCGGATTGGCGACGATTTCACGCAGCAAGGTTTTAAAGCCGTAGCGCTGGAAGAAGCCGGCCAGCGCTTCCTTGTCTTCCGGCCGCGCCACCAGCGACTCCATGATGGTCGTCATGTGGCCGGACAGGTCGCAATCGGTTTTCACGGTGATCAGCTCGCGCCCTTTCGGCAGCCACTCAAGGGCCTGGCGCAGGTTTTCGCCGACGGCGCCGGTGATGGTGTGGGCGTTCTGCATGACGCCGTCGAGGCTATCATGCGCGGCCAGCCATTTGAGCGCCGTCTTCGGGCCGCATTTGGTCACGCCGGGAATATTGTCGACCGTGTCGCCGATCAGGCTGAGGTAATCGATGATGCGGTTGGGCGGCACGCCGAATTTTTCCAGCACACCCGCTTCGTCCAGCTTTTCATTGCTCATCGTGTTGATCAGCATGACTTTATCGTTGACCAGTTGGGCCAGGTCCTTGTCGCCGGTTGACACCACCGTTTTAAGGCCGAGCTTGCTGGCTTCGACCGACAGGGTGCCGATCACGTCATCGGCTTCGACCCCTTCGACCATGAGGATCGGCCAGCCCATGTGCTTGACGGCTTCGTGAATGGGCTCGATCTGCAGGCGCAGGTCGTCCGGCATCGCGGCGCGGGTCGCCTTGTACTCGGGGTACATATCGTCGCGGAAGGTCTTGCCTTTCGCATCAAACACGCAGGCGATATACGCCGCCGGATAATCGGCGCGCAGGCGGCGCAGCATGTTGACCATGCCGTGCATGGCGCCGGTCGGATGGCCTTCTGCGCTGCGCAGGTCTGGCAGGGCGTGGAAAGCGCGGTACAGGTAGCTGGAACCGTCAACGAGAAGCAAGGTATTTTGCATGTTGAAACTGGGATAGAGAGTGCGGTGGGGCCGCCAGCGGGGCAGCCAAAGTGGGAGCCATTATCGCAGAAACCCGCTTGAAGAAAACGCAAGCAAGGACAAGGGCGTATGCTCTCCATATGGGGACAAATTCGGCACGGACGAGGGATGCTTGTGTCGATTTGTTACAATGATACTCATCGAATCACAAGGCGGAATCATCATGGCGTTCACGGCTCGGACTATTACTCTCAAAACATTGATTTTGCTGGCTGCAGTGGCCCCGTCCGCCCTCGTTTTTGCCCAGCAAAAGCCTAGCGACAAGCCGCCCCAGCTCGAGCGGATCGAGCCCGGCAGCGACACCCCTGTCACCATCACCCCGCAAACGCGCAACCCCAACAAGATCACCCAGACCAAGGAAGGCGGTCGCGTCACGGAAGTGCAGGTCAGCGCCGGCGGCAGCCATTACACCATGAAGGGTGTGCGCCCCGGCTCGGTGCAGGAACTGGGCGACCAGAGCGGCTCGACCCTGCGTCCGCCCCAATGGAAGGTGATGGAATTTGATCTGAGCAAGAAAAAGAAAACCGATCCGGAAGCTGCCGGCGCCCCCGACGGCACCGCCGACGCACCGCCGCCGCAGACGGTGAAGTAAGCGGCACACCGGGCGGGCACTGTGCCCGCCTGTCATTTTCGGCGCAGTTTTTTTCAACCACGACCTTACCCACCATCGCTCGCACATGGCAGTTTTCACCGCGGTCAGCCTGGACGACCTCACACCCTGGATCGAGCAATTTCCCCTAGGTAAAGCGACAGCCCTGCAAGGCATCGCCTCCGGCATTGAAAACAGCAATTTCTTTCTCAGCACCGACAGCGGCGAATTCGTCCTGACGATTTTCGAGAATCTCGGTGTCGAGCAGCTGCCGTTTTACCTGGAATTGATGCGTCACCTGGCCGAGCGGGGCGTGCTGGTGCCCGCTCCTGTTGCCACCCACGGCGGCGCCCTGGTCGCCGATCTGCACGGCAAGCCGGCCGCCATTGTCAGCAAACTGGCCGGCCGCTCGCAGATGGCGCCGGCCCCCGTGCACTGCGCCGCCGTCGGCGCCATGCTGGCCCGCATGCACCTGGCCGGACAGGATTTCGCGATGCATCAGCCGAATTTGCGCGGCCTGGACTGGTGGAACTGGGCAGCGCCCCAGGTGCTGCCCCACCTGCCGGAGGCGAAGGCCGACTTGCTGCGCGCGGAAATGGCGCACCAGAATGAACTGGCCGCCAGCGCCGACTACGCCAGCCTGCCGCGCGGCCCCATTCATGCCGACCTGTTCCGCAACAACGTCATGTTCGACGGCGAGCGCCTGACGGGCTTTTTTGATTTTTATTTTGCCGGCGTCGACACCTGGCTGTTCGACCTTGCCGTGACCGTCAACGACTGGTGCGTGGAGGATGCCACGGGCGTACTCGACCCTGCCCGCGTGGGCGCGATGGTCGATGCCTATCACGCCGTGCGGCCGTTCACACCGGCCGAGCGGCGGCTATGGCAAGCCATGCTGCGCGGCGCCGCCCTGCGCTTCTGGCTGTCGCGCCTTTACGATCTGCACCAGCCGCGCGCCGCCCAGTTGCTCACCCCTCATGATCCAGGCCAGTTCGAGCGCATCCTGCGTGAACGCATTGCTGTCCCCGCCGCGGAGTTGCCAGCATGAGCGCCGCACCTGGCCGCATCCCCGCCGGCACCGGCTGGCTCTGGCTCAAGCAGGGCCTGTCCCTGTTCCGCCAGCAACCTGCGGCGCTGACCACCATCCTGTTCGCCAACGTGCTGTTTGCGCTGATGCTGCATGGCATCCCCTACCTGGGCCAGTTCATTGCCGTGCTGCTGATTCCATCGCTGTCCATGGCCGTGATGCAGGCCTGCCGGCTGATTGACCACAAGCAGCGGGTCACCATGCCCGTGCTGTTGACGGGCTTTCAAAAGCCCCTGGTCTATACGCTGTGCAAGATTGGCGTGGCTTACCTCGTGGTGCTGGAATTGTTTGCCTTGCCGGGCCAGTTCCTGCTGCGCGATGCCGTCAGCAGCGGCGCCGTCAAGACCATTGCCGATCTCGACGGCGGCACCCTGTTCATCCTGATGATCTCGGGCCTGCTGCAAATCTTTGCCGGCGTCGCCCTGCTGTTCGCCGCCCCGCTGGCCGCCTGGCAGAATATGCCCGCTGGCAAAGCCTTGTTCTACAGTTTCTTTGCCGTGTGGCGCTCGGCCCGCGTGTTCGTGGTCATGTTGCTGGCCTGGTTCGGCCTCATCATGGGCATCAGCATCATCCCCAGCGCCCTGCTGGGCCAGACCATGCTGGGCGTGGTCGTGATGGCCTGGATCGGCTTCGTGTTCGTGCTGCTGCTGCAATGCGCGATGTATGCCAGTTACCGGCAGATATTCGGGGTGCCGGAACTGTCGTCACGGCCCCGGATCGACTAGCGCCCCACCCGCTCCAGCTTGGCAATCGACAGGTCCAGCATCTTCATGCCGGCCCTGCCAAAATTGATCTGCGCGCGCGCCGAACTGCCGCTGCCTTCGATGTTGACGATGACGCCCTCGCCGAACTTGGCGTGGGCGACTGATTCGCCAATTCTCCAGCCGGGGCCGCTCTGCTTTTGCGTGATGGCCTGGGCGATCTTGTTGTCCGAGCCGCCGGCGCTGAATTTTGCATCGTCCCAGGCGGATTTTTTGTTGGCGAACCAGTGCGACTGGACCCGCGGCGACATCCATTTCAGGGCCGCTTCCGGCAACTCGTCGAAAAAGCGCGACTTCATGTTGTAGCGGGTCTGGCCGTGCAGCATGCGGGTCTGGGTAAAACTCATGTACAGGCGCTTTTTCGCGCGCGTGATGGCGACGTACATCAGGCGGCGCTCTTCATCGACCCCGTCCATTTCGCGCGAGCTCGATTCGTGCGGGAACAGGCCTTCTTCCAGGCCGGTGATGAAGACGGCGTCGAATTCCAGACCCTTTGCCGAGTGCACCGTCATCAGTTGCAGCGCGTCCTGGCCAGCCTGCGCCTGGGCGTCGCCCGCTTCCAGCGAGGCGTGCGACAAAAATGCCGACAGGGGCGACATCACGGTCGACAGGGGCGCGTCGGCGTCGAGGATTTCAATGCCGTCGATGTTGACGATGGCTTCGCCTGCCTGGGCCTGGGCACGGGGGCCGAGGTGCGCCGGTGCGCCGGGACCGAAGCCCTCTTCCTGGACGAACTGGGTGGCCGCGTTGACCATCTGCTCCAGGTTTTCAATCCGGTCGGCGCCTTCTTTTTCGTTGGCGTAATGGGTCAGCAGGCCTGACGCTTCCAGCACCACCCGCACCATTTCAGGCAAGGCAAGCTGTTGCGTTTCAAAGCGGGCGCCTTCGATGAGTTTGACGAAACTGCCCAGCGAGGAGCCCGACTTGCCGGTGACGTAAGGCACGGCGGCGTACAGCGAGATGCCATATTGTTCGGCCGCTGCCTGCAGGGTTTCAATGCTGCGCATGCCGATACCCCGTGTGGGGAAATTGACCACGCGCAAAAATGCCTGGTCATTGTTCGGGTTGTCCATCAGCTGCAGGTAGGCGATGGCGTGCTTGACCTCGGCGCGCTGGAAATAGCGCTGGCCGCCATACACGGTGTAGGGCAGGCCGGCCGCGAACAGGGCGTGCTCGATCACGCGCGACTGGGCGTTCGAACGGTACAGAATCGCAATTTCGTTGCGGGTGGCGCCGTCGGCAATCAAGCCCTTGGTTTCTTCGATGATCCACTGGGCCTCTTCCAGGTCGGACGAGGCTTCGTAGATGCGCACCGGCTCGCCGTGACCCGCATCCGTGCGCAAATTCTTGCCCAGGCGCTGGGTATTGTTGGCGATCAGGTGGTTGGCGCTGTCGAGGATGTGGCCGTGGGAACGGTAATTCTGTTCCAGCTTGATCAGGTTCTCGACGCGGAACTCGCGCTCGAAGGCGCTCATATTGCCGACGTTGGCGCCGCGGAAAGCATAGATGCTCTGGTCGTCGTCGCCGACGGCAAACAGGGCGCCGCCGATGCTGGTGCCGTGGCCGGCCAGCAATTTCAGTAAATTGTATTGCAGGTCGTTGGTGTCCTGGAACTCGTCGACGAGGATGTGGCGGAAGCGCTGCTGGTAGTGCTCGCGCAGCGGCTGGTTGCGTAGCAGCAGTTCGTAGGCGCGCAGCAGCAGTTCGGCGAAATCGACCACACCTTCGCGCTGGCATTGCTGGTCATACAGTTCGTACAACTCCACCATCTTGCGTTCGATGGGATCGTAGGCCTCGACCTTGTTGGCGCGCAGGCCCTGGTCCTTGGCGTTATTGATGAAGTACATCAGGTTTTTGGCCGGATATTTTTCATCATCGACGTTGTTGGCCTTGAGCAGGCGCTTGATCATCGACAGCTGGTCCTGCGAGTCGAGGATCTGGAAGGCCTGGGGCAAGGCGGCATCGCGGTAGTGCGTGCGCAGAAAACGGTTGCACAGGCCGTGGAAGGTGCCGATCCACATCCCCCGCGTCGATACCGGCAACATCGCCGACAGGCGCGTGAGCATTTCCTTGGCGGCCTTGTTGGTGAAAGTGACGGCCATGATACCGGCCGGCGACACCTGCCCGGTCTGGATCAGCCAGGCAATCCGGGTGGTCAGCACCCGCGTCTTGCCGGAGCCGGCGCCCGCCAGGATCAGGGCGCTCTGGGCCGGCAAGGTGACGGCGGCGAGTTGTTCGGTATTGAGGTTGTGGAGGAGATTCTGCATCCCCCCATTATACCGGCTGACACGTCCGTTCCGGTCCGCACGGCGCGTGCGTTTGCGCCTTTTGGCGGGGCTGGATCAGGCGGCGCGGACCGCTACCCGGAGCGCATGGCGCAATGTCTCTTTTTTTTCACTAACTCAAAATATGTAAATTTTTTTTCGCACACATGTTGAGTTTTGATTTTAATGCAAGTACATTCAATCGTATTGACGCCAGAGCATGCAAGCACCCGCCGACCGTTCGTGAAAAATCCTCCATCCCCGCCGGGCGCCTCGCGCTCCCCCGACATCGCCTTTGCCGGCTCGGCGCTGGGCCAGCGCCTGCGCGCGGTGATGGAGACCGGCTCGGCCTCGCACCGCACCATCGCCGAATTCCTCCTGCGCAATCAGCTGCGGGTGACAGCGCTGGGGATCGAGCAACTGGCCGACCAATGCGGCGTCTCGACCGCCACCATCAGCCGCTTTGCCCGTGATGCCGGTTTCAAAAACTTCGCCGCCCTGCGCGCGGCCGTGGCGAGCACCCTGCAATCGCTGCTGCATCCGGTTGAAAAGCTGCGCAGCAATGTGGCGCGCAAGGGCGCCGCCGGCACGCCCGCCATCAACAGCCTGGACAGTGCTGCCGCCAATATCGGCGCCACCGGCATGGCGCTCGATTCCGCCGTGGTGGCCGCGATCGTGCGCGACCTGGCCCGCGCCAGGGCCGTCCACGTGCTCGGCTTTGGGCTCTCCTCCCACCTGGCCGGCATGCTGGCCCTGCATTTGCAGCCGTTCTGCCAGCAGGTCATCGAAGTGGCCGGCCAGGGCGGCACGGAAGTGGCGGCGGGCCACCTGGCGAACCTCACCGCGAAAGACTTGCTGGTGGTGATTTCCTTCCCCCGTTACGGCCTCGACGTTATCCGCCTCAGCAACTTCGCCCGGGGCCGGGGCGCGCGCATCGTGGCCATTACCGACGCGCCCGCCTCACCCCTCAGCGCGCTGGCCGATCACGTGCTGTATGCCGAATGCGGCCACCCCATCCTGCCCAGCAGCGCCAGCGCCGCCGTGGCCGTCATCGAAGCGCTGGTGGTGTCGCTGATGGCCTCGAACAAGGCCAATGTCGAGAAGGCCGCCCGCCTGACGGAAGCGATCTCGGCCTACCTGACCAGCGCCGAATCAGACCATGCCGGCGGATCACCCGGGCGCCGCGCCCGCAAAAAAAACCCTTAGCCCCCCACTGGAGACACGCAAACGATGAAACAGCATGCATATCCCACCCGGCACCCCGCGCCGCGGGTCCTGGCCCTGGCACTGGCCGGTATTTTTTGCGCCCAGGCGCCTGCCTTCGCGCAGCAGGCAGACGAGTCCAACATGGCCCGCGTGGAAATCACGGGCTCGTCCATCAAGCGGCTCGTGTCGGAGACGGCCCTGCCCGTGCAGGTGCTGCGCCGTGAAGACATCGACAAGACGGGCGCCACCACCGCGTCGGAACTGCTGAAAACCATCAGCGCCAACACGGCTCCCCTGTCCGATGGCGCCAGCATCACCGACGGCACCTCGGGCCAGCGCGGTTTCAATGGCGCCAACCTGCGCGGCCTTGGGGTGTCGTCGACGCTGATCCTGCTCAACGGGCGCCGCCTGGCCAATTTTGCCTCGCCCGGCGACAGCGCCGGCGTGGACCTGAACAACATTCCCGCCGGCGCCATCGCCCGCGTGGAAATTTTGAAAGATGGCGCCTCCGCCATCTACGGTACCGACGCCATCGGCGGCGTCATCAATTTTATTACCCGCAAGGACTATACGGGCATCGACCTGAACGCCTCGGCGGCAGGTACCCAGGATGGCGGCGCCGGCAAGCGCACGGCCAGCATCAGCGCCGGCTTCGGTTCGCTCTCCGTCGACCGTTTCAATGTGTTTGGCACCCTGGACGTGCAAAAGCTCGACGCACTGCGCTCGTCCCAGCGCGACTTCATCAAGGAGCGGCCACTGGCAACCACCCTGCCCGCCCAGATGTCCGGCAACACCTTCCCGGCCAATATCGACATCAGCAGCGCCCAGCGCGCCGCCCTGATCAAGGCGGGCCTGCTGCCGGCCGGCGCCACTGCCAGCCGCGTCAACCCCAGCGCGCCAGGCTGCAATCCACCGGCCACCGTGTATGCGCCGGACGGTCCTGGCGGCAAGTATGGCTGCGGCTACGATTACATGGAAGACACGGAAATCTATCCGGAGTCAAGCAAGATCGGCTTTGTGGGACGGGCCACCTTCCAGCTCAATCAGGACCATCAGCTATATGCCGAGCTGGTGCAATCGCGCACGGAAAGCACCTATGTTCTGAGCCCGAATCCGCAGCGCATCCGCAACCTGCCCGTGTCGCTGCTGCCGCCTGCCTATGCCGCGGCATTGACGGGCCCCGGTCTGCCCACCACCTTCAGCGGCATCCGCTACCGCATGACGGAAGCTGGCAACCGCAGCAATGAAGTCACCAGTGAAGCCCAGCGCCTGGTGCTGGGCGCGACTGGCACGATGATGGGCTGGGATTACGAGCTGGGCCTGGCCCGCGCGGAAAACAAGGCGACCGATGCCTACGTCAACGGCTACTCCCTGTACGACAAATACGAGGAGGGCATTCGCGCAGGCATCATCAATCCTTTCGGCCCCTCTTCCCAGGCCGGACGCGACCTGATCAATTCGATCAAGGTCAACGACAAGGCCCGCAATTCCAAAGGCGTGGCCACCTCGATCGACGGCAAGGTGTCGAAGGCGCTGGCGAACCTGGAAGGCGGCGAACTGGCGCTGGCGCTGGGCTTTGAAGGGCGGCGCGAACACACCACCTTCCGGTCGTCGCCCCTGCTGCTGTCGAATAATATCGCCGGCGACCGCGATTCCACCCTGGCCGCCGGCGAATTGCCGTCGGACCTGACGCCGACGGATGAGACCCGCCGCGTCTATTCCTTCTTCACGGAATTGAACGCGCCCTTCACCAAGCAGATCGAACTGCAACTGGCCTTGCGCCACGACCATTACAGCGAAGTGGGCTCGACCACCAATCCCAAGATTGGCCTGCGCTACCAGCCGATGCAGAACCTGGTGCTGCGTGGCTCGGCCGGCACGGGCTTCCGCGCACCGTCCCTGTCCGACCTGAAACGCCCGGTGATTTTCGGCTCGGCCAACGGTTTCCTCACCGACCCGCAATGTGTCAAGACGGGGCTGGACACCATCGATGGCTGTACCGACCAGTACCCGGTCGAACGGCGTTCCAATCCGAACCTGAAGCCGGAAAAATCCAAGCAGTATTCGCTGGGCGCCGTGTTTGACGGAGGCAAGAAATTCTCGGCCTCGCTCGATTACTGGATGATCCGCAAGAGCGACGTCATCAGCACCCTGGGCGAACAGATCATCATCGACAATCCGGCCAAGTACAACGGCACGTACATTACCCGCGATGAAGACGGCTATATCACCAGCATCCTGCTGCAAAAGGAAAACCAGGGCCGCCTGAACACGGATGGCCTCGACGTCGGTGTGGAGTCGCGCAACTGGGACAGCCCGGTCGGCAAATTTGGCCTGAGCCTGTCCGGCACCTACATCCACAAGTATGACCGCCAGTTCGGTCCCGCAGAGCCGTTCCGCAGCAACCTGGGCGTGTTCCTCAACGACCAGGCGATCCAGCGCTGGCGCCATCGCGTCAGCCTCGACTGGGATCTGGGCCCGTATTCGCTGACCCTGGCCAACCAGTATTCCTCGGGCTACACGGACCAGAACACGACCTACGATCCAGCCGCCAACCAGTTGCTGCCACCGAACCAGGTCAAGTCCTATTCCCTGTGGGACCTGACCGGCAGCTGGGCCATCACGAAGCAGCTGAAAATGCGGGCGGGTGTGCTGAACCTGGCCAACACGGCGCCGCCGTTTTCCAACCAGGCCTACTTCTTCCTGGCGACCTACGATCCCAGCTACACGGATCCACGCGGCCGCAGCGCTTACCTGAACGTGAGCTATTCGTTCAGATAAGCATCTCCCCTGCCGCCTCAGGGCGGCAGCGGGCAGGCGGCCTGGGGCAGCGGTGTGGCAGGATCAAAGCTGCCCAGCGCGCTTCTCGCCGCCTTGAAGTCCTTGCCGAATTCAGCGAGGTGGCGCTCGCGCTCCTCGCTGCTCCACTCGCTGTCCGCAAAGCCATTCAAGGGATGGGGTTTGGCGGTGAGCACCTTGCCTTCCAGGCGCGGCATCAACGCGCGGTCGGGGTCCGTATTTTCCTTGAGCAGATAGCCATCCACGTCACGCAAGGTCAAGGGCAAGGCCGGCTGCTGGTCACGCAAGAGTTTGCCGAAGACGCTGAGCCTGATCTCGTTCGGCCCCGCCTTTAATACATCATTGAAGGTGGCGAGCGCAAACGGCTTGCCGCGCGCATCGTCGACCCTGCCGCTGACGACGTAGCGTCCCGGCTGGCGCACTTCGGCTTTCAGGTAAAACACGAGCGAACCGTTTTCGACCGCTTCGCGCGGCGTGCCGGCCCAGACTGCCGGCTGCTCGGGGCTGTTGATGACATCGAAATTGATGCTGCCGTTCTGGCCGCCCACGCTGAATTTGACCTGGGTGCGGATGGTGCCGGCGAAGCCCGCCAGCGAACTCTGGCCCGGCGTCAAAGTCGCGGCAAAAGCGCTGTCGCCCGCCACCGGATCGGCGCCCGTGCCATCATCCGCAAATGGCACGGCCAGCGGCGCGAGAGCGCGCTGCGTGCCGAAATTCAGCCCCTGCGCGGTGGCGCCCGTGATTACCAGCGGCAGCACATTGCCGGCAGTATCGACGGCGCGGATGGAAAACGACACCGCTTCGCCCGCGGCCAGGTAGACCCTGGTCTGCGAGGACTGGATCAATACTTTTGGATCGGCCTTGCCGCCGTCGAGACGCATGGCATTGGCCTCGTTGATGGGCGCATTCGGATAGACCTGGTCGGGCTGCTCGGCAATGGGGCGCGAGCTGTGCGGGTAGCGGGTCGATTCACGGTAGCTGCAATAAGTGTGCTCGGTCAGTTGCAGATTCTCCTGCAATTGCTGACGGGTGGAAGCCGGCGCGGCGGTGGTCTTGGCGGCGGCCCGCGCCAGGCCAGGCGCGGGCGCCGGCGCAGCACTGGCGGCCAGCACCACGGTATCTTGCTGGTCGCTGCGCTCGGCGCCGACCAGCCAGGCAATGCCGGCCACGACCGCCGCCAGCGCCAGTCCGGGTGCGGCCCAGCGCCAGCGCGAACGGCGCGGCGGATCAGACTTGTTGTGCTGCTTAGAGGGCACTGTTCACCATCGCCGTGCGCACGACGGACACAATGCCCTGCCAGTTGCCCGCCGTATAGTGGTTATAGCTTTCATTGTCATCGCGGAAGGACACGCTGTGGTAACTCCACTTGGCGGTGCCGCCCTCGTTGGCGCCCGAGCCCAAGGTCAGGTCATTGCAGAACCAGTCGCTGGGATTACAGTAGGAGCCGCCCGAACTGCCCGAGACGCCGCCCGTGCTGTGGTAGGCCACCGCCTCGTCGTCCTGGCCCGGCAGGATGCCGGAATAGGCCGTGCCCTTGGCCCCCGCGTACATGTAGAACCAGACGCCGGCCGTGTTGTTGTGGTTGAACATGGCGCGCGCCGTGGTGGTTTTGAGATCCGCCACCAAAGGTTCGGAGGTGGTCCAGGAGCCGACATCGGACAGTTCGGAACCGCCTCCCGCGCCGGAAGCCGCCCTCACCCACTTGATGTTCCAGCCCGTTTGCGAACTGCCGTCGCTGTTGCCGCAGGTGCCGCCACTGGAGGCGACGGCATTTTTCTTCAGGCGACTCGACGCCCCGTAATTGGCCAGGGTGTAACCGACGATGAGGTCGCCGGCGCTGTGGGTGGCGACATAGCACCAGTTCGAACCCGTGCAGAAGCAGTCGAAGGCGTCGCGGATCTTGCCGCTTTGCGAGGCGACGCTGCTGCGCCCATCCCAATTGACGGATTTTTTATTGACTCCGGCAGCGGTCGTGCCCGGCCCCCAGTAGGTGAAACTGTTGTAGTCGCCGACGGTGCCGCCACCGGTACGCCCGTTGACCCACAAGGTGTAATTGGTGGCGCTGGCCAGGCCGCTGAAGGCGGTCATGGAAAATATAATGAGCGTCAGGATGCGTCGCAAAGCACTGTTCATATCGTCTCCGAAATTGCTGGTTGTTTGTGATTGCAAATCAGCGAACAGGCAATAAAAAAGAACGACCGTGCGAGCCGCTGTGACACAAATCTACGCCCGCCCCCAGGCCGTGTCAACGCGGCAGGCATGGAAAATTGAAGTGTGGCGCGGCGGGGACGAAGGCAAACGAATCGCGCTTGCAATCGTGGGGGATTGTTAAATAAAAATCTAGGAGCGCTGTCGCTGGCGTGGCCGCGGCCGCGTTAGCATCAGGGAGCTTTAGGTCCGGGGGAGCTAAAGCAAACACTTGGTGCCATTCGTGGCCCGGCCTGTCCCGGTTTGGGACCGCGGCCAAACCGACGTCGTACCGCTACCAAACAGCGGTCATTTCGCCGATTCCGCATCTGCCGCGGACCAAGGGCGGGGACAGGCACCAAGTGCCAGTCCCCCATGCTGCAAGCGCCGCGGGGCTGCTCGATAGAGAAAAAAACGTCACACCCCGAGGCGAACGTTGATCCGAATCGGGTTTGCGTCAACCGAAAAATCATCCGGCTCCGCCGGTGATTTTTTATCTGACCAAACCAAACAAAAGTAGGGGTTCACTTTTGTTTGATCCCTACCATACTCTGCAGCGTTTCACCGCCACCATCGGCTGACCCGGCTTGCAGCTGAACGCTTTTTCAAAATCCGGCATGTTGACCACCAGGCCGTTGACGCGGAATTTGCCGGGGGAATGGGGGTCGGTCATGGCGCTCACCCGCAGGTTTTCGGGGCGGTCGTTTTCGCAGGCCCACTGGGCATTGCCGACAAAGAAGCGCTGGGCCGGGGTCAAGCCGTCGATGCTGGTGGCGGCCTGCTGGGGCATGCTGGCCATCTGGGTCTGCCAGGCCATCCAGCCGAGAATCAGGCCACCCAGGTCGGCAACGTCTTCGCCCAGGGTCAGCTTGCTGTTGATCTTGATGTCATCGACCACGACGTACTTGGCGTACTGGTCGACGATGCACTGGGCGCGCTCGTTAAAAGCCTTGGCATCCTTTTTGGTCCACCAGTCTTTCAGATTGCCCTGGGCATCAAACTGGCGGCCCTCGTCATCAAAGGCATGGGTCAGCTCGTGGCCGATGGTGCCGCCCGTGTTGCCGTAGTTGGGTGCATCGTCCATCCTGGCATCGTACAGGGGCGGCTGCAGCACGCCGGCCGGGAAGTTGATGTCGTTCATCTGCGGGTTGTAATAGGCGTTGACCGTGGGCGGCGTCATGCCCCACTCCTTGCGGTCCAGCGGCTTGCCGATCTTGGCCAGCTGGCGGCGCGCCTCGAACAGGTTGCCGCGCTCGACATTGCCAGCGAAATCGTCACGCTTGACCTGGTAGCTGCCATAGTCGCGCCACTGGTCGGGGTAGCCGATCTTGTTGACGATGCTTTTGAGTTTCTCCTGGGCGCGCGCCTTGGTTTCGCCGCTCATCCAGTCGAGCGAATCAATGTCGCTGGCCATCGCTTGTTCCACCTGCCGGGTCATGTGCAGCGCCTTTTCTTTCAGTGCGGGACTGAAGGCGCGGCCGACGAATTCCTGGCCCAATGCTTCGCCCAGTTGCGCATCGACCAGGGTGACACAGCGTTTCCAGCGGGGCTTTTGTTCTTTCACGCCGCGCAGGGTGCTGCTGTAGAAATCGAAATGTTCCTTGTCGAAGGCGGTCGACAGCGACGGCGACACGGCGCGCGCAACATGCCAGCGCAGATAGGTCTTGATGGCGTTCAGGTCGCTCGCGCGCCACTGCTTGCCCAGCGCTTTATAGAAGGCCGGCTCGGTGACATTGAAAGTGTTCAAATTCCTTTCGCCCAGCGCGGCAAGATAGGCGTGCCAGTCGAAGCCGGGGGTCAGCGCCTGCAGGCTTTTGGCGTTCATCTTGTGGTACAGCTTGTAGGGGTCGCGCTTGTCCACGCGCGACAGGGTTGCCTTGGCGAGCGTGGTTTCCATCGCCATCACGGTAGCGGCCGACTGCTTCGCCTGGCTTTCCGGCTGGCCCAGCAAGACAAAGGTGTTGGCGATGTGCTGGACGTATTTGACGCGGATCTCGGCCGACTTGGCATCCGTGTTCAGGTAGGAGTCGCGGTCGGGCAGGCCCAGGCCGCCGCCGTTGGCAAAGGCAATCACCTGGGTGGAGTTGCCAAAATCCTGGTTGGCGCCGAACGAGAAAAACAGGCCTTCGTCGCCCAGCGCCAAGTGCAACTGCGCCAGCACCGCGGGCAGGTCGCGCAGGCTTCGCATGGCGTCGATGCGGGCAAAATACGGTTGCAGCGGCGCGGCGCCGCGCGCCTCGATGGCTTTCTCGTCCATGCAGGCGGCAAAGTAATCGCCGGTCTTTTGCTGGTTGGCCGTGCGTGAGTCCGTCTTGTTTGCCAGGCCGTCGAGGATGCCCCACAGGTAGCGCTGGTTGTCCTGGGTCAGCTTGCCGTACACCGACCAGCGCGCCTGATCGGCCGGGATGGGGTTGTTCTTCATCCAGCCGCCGCAGGCGAACTGGTAGAAGTCCACGCAGGGATCGGCGCCGCGGTCCATGGCGTTGACGTCCAGACCTGGCGTGTAAGGAAAGGTGGTGACGGGCTGGTCGGCAGTCTGCGCGACCACCTGGGGGAGCACGCCGGCCAGGCCGGCGGCGAGAACAAGACGGGCAAGCTGGCGCATCGGCAGATCTCCAAATCATCCATGCTGCCATAGATAATTTGGCAAGGCAATCGGCACGATGCGCCTGCCTGATGTTACGGCGCCGGCTGCGCCAGCCCTTTCGCCATGGCGTCGCGGATCAGGCTGCGCGTGGCGCTTTCCGACTGCTGGGCCTGGGCGTCCAGGCGCTGCCCCAGTGCATCCATTTGCCGTCCCAGCGCGTCCATCGGCTGGGCCGCCGCCGCCATCTGGCGGCCGGTCGCTTCCATCGGCTGCTGGGCCAGCGCCATCTGCGCGCCCTGCTTGCCCATGCGCTCGCCAAGTTCAGCCATGCGCGCACCGAGCGCATCCATCTGGCGGTGCAACTGCTCATCGCGGGCGCTGTCGGCGCCGTCCCGCTGCCGGCCGAGGACATTCATCTGGCGGCCCAAATCGCGCTGCTCGCGCGCCAGCCGTTCCATCTCACGGTCGGCGCCCCGCCCGCCAGCGCTGGCCTGCTGTTCCATCTGCCGCCCCAGCGCTTCCATTTTCTTGCCATGTACATCCATCTGCCTGCCGTAGACCTCCATTTCCTCACCGAGCCTGTCGACCGGCGCCCACGCGCTGGCCACCTGGCCGACGATGGCCGGATCGCGCACCACGTAGGCCTTGCCGTCCTGGCGGAACCAGAGGAAGGGACCGTTGATGCTGCGCCGCGCCGCCTGGACTTCGCGCCAGTCGGCGTCGCCGTTGCTGCCCGTGATCCCTTCGTGGCCCGGGCGCACCAGCGCGAACGGCTCGCCGTGGTGATCGCGCTGGATGACGCGGGCGGCCTTGGGGTGACGGGGCGGGACCGGCGCGACTGGGGGAACCGGCGGCACAGGCGCTACCACGGCGGCAGGAGGCGCAGGCGGAACCGGGGGCACGGGCGGAACCGGCGCTACCGGTGCTGCTGGTGGCGCAGGCGGTATCGGCGACGTCTGCGCATTGGCGTACAGGGTGGCGCAGGCTGCCGCGAGGCCCAGGGCCGGGACCAGGGACTTCCAGCTGAAGGCCTGCGTGTCCTGGCGCAGCAATCGTTGAATGCGAAGCATGAGATTTCCTCCGTGGGCCGCGTGGGCCAATGGTTGGTGGGTGGCGTGAAACTGAAAACGGTCCAGTGCGGCCAGGGCTTCGGCCAGCTGGCGGGGCGCGATGACGGTGGCGGCGACGGCATCGGCCACCTGCTCGCGCTCGGTGCGGATGCGGCGCGACAGCCACCACACGGCCGGGTGATAGAACAGCACGATCTCGATCACGCTCTGCACCAGGTTGAACAGATAGTCGTGGCGGCGGATATGCGCCAGTTCGTGCGCCAGCAGGGCCTCGACCAGCGCGACGGGCAAGCCGCTGGCCAATGCTGCCGGCAACAGGATGACGGGCCGCCACCAGCGCGCGGTCATGGGTCCCAGGCCATCGTCGACCAGGCCCAGCCGCACGGGACGGCGCACACCAAGGCGGTGCGCCAGCACGGCGCAGCGGCCCTGCCAAAGGGGATCGGGACGCGAGCGGCCTGGTGCGCTGCGCCGCGCCACCCACAGCAATCCCAGCAAAAATCGCAAAGCCAGCGCAGCCGCGCCCGCCGACCACAACATCAGCACCAGCGGCAGGCGGCTTTGCAGCGCCAGTTGCAAGCGGGCGAACAGCGCGGGCGCGGCACTGGCGGTCTCGGCCGGCGCCGGGTCCAGCAGCACCGTCAAACGCAAAGCCGGCGTGTAGGTGACGAGGTCAGGCTGTGCTGCCAGCAGGCGTTCAAGCAATCCCGCCAGCGGCAATGCCGCGCACAGCAGCAACGCCGCGCAGGCGACGGCATAGCGGGCCTGGGGACTGGCGCGGCGCATGGCCGCCAACAGCAGGGCCGCGCCGCAGCCGACCAGGGCGCCCTGCCAGACGAAATCGAGCAGGGCCCAGGCCAGGCCAGGCATGAAGGCTGGCGCCAGCGCGCTCATTGAAATGTTCCTGAAACAGCTTGCATGAAGGTTCTCCTGTGCGAAGTAGAATAAAATATCTAGAACAGAAAGTCTAGAAGATTTTTTCTACTTGATGACAGGTTTCAGCATAGGCGCGGCCGCCCCTGCCCTCCAGCGCGCTGCGATGGACGGCATAAATCGGGGAATGAGCCGCGAACGACGGGCGAAAAAAAGGGAAGCGCGCCGCTTCCCTCTTAATTAGTACGGCATGGCCGAATCAGTACATGACGACGGAGCGGATCGATTCGCCCGCCTTCATCAGATCAAAGCCCTCGTTGATGCGCTCGAGCGGCAGGCGGTGGGTGATCAGGTCATCGATGTTGATCTTGCCGTCCATATACCAGTCGACAATCTTCGGCACGTCCGTGCGCCCCCGTGCGCCACCAAAAGCCGAGCCTTTCCAGACCCGGCCCGTGACCAGTTGAAACGGGCGCGTCGCAATTTCCGCGCCGCCTTCGGCCACGCCGATGATGATCGACTGGCCCCAGCCCTTGTGGCAGCACTCGAGCGCCTGGCGCATCGTGGTGGTGTTGCCGATGCACTCGAAACTGTAGTCGGCGCCGCCGTCGGTCAGGCCGATGATTTCGTCGACGACATTGGCGGAGGTCTTCGGATTGATAAAGTCGGTCATGCCGAACTTGCGCGCCATTGCTTCGCGGGCCGGGTTCAGGTCAACGCCGATGATCTTGTTGGCGCCGACCATTTTTGCAGCCTGGATCACGTTCAGGCCGATGCCGCCCAGGCCGAACACGACCACGTTGGCGCCCGCCTCCACCTTGGCCGTGAACAGCACGGCGCCCACGCCGGTGGTCACGCCGCAGCCGATGTAGCAGATCTTGTCGAAGGGCGCGTCCGAGCGGACCTTGGCCAGGGCAATTTCCGGCACGACGATGTAATTGGAAAAGGTCGAGGTGCCCATGTAGTGAAACAGGGGCTTGCCATCGAGCGAGAAACGGCTGGTGGCGTCGGGCATCAGGCCGCGCCCCTGGGTCGAGCGGATCGCCTGGCACAGATTGGTCTTTTGCGACAGGCAGAATTTGCACTGACGGCATTCGGGCGTGTACAGGGGAATCACGTGGTCGTCCTTGCGCAGGCTCGTCACGCCCGGGCCCACATCGACCACCACGCCGGCGCCCTCGTGACCGAGAATGGCGGGAAAGATACCTTCCGGATCGGCGCCCGAGAGCGTGTAGTAATCCGTGTGGCAAATGCCGGTGGCCTTGATTTCCACCAGCACTTCGCCCGCCTTCGGGCCCTCCAGGTCCACTTCCTCGATCGTCAGTGGGGCGCCGGCTTTCCAGGCGACAGCGGCTTTGGTTTTCATGATGCTCCTGTGTCAAAAAAATATGCGCCATCATAACGTGGCGCCGGATTGCCCGCAGAAATCGCCGCAAAATTTTGTCGTGATTCTTGCCGTGCGCGTCTCGCCTTCATCCTCAAACCCGCTTATATTGAGGCGACAGCAAAACAAATCATACTGTTTATATGGTTGCGCTTGACTGCGCTCCATCACCTTTACTACCGGGAGGAAGCATGCTTGCCATGAGCTACCGAGGTCCCTACAGAGTACGGGCCGAACACAAACCCACCCCCGCCATCGAGCACCCGGGCGACGCCATCGTGCGCGTCACCCGTTCGTGCATCTGCGGCTCCGACCTGCACCTGTATCACGGCCTCGTGCCCGATACCCGCGTGGGCATGACCTTTGGTCACGAATTCACGGGCATCGTCGAGGATATCGGGTCTGAAGTGACGAACCTGAAAGTAGGCGACCAGGTGCTGGTGCCTTTCAATGTTTTTTGCGGCAACTGCTATTTTTGCCAGCGCGAGCTGTACAGCAACTGCCACAACACCAATCCGGAAGCCACTGCCGTGGGCGGCATTTACGGCTATTCGCACACCACGGGCGGCTATGACGGCGGCCAGGCCGAATACGTGCGCGTGCCCATGGCAGATGTCGGGCCCACCGTCATCCCGCCCGAACTGCACGTCGAAGACGCCGTGCTGCTCACCGACGCCCTGAGTACAGGCTACCAGGCGGCGGAAATGGGCGACATCGTCGAAGGCGATACCGTGGTCGTGTTTGGCGCAGGTCCGGTAGGCATCTTTGCCGCCCGCTCTGCATGGCTGATGGGCGCGGGTCGGGTGATCGTGGTCGATCATGTCGACTACCGGCTGGACTTCGTGCGCCGCTATGCGCCCTGCGAAGTGGTCAACTTCCGCGAGGTCAATGACATGGCCCTGCACATCAAGAAGATGACGGACTGGCTGGGCGCCGACGTCTGCATCGACGCGGTGGGCTGCGAAGCCTCCGGCAGCCTGTCACAGACCCTGACCGGACGCTGGATGATGCTGCAGAGCGGCGCCGCCACGGCCCTGCACTGGGCCATCAATTCCGTGCGCAAGGGCGGCAACGTATCGATCGTGGGCGTCTACGGCCCCACCTTCAATGCCGTCCCCATCGGCAACGCCCTCAACAAGGGCCTGACCCTGCGCATGAACCAGGCCAGCGTCAAGCGCCACTTGCCCCGCCTCATCGAACACATCCTGGCCGGCCGGCTCGACCCCAAGGCCATCATCACCCACCGGGTGCCGCTGGAAGAGGTGGCGGATGCCTACCACCTGTTCTCGGGCAAGCTCGACAACTGCATCAAGACGGTGCTGATCCCGCCGGGCGCGTCCACCGAGCCCGCCTCGGCGCCGCTCAAACACCTGCATTAAGGAGACAGCCATGGCGACCAATTCCCCCCCTTCGAACCAGGCGGACCAGGCCGGACGCAAGCGCGGCCGGCCGGAGCAGATGGGCGGCGATGCCCCTGATACTGGTCAGGACGACCAGGCCATGCAGGCCCGGACGGCGCCCGAAGCCCTGCCGGGTCAGCGTCCAGACCTGCCGGCAGATGGCGCGAGCAATCGCGACGCCTCGCTATCGCAGCACACCCCTGGCATCGGCAGCACGGGCTCGCGTGCCCTTGCGCACAGCCACGGCCAGGACGGCGCCCTGCGCCCCCCCCAGGCCTTTTCTCGCGACAGCATTCCCGGTTGGGGCGCCGACCTCGACCCGAATGTGCGCCCCGGCGTGCCTATGGAACGCCGCCCGCCCCGCCTTCCAGCCGGCGCCATCAAGCCTCTGGCCCAGCAGCCAAAAACCGTTGAAGTATTTCATTCCCCGGAACGCCCGGGCATTACCCCCATCTTCGGCACCAGCACCCCGCCCGCCGGCCTGAGCGGCACGATCCGTCGCGCCGCCTACAAGTTGACGGAAAACGATATCCGCCACTGGCTGCTGCTACTCGTGGCCGACCGGGTCAATGTCGTCGAAGGCATCGGCCAGGACCTCGCCCGCGGCAAGGTCCCCAACGTCCTCGCCGAAATGGGCATCGCCGCGGAATGGAAATACAACAAGGCCGGCCTGGCCCGCAAGGTGGCCATCACAGGCGCCGTGCTGGGGATAGGCTGGTATCTGATGCAGGGGCGTAAAAGGAGTTAGTGCGCCAGGCCTGTTTGATCAATCAAAAGATCGAAGCGTAGTTCGCCGAGGCAGGACAGAGCAGACTCAAAAACGGGGACAGGCACCGCTGGCGCCGCATCACGTCCCCCGGACGTGATGCCCCCTGCTGCAAGCGTCACGGCGCCTCGATTAGCAGGGGGGACTGGCCGGCCACGGCTGGCGCCGGAGGGCAACTGCATGCAGTTGCGTCCCATTTTTGCATTTTTGAGAAGATGACGGCGTGGTTCCCCGAGGCGCAACATGATCAGAATCGGGGTTCCGTCCCCTGGAAAAACCTCGGCTTGGCCGAGAGCTTTTCCCCTGACTAAACCAAACAAACACGGGGTTCACTTTTGTTTGCTGCTTGTGTTTGATTACGCTATGCGCTGTTCCCACAATTGACTTACCTGACCCGCCAGTCGCAGCGGCACGAGTGGCTTGGGAATCACGCCGATCGCCCCCACGCCCATGTAGCGCGCCAGGTCTTCCGGCATCGTCAGCCCGGTGACAAACAGCGCCGGCGTGTCGCTCATATGCGGCAGTTCGCGCAGGGCCTTCAGGGTGGCCAGGCCGTCGAGCTCGGGCATCATGACGTCCAGCAGGATCAGGTCGGGATGAAAGTCTTCCGCGGCGAGCACGGCCTGGCGGCCGGAGCTGCAGTCGCGGACGTTGAAGTTGCCGATGACTTCCAGGACGAGCTTGGCCGTGGTGCGCACGTGCAGGTCGTCTTCGACGTACAGGATGGAACGCAGATCGTTGAGCGGGGGGCGCATTTTATACTCCGACAAAAATAGGGGATGGCATGCCAAGGGCATGGGCGACGCTGCTCCACAATTTGCGGGGCGAGGTCCAGGGCTTGGGCAAAAAGGCATCGGCGTACTCGCTCCAGGACGGTTCCTGGGCTGAATACACCAGCAAGGGGGTGGCATGCAGCAGGTCGAGCAGGCTGCTGACGCTGCCTTCAATGTGCTGGGGATCGATGATCACGGCGGCGAAATCGCCCTGGCGCAGCTTGGTGCGCGCCGCATCCACCGTCGTTACATGGCTGAGCCGCGCTTCCGGCGTCAGCAGCACCGTCAGCGCCAGCGCAGCCATGCCATCCTGGTCGAGCAGCAGCACCCGCGGCGCATCGCGCGGTGCGTCGATCAGGGTCCGCGCCGCCGGCAGGACAGGCAGGATACCAATATCGTTGAATTTCTCACATGTCGCGCTCATGCGACCTCCTCATTGTGCAAATGCCGGCCACGACGCAGCATGGCAAGGAAACCAGAAACGCCGGTCAGGACAGGCGCAGAGCGCAGTCGAGTCAGGCAGGGTCCGGCAAATCAGGGCCGGTCAGGGGGAAGGGGCCGCAGGGAGGAGGCGGCGCGAAGCGGGCGCGGCGCCGTTGCACTGGCGCGCGGATGATGCTGGTGAACGGCTACAAGCTGGTTCGCTTCGTCATGACAAATCATAACGCAGTTCCGTACGGCAATACAGTCTTCATAAAGGACTAGATCGTGCGTGCAGACGGGCTGCAAGACCTGCCATTTTGGGTCTGGCGAATCAGGCGAAGGGGCGCCGCAGCGCCCCCCGGGCTTATTTTGCCTTCACTCTGCTGGCGAATCCCGCTTGCAGGGCGTTGAGCATTTCCTCGGCGGCCAGCAACTGGTCGGCCACCTCGTTGATCTTGCGCCGGCTCGAGCGGGCGTGGTCGCGCAAGACCTCGAAGGCGGTATTGCGGTCGGACTGGAAACGGCCCATCAGCAGGCCCACCGCCAGGCTGGTCTCGCGGCCGGCGGCCAGGGCGGCGTTCAGATTGACCTCCGTGCGGCGCAACTGGCGAATTTCATCGGCGCGCGCCAGGGCCGCTTCAAAGGCGGGCATCAGACGGGTGGCGTCGATCGGCTTGACGAGGAAACCCACGGCGCCGAACTGGGCCGCCTGTTTCGCCGTTTCGGCGTCGGTGCTGGCGGAGAGGAAAATGAAGGCGACCGAAGTGTTTTCGTGCAGGTGGCGGGCCAGTTCCAGGCCCGACATGCCGGGCATATTGATGTCGAGCAGGGCGAGATCAGGCTCGCGGGCGCCGATCTGGCGGATCGCTTCGGCGGCGGAGGTCGCCGTCACCGTCTCGTAACCGGCGTGATTGAGCACTTCGGCGAGAAATTCCAGCAGCAGGGTGTCGTCGTCGACGAGCAGGATCAGGCGTTTGGCGTTGGCGGATGGGTTCATTGTCTGGGAATCGATCGTGGTCCAAGTAGGCCGATTATACGGCCTGCCCCACCGTCTGGCGTAACATTTTGGCGGGGCATGAGTTTCACGATCTTGCCCTTGAAAGCGCACTGAACAACGGCGTTTTCTAGTTTAATTTACAATTATTCCATTCTTTGATTGTTTCATCATCGCCATGCGCACCACCCCCGAATCCGACCCCGACCAGCTTGCCGCCGACCTCCTCGGCGAAGTAGCACGCTCGCGCGTCCCTCTCCTGCTGCGCTCGCCCGAACTGATGGCCCTGCCCCCTCCCCTGCGCACCCAGGTCCTGTCCCACGCCCGCAGCCGCCCCCTCGACCCACGCCTGCTCCTCCTCTTGCTTGCCTACGGCGCCGCCTGCCTCACCCTGCTGTTCCTCGCCCCGCGCCAATTGGGCATCCTGTTCGCACTCAGCTGGATCCCCGTCTGGCTCCTCCACACCACCCTCCTCCGCCACACCGCCCGCAACCTCGCCCGCGAACTGTCGACGACCTGACCGAATAACTGCGCGTACACGCCCACCCCGTGCGCAATCCCTGACATTCAAAAACCAATACGCCCGCCCCCGAGGCGACCTCAACACAGAATCGGGTTTCCGTCCCTGAACCATCCACGGCTCCGCCGGGGAGGGTTTCCACTTCAATCCACACAAAAGTAGGGGTGTACTTTTGTGTGCGCCTCTAAAAGTAGGGGTTCACTTTTGTGAGCGCCTTTATAATGGGATATTCATCATTACAACTGTCCCCCACCATGGAATTAGCCAAGTCTTTCGAGCCAGCCGATATTGAACAATTTTGGCGCACCGCCTGGGAACAGCGCGGCTACTTTGCCGCCACCATGGACCCTGCCAAGCCCTCGTTCAGCATCCAGCTGCCGCCACCGAATGTGACGGGCACCCTGCACATGGGCCACGCCTTCAACCAGACCATCATGGATGGCCTGACCCGCTACTACCGCATGCGCGGCTACAACACGGCCTGGGTGCCCGGCACCGATCACGCGGGCATCGCCACGCAGATCGTCGTTGAACGCCAGCTCGACGCGCAGAAAGTGAGCCGCCACGACCTGGGCCGCGAGAAATTCGTCGAGAAGGTGTGGGAGTGGAAGGAAAAATCCGGCAACATCATCACGGGCCAGATGCGCCGCCTGGGGGCATCGGCCGACTGGGACCGTGAATATTTCACCATGGACGAACCGCGCTCGAAAACCGTGACGGAAGTGTTCGTGCGCCTGTTTGAACAGGGCCTGATTTACCGGGGCAAGCGCCTGGTCAACTGGGATCCGGTGCTGGGTACGGCCGTGTCCGACCTGGAAGTGGCGCAGGAAGAAGAAGACGGTTCCATGTGGTACATCCGCTACCCGTTCGCGGACGGCAGTGGCCACGTGACGGTGGCGACGACCCGCCCTGAAACCCTGCTGGGCGACGTTGCCGTGGCAGTCGATCCGACCGACGAGCGCTACACCCACCTGGTCGGCAAGATGCTGCAACTGCCCCTGACCGGCCGCGAGATTCCCCTGATTGCCGACGAATACGCCGACAAGGCTTTTGGTACGGGCTGCGTGAAGATCACGCCGGCGCACGATTTCAACGACTACGCGGTCGGCCAGCGCAACAAGCTGCCGCTGATCAGCATCCTCACGCTCGACGCGAAGATCAACGAGAACGGCCCCGCCGTCTACCAGGGCCTGGACCGCTTTGCCGCGCGCAAGCAGATCGTGGCCGACCTCGACGCCATCGGCCTGCTGCAGGAAGTCAAACCCCACAAGCTGCAGGTGCCGCGCGGTGACCGCACCGGCGTGGTGATTGAGCCGATGCTGACCGACCAGTGGTTCGTCGCCATGAGCAAACCCGCGCCCGAAGGCACCTATTTCCCCGGCAAGTCGATTGCCGAAGTGGCGCTGGAAAAAGTGGCGAATGGCGAAATCAAGTTCGTACCGGAAAACTGGAGCACGACCTACAACCAGTGGCTGGGCAATATCCAGGACTGGTGCGTGTCACGCCAGCTGTGGTGGGGTCACCGGATTCCCGCCTGGTACGACGAGGCCGGCAACATCGTGGTGGCCCGCAGCGAAGAAGAAGCGCAGCAGAAGGCGGCCGCGGCCGGTTACGGCAGCAATCTGCGCCGCGACGACGACGTGCTCGACACCTGGTTCTCTTCGGCGCTGGTGCCCTTTTCGACCATGGGCTGGCCGGAAGAGACGCCTGACATGAAGATGTTCCTGCCCTCTTCCGTGCTGGTGACGGGCTTCGACATCATTTTCTTCTGGGTGGCGCGGATGGTCATGATGACCGCCCACTTCACGGGCAAGGTGCCGTTCGAGACCGTCTACGTGCACGGCCTGGTGCGCGATTCGCAGGGCCAGAAAATGTCCAAGTCGAAAGGCAACACGCTCGACCCGATCGACCTGATCGATGGCATCGACGTCGACGCCCTGGTGGCCAAGCGCACCACCGGGCTGATGAATCCGAAGGACGCCGCCAAGATTGAAAAGGCGACCCGCAAGGAATTCCCGTCCGGTATTGCCGCCTACGGCACCGACGCCGTGCGCTTCACCATGGCCAGCTACGCCTCGCTGGGCCGCTCCATCAACTTTGATTTGGGCCGCGCCGAGGGCTACCGTAACTTCTGCAACAAGCTGTGGAACGCCACGCGTTTTGTGTTGATGAATACGGAAGGCAAGGATTGCAGCCCGAGCGAAGCCGACCTCTCGCAGGCCGACCGCTGGATCATCTCCCTGCTGCAGCGCGCCGAGCAGGACGTGACGAAAGGTTTCGAAGACTACCGCTTCGATAACATCGCCTCGACCATCTACAAATTTGTTTGGGACGAGTATTGCGACTGGTACCTGGAAATGGCCAAGGTACAAGTGCAGCACGGCACGGAAGGCCAGCAGCGCGCCACCCGCCACACCCTGCTGCGCGTGCTGGAAGTGGTGCTGCGCCTGGCCCATCCGATCATCCCGTTTGTGACCGAAGCGCTGTGGCAAGTGGTCGCGCCCCTGGCCGGCAAGACGCTCGATCCGGCCGGCGACTCCATCATGCGCCAGGCCTATCCGGTCGCCAACCCGAACAACATCGACGAAAGCGCCGAAAACTGGATGCTGCAACTGAAGCAACTGGTCGACGCCACCCGCAACCTGCGTGGTGAAATGCAGATTGCGCCGTCGCTGCGCGTGCCCGTGTTCATCGAGCCGCACCTGGACGCCAAAGCTGCCATGCCGGGCTTTGCGCCCTACATCCAGTCGCTCGGCAAGTTGTCGGAAGTGCAGATCGTGGATGCCCTGCCCGAGTCGCCCGCCGCCGTGTCCATCGTCGGTTCGACCAAGCTGATGCTCAAGGTCGAGATTGACGTTGCCGCCGAGCGCGAGCGGCTGGGCAAGGAGATCGTGCGCATCGAAGCGGAAATCGCCAAGGTCAACAGCAAACTGGGCAATGAAAGTTTCGTGGCGCGCGCCCCCGCCGCCGTGGTGGCGCAGGAGAACGAGCGCTTGGTCAATTTCTCGGCCACCATCGTCAAGCTGCGCGAACAATTTGCCAAGCTGCCGCCCGCCTGAGGCCCCTATCCTCTTTCAAGCAAAGGAGTTGCGATGCGATTGATGTCTGTTCTGTTGGCCAGCCTGGCGCTGGCGTCTCCCCTGCTGGCGATGGCCGCCGACAGCCCGGTCGGCCTGTGGAAAACCATTGACGACAAGACAGGTCAGCCGACGGCCTACATCCGGATCGCCGAGGTCAATGGCGAGTTGCAGGGCAAGATTGAAAAGCTGGTGCGGCCGTCGGCGGCGAACCAGAACCCGCTGTGCCTTGCATGCAAAGGGGCCCGCAAGGACCAGCCCCTGATCGGCATGACAATCCTGTCGGGTCTGAAGTCCGATGGCGACAAAAACACTTACACCGGCGGGCAGATCCTCGACCCCGGTGACGGCAGTCTGTACAAAGCCAAGCTGAGCGTGATTGACAATGGCAGCAAGCTCGATGTGCGCGGTTATATCGGCATGCCTATGCTGGGTCGATCCCAGGTCTGGCTGCGGGAGCAGTAGGCGCCCCCACTTTCGCCAGATGGCGGTCCAGTGCATTGGCGAACTGCTGGCGGTCACCGTTGCTGTAAGGGGCGGGGCCGCCCGTGTCGACGCCGCCGCTCCTTAGTTCCTCCATGAAGGCGCGCATCGTCAACTGCTGGGCGATATTGTCCGACGTATAAAACTCGCCCCGTGGATTGAGGGCGTAGACCTGCTTTTCCAGCAACTGGCTGGCCAGGGGAATATCGGACGTGATCACCAGGTCGCCCGGGGATGCGAGCCGGACAATTTCCGCATCGGCCACATCGGCCCCGGCCGGCACCTGCAAGGCGCGGATGAAACGCGATCCCGGCACCCGCAGCAGGGTGTTCGCCACCAGGGTCAGCTGGATGCCCCGTTTGTCCGCCACCCGGTACAGGATGTCCTTGCACACGCTGGGGCACGCATCGCCATCGACAAAAATCTGCATCTGTTTCCTGTCAAATTAAATATAGTTTATGCAAGGATGTGTTGGTTTTTCTCACAACAAACATTGGTTTCAGGAACTCGTCCGATAGCTGTGGTATCTTGGCTTGATAGCTTTAAGTTGCCAAAAGTCTTTTCAGGTTGGCAAGTCGGCCGGGGGTTCCAGATGATTTTTCTACGCTGCATTTCGTTTTTAATCGGTGTCGCCATTGTGATGGGCGCGCCGTTTTTCCTGTTGCCCGAACTGCCCACCCGCGCCCTGAACACCAACGGCACCCTGGTCGGCTGCATTGGGATTGCCCTGGCCGCCTCGGGCTATCTGCTGGTCGGCGTGGCCGGCAACCATTTCAAACGTTCCCTGCGGGCCCGCGTGCTCGCCGGCATCCTGCTGGTCGTGCCCATGGCCGGCTCGCTCGCCATCCTTAGCCTGGAAGAAGTGCCCGACAGCGTGTGGGTGGTGGTGCCCGTCTTCTGCAGCGCCGCCCTGCTCTTCATGACCTTCGTGTTTCCCGGCCGTCCGGCGCGCTCGCGCCGCCTGCGCCCCCGTGAAACCACGGGCGCGCTCAGCTGATCAGATTTGACCTGACCGGCCCGCCCCCTATTCAGGCAGGCTGTCCCACAAATCTCCCGTCGGACTCATGCGCGGCGCGGCCACGCCGAAATGGCGGTAGGCCAGCGGCGTGGCAATCCGTCCCCGCGGCGTTCTCTGCAAGTAGCCCTGCTGGATCAGGTAAGGCTCCAGCACATCCTCGATGGTATCGCTTTCTTCGCCGATGGCGGCAGCCAGATTGCCAATGCCGACCGGCCCGCCGTTGAACTTGAACAGCACCGCTTCCAGCAATTTCCGGTCCATCACGTCAAAACCGGACGCATCCACGTCGAGCATTTTCAGCGCCGCGTCGGCCATGGCGCGGGTGATTTCCCCGTTGCCCTTGACCTCGGCGTAATCGCGCACCCGCCGCAACAGGCGGTTGGCGATACGGGGCGTGCCGCGCGCGCGCAGGGCAATTTCGCGGGCGCCGTCGTCGACGATGGGCGCGCCCAGCAGGTCAGCGCTGCGGGTGACGATGCGGGTCAATTCGACCGTGTTATAAAACTCCAGCCGCGCCACGATGCCGAAGCGGTCGCGCAGGGGGTTGGTCAGCATGCCGGCGCGCGTGGTGGCGCCGACCAAAGTAAATGGCTGCAGGTCCAGTTTGACGGACCGGGCCGCGGGGCCTTCGCCGATCATGATGTCAATCTGGTAGTCTTCCAGCGCCGGATACAGGATTTCCTCGACCACAGGCGAGAGGCGGTGGATCTCGTCAATGAACAGGACGTCGTTGGCTTCCAGATTGGTCAGGATGGCGGCCAGGTCACCGGGACGCTCGAGCACGGGGCCGGAGGTCTGGCGGAGGTTGACGCCCATTTCACGGGCGATGATGTGGGCCAGGGTGGTTTTACCGAGACCTGGCGGGCCGAACAGCAAAGTGTGATCGAGCGCCTCGCGCCGCTTGCGGGCGGCCGTGATGAAAATTTCCAACTGGTCGCGGATCTTTTCCTGCCCCACATATTCGTCGAGGTGCTTGGGCCGCAAGGCGCGTTCGATCGCTTCCTCGTTGGGCGAAGCGGGGGTCGCGGCAATGATGCGCGCTTCGCTGAAATCGTCGGTCTGGATGCTCAATGGGGTCTTTCAAAAATGAAGATGCTCAGCCCTTCGACAGGGCTTTCAGGGCAAACTTGATGCCATCCGAGACGCTGCTGCCGGCCGGCAAAGCCTTCACCGCCATCAGCGCTTCCTTGTCCGAGTAGCCCAGCGCCATCAAGGCATTCAGGATATCCGATTTCGTGTCCGGCACGGCAGCCGCGCCACCCGATCCCAGGTCCGCGCCCAGCTTGCCTTTCAGTTCCAACAGCAGGCGTTCGGCGGTTTTCTTGCCGATGCCCGGCACCTTGATCAGGCGCCCCGCTTCCTGCAGGGTGACGGCCTGGGCCAGGTCGGCAATCGTCATGCCCGACAGGATCGACAGGGCCGTGCGCGCGCCCACGCCGGTAATCTTGATTAACAGGCGAAATACCGCCCGCTCGTCCGCATTGCCGAAGCCAAACAGCAGGTGGGCGTCTTCGCGAATGGCCTGGTGGGTGAACAGCACGACCTTTTCGCCCAGGCCCGGCAGATTGTAATAAGTGCTCATCGACACGTCCACTTCATAGCCGACACCGCCGCAATCGACCAGCAACTGGGGCGGATTTTTTTCCAGCAGGATTCCTGAGAGGCGACCGATCATGGGCTTGTTCTTTTATATAGTGGAGTTAGACGAGACGGCCGCGCTTCATGCGCAAGGTGCCGAGCGCCGGTGCGAGCGAGCCGATCAGCGCCAGCGCATCGTGGCTGTTGGCATGACAGATCGCCACGCCGAGCGCATCGGCCGCGTCCGAGCCTGGCAGGCCGGGCAGCACCAACAGGCGCGAGACCATGTCCTGCACCTGCTCCTTGGCGGCGCGGCCCGTGCCGACCACGGCCTGTTTGACTTGCAAGGCCGTGTATTCGGCCACATCGAGGTCGGAGGCGACCAGGGCCGTGATGGCGGCGCCCCGCGCCTGGCCCAGCAGCAGGGTCGATTGCGGATTGACGTTGACGAACACTTTTTCAATGGCCGCGCAATCGGGCCGGTAGGTGCGGATGATTTCGCCGATGCCGCCCAAAATCAGTTTCAGACGGGGCGGCAAGGCTGCCTCGCTGCCCGTCTTGATGGTCCCGGAGGCGATATAGCGCAGCTTGTTGCCCTGCTTTTCAATCACCCCGAAACCGGTCGTGCGCAGCCCGGGGTCTATGCCAAGAATAATCATGAGCGCATGGTATACCGGGCGCTCATACGGCGCAGAACTTTTTGGCCCTGCTGTCGTTTAATGACGGAAATGGCGGGTTCCCGTGTACAGCATCACGACGCCGCGCTCGTCGGCGGCATCAATGACTTCCTGGTCGCGCATCGAGCCGCCCGGATGGATCACGCAGCTTGCGCCCGCGTCGACGACGACATCGAGGCCATCGCGGAACGGGAAGAATGCGTCCGACGCCACCGCCGAACCGGCCAGCGACAGGCCGGCGTTCTGGGCCTTGATGGAGGCGATGCGGGCCGAGTCGATGCGGCTCATCTGGCCGGCGCCCACGCCCAGGGTCATGCCATTGGCGCAGAAGACAATCGCGTTCGACTTGACGTACTTGGCCACGCGCCAGGCAAACAGCAGATCTTGCAATTGCTGCTGGGTAGGCTGCTTCTTGCTGACCACGCGCAGTTCGCCCAGACCAATGTTTTTCGCATCGGGGGTCTGCACCAGCAGGCCGCCGCCGACGCGCTTGACGTCGTAGGGGTTCTGGCCATCACCGAGGGCAATTTTCAACAGGCGCACATTTTGTTTCGCCGCCATGATCTGCAGAGCCTCGGCCGTAAAGCCCGGCGCGATCAGCACTTCGACGAACAGCTTGGCGATTTCGATAGCCGTCTTGCCATCCACTTCCACGTTGAAGGCAATGATGCCGCCGAAGGCCGACGTCGGGTCGGTCTGCAGGGCGCGGCTGTAGGCCTCGTGCGCATCGGCGCCGATGGCCACGCCGCAGGGGTTGGCGTGCTTGACGATGACGCAGCCGGCTGCCAGTGGAAAGCCGCCCAGGGTCTTGACGCATTCCCAGGCTGCATCGGCGTCGGCGATATTGTTGTACGACAGTTCCTTGCCTTGCAGCTGGACGTAGCTGGCCAGTGCGCCTGCGGCGGGCGCGAGGTCGCGGTAGAAGGCGGCCGCCTGGTGCGGGTTCTCGCCGTAGCGCATGTCCTGCACTTTTTCGACCGTCATGTTCAAGGTCTGCGGGAAAGCGGCACGGGTGGCGTGGGCCTTGTCTTCGCCGAGACTCGTCAAATAATTGGTGATGGCGCCGTCGTATTGCGCGGTGTGGGCAAACACCTTTTTGGCGAGCATGAACCTGGTGTCGTAGTCGATCTCGCCGTCCATCTTTTCGAGGACCGTGGCGTAGTCGGCCGGATCGCACACGACGACGACGTCGCGGTGGTTCTTGGCGGCCGAGCGCAGCATGGTGGGGCCGCCGATGTCGATGTTTTCAATCGCGTCTTCCAGCGAGCAATCGTCTTTCGCGACGGTCTGCTGGAAGGGATACAGGTTCACCACCACCATGTCGATGGTGGGAATGGCGTGCTCTTGCAGCTTGGCGACGTGCTCGGGAAAATCGCGGCGGGCCAGGATGCCGCCGTGGACTTTCGGGTGCAGGGTCTTGACCCGGCCGTCCAGCATTTCAGGAAAGCCCGTGTAATCGGCAACTTCCGTGTCGGCCACGCCGTTGTCGGCCAGCAGCTTGGCAGTGCCGCCAGTGGAAAGAATGGCGACCCCCTTGGCCGCGAGGGCGCGGGCGAAGTCGAGGACGCCGGTCTTGTCGGAAACGGAAATAAGCGCTTGTTTGATCATGGCGATGGCCCGGTAGATGAAGAAATTCTGTGATACGAAGGTCAAACTGGCGCGCCAGCCCCGGGCCGGCGCTGGCGGCGCTGTTACAGCAAGCCGTGTTCCTGCAGCTTCTTGCGCAAGGTATTGCGATTGATGCCCAGCATCTGGGCGGCATGCGACTGGTTGCCGTCGGCGCGCAGCATGACCACCTCGAGGATGGGTTTTTCAACGGTCAGCACCACCATATCGTAAATATTCGATGGCTGCTGCTCGCCCAGGTCGTTGAAATATTCTTCAAGACTTTTCTGGACAACTTCCTGGATACTTTCTTTGCTCATGTAATAACTTCGTCCGCTATGTTCTTGTTCTCGTCACAGCTTGCTGCCGGCGCTTGTCCGCGTTGCTGGTGTGCCCGCTATGTCCCCATGCGCTGGCCCTCTCAGGCGGCCAAGCGCTCTCCATCTTCCCCCGGTACAAGCACCGTCGGGGGCCGGTATTGTAACCGCTCGCCGTGCTGCTGCTGCATTTTGAAAAACCGGTCGACGGCAGCGAGTTGATCCGCTGTCGATTCCAGGAGGTTCATTGCTTGACGGAAGTCTTCGCCGCCCTCGAGGTCACGCACGTACCAGCCGATGTGCTTGCGCGCAGTGCGCACGCCCAGAAATTCGCCATAAAAGGCGTAGTGCGCTTCCAGGTGCTCATGCATCAGGCCGCGTACTTCTTCCACCAGCGGCGCGCTCATGTGGCTGCCCGTGCGCAGGAAATGGTCGACTTCGCGGCAGATCCAGGGGCGGCCCTGTGCGGCGCGGCCAATCATGACGGCGTCGGCGCCCGTGACATCGAGCACGTAACGGGCTTTTTCGGGCGTGGTGATGTCGCCATTGGCCACGACGGGAATGCCGACGGCGGCCTTGACGGCGGCGATGGTGTCGTACTCGGCATCGCCCTTGTAACCGTCGGCGCGGGTGCGGCCGTGCAAGGTCAGCATGGCAATGCCGGCGTTTTCCGCCAGCCGGGCAATCCGCAGGGCATTTTTATTTTCGCGGTTCCAGCCCGTGCGAAATTTCAGGGTGACAGGCACGTCGACGGCGGCCACGACCGCATCGAGAATGCGTTCGACCAGGTCTTCGTGCTGCAACAGGGCCGAACCGCACCAGTTGTTGCACACTTTTTTGACGGGACAGCCCATGTTGATGTCGATGATCTGGGCGCCCCGCTCCACATTGAAACGGGCGCAGTCGGCCAGGTCCTTGGGGTCGGCGCCAGCAATCTGCACCGCCTTCGGCTCCATTTCGCCCGCGTGGTCGGTGCGGCGGCTGCTTTTTTCGCTGGCCCACAGGCGCGGATTGGAGGCCGCCATTTCGGATACGGCGTAGCCTGCGCCGAGCTGCTTGCACAGCTGTCGGAACGGACGATCGGTGACGCCGGCCATGGGCGCGACGAACACATTATTACGCAGCAAGTACGGACCGATTTGCACAGTGGGTCGAAAAAGTAATCAGGGGAACCTGCGATTTTACCCCAGAAGCTGCTCATTTAATAAGCACTATTTGTTGCACCCACGATTGCAAGTCAGTTTGCTTCGCGTCGCAACAGCGCTTCAAGGCAGTTCGTCGAGCGCTTCAGGGGCCAGGTGGGCCACCTCGCCCCAGGACTGCAGGGCGATGACGCCGTCGTCGACGGTAAAGCGGTTGACGCTGGCATTGAGGACGGGAAAATCGCGCGGCGTGTCCAATGCCAGGCCCAGCGCGGCCCGGTAGGCGCACTCGAGCACGCCGCCGTGGGCGACGAGGGCGAGCGTCGCGCCCGGATAGCTGGCCGCCCAGCGCTGCAGGGCCGCCACGACCCGCGTATAAAACTGCCGGAAACTTTCGGCCGGCCGCTCGCCGGGCGGCATGACGGCATCGACATCGCGCGCCTGCCAGGCTGCAAATTCGCCCGGATAGGCCGCTGCGATGTCGGCGTACAGCAAGCCTTCGAAGCGCCCATAGCAGCGCTCGCGCAGGGCCGGATCCTGCTGCACCGGCATGCCGCGTCCGCTGGCGATCGCTGCCGCCGTCTGTGCCGCCCGCTGCAGGTCGCTCGAAACAATGGCGTCCAGCTCGGTCGCGGCCAGGGCTTGACCCAGCGCGCGCGCCTGGCGCAGGCCTTGCTCGTTCAGGCCGATATCGATGTGGCCCTGCAGGCGGCGTTCCGCGTTCCAGGCGGTTTCGCCGTGGCGGATCAGGATGAGCTTGGTAATTGGCATGGGCGCCATGATACAGGGCGGGCGCCGGACGCGCATGGCGGGCCGGCGGCCTACAGTGAGGCGGCCACATGGGGATTGAGCGAATAAACGCAAAAAATCTGCGCTTCGTCCAGGATGTGTCCGCGCAAGGCCTGCTGCGCTTCCTGCCCCGTAAAACGCCCTTCCAGCGGCAAGGTCGGCGTGTCCAGCGCATACAGGGTGAACACGTAGGCATGGGGACGCTCGTCATTCCATGGCGGAAACGGGCCATCGTAGCCGTAGTATTCGCCGGCCATGTCCGGGTCGCCTGCCAGCCACCCTGTGTAATCGTTGATGCCTTGGCGCAGTTGGTGTTCAGTGCCGTTCTTCACCATGAAGGGCACCGGCGGCCCCGGTTTGCCGTGGGGGCTGACCATCTGGCTGAACTGGCCCTCCTCCAGCGCGTGCAGTTCGACGGGGATGTCGACCAAGGTCCAGTGAAAGAATTCCGCCCGCGGCAGGCTGAGCGGGACCGTGCGCCCTTCCTTGTTGACCAGGTCGCCGCTGGCGGGGGCGTCTACGTCGCGGCACAGCAGCACCAGCGAATGGGCGGCGGCCGGCACGTCTTCCCAGGCCAGGTGCGGGTTGCGGTTATCGGAAAGGCGAAAGTGCCGGTCTGCGTCGAAACGCGCAAAAGCGCAGCCGGCGGGCAAAACCCCGCCTTCGGTGAACGAATCGCTCCACAATCTCATGAAAACCTCCGCCGTTACCGCTTCGACAGCGGGGTGCGCGCCAGGTTCCCTGTCAGACTGGGATTCGACTGAGGTGCATCAGACTGACGCCGGCGCGGGCACTTGCAGCCAGAAGGTCACCGGCCCGTCATTGGTGAGCGACACTTGCATGTCGGCGCCGAAACGCCCTGTTTCCACCTTCGCATGGCGGGCCCTGGCCTGCTCGACGAAATAGGCGAACAGACGGGCCGCCTCGGCTGGCGGGGCGGCCGGGGTGAATGAGGGCCGCGTGCCTGAATTGGTGTCGGCCGCCAGGGTGAACTGGGGCACCAGCAACAGTGCGCCGGCCTGGTCGGCCACGCTCAGGTTCATCTTGCCGGCGGCATCCGAGAACACCCGGTAGGCCAGCAACTTGCCCAGCAGGGCGTCGGCCTGTTTCGTCGTATCGCCCCGTTCGGCGCACACCAGCACCATCAGGCCGGCATCGATGTCGCCGACGGTCTCGCCGTCGACCACCACCTTTGCCTGGCTGACCCGTTGCAATAAGCCGATCATGCGCCCAAGGTGACGCGGGCGAATTTGCGCTTGCCAACTTGCAGCACATACACACCAGCATCGAGTTTCAAGGTCTTGTCGGACACCACCGCGCCGTCGATGCGCACGCCGCCCTGGTCGATCAGGCGCATGGCTTCCGAGGTCGATGGGCACAAATTGGCCTGCTTGAGCAGTTGCGGCACGCCCAGCGGGGCGCCGGCCAGGGCCACTTCGGGCACTTCGTCGGGGATGCCGCCCTTGGAGCGGTTGACGAAGTCGGCCAGCGCGGCGTCGGCCGCCTGGGCCGAATGGAAGCGGGTGACGATTTCCTGGGCCAGCGCGACTTTGGCGTCGCGCGGATTGCGCCCGCCGTCGACTTCCGCTTTCAGGGCGGCCAGGTCGGCAATCGAACGGAACGAGAGCAATTCAAAGTAACGCCACATCATGACGTCGGAAATGCTCATCAGCTTGCCAAACATGGTGTTGGCCGGTTCAGTGATACCTATATAGTTATTTTTTGACTTGGACATCTTGTCCACCCCATCCAGCCCTTCCAGAAGCGGCATGGTCAGGATACATTGCTGTTCCTGGCCATAGTCTTTCTGCAATTCACGGCCAACCAGCAGATTAAATTTCTGGTCTGTTCCACCTAGCTCAAGGTCCGCTTTCAGGGCGACCGAATCATAACCTTGCATGAGCGGATAAAGGAACTCATGGACGCTGATTGGTGTCCCACTCTTGAAGCGCTTGGTGAAGTCGTCACGCTCCATCATCCGCGCCACGGTGTAACGGGAGGACAGTTCAATCATGCCGCGCGCGCCGAGGGGGTCGGACCACTCGGAGTTGTAGCGAATTTCTGTGCGGGAAGCGTCCAGCACCATGGACGCCTGGTTGAAATAGGTGGTGGCGTTTTGTTCGATCTGTTCGCGGGTCAGTGGGGGTCGCGTCACATTGCGCCCCGATGGATCGCCAATCATGGAAGTGAAGTCGCCGATCAGGAAAATCACCTGGTGGCCAAGATTTTGCAGCTGGCGCATCTTGTTGAGCACGACCGTGTGGCCCAGGTGCAGGTCGGGCGCGGTGGGATCAAGGCCCAGCTTGATGCGCAAGGGCGTGCCGCTTTGTTCGGAGCGCGCCAGTTTTTGGGCGAACTCGGCCTCGATCAGCAGTTCATCGACGCCCCGTTTGGTAATGGCAAGCGCTTCCTGAACCTTGTCGGTGAGGGGCAAGGGCGGCTGTGCCGGTGCACCCGAAGTGTGCTTGGAAGTGGTCGTCGTGGTCATGATAACTTTATCAACAGAATTTAAAAAAGGCGAAGCGCGGCGGGAGTTTGTTATAATGCCCGATCCTATCAACATTGCCCCATGAAAACTAATCGCAACAACAACAATAAAAACTAGTCTTCAATTGGAAGTTCAAGCGGCAAATTTTAACTGATTGCATGAACCCTACCCAACTATCAAACAGCAAGCGTTGGACCACGCTGCTAGGAACTTCGCGAAAGGCGCGCATTATCGGCGCTGGCGCAATTTTTCTTGCAGTGTGCGCATTCGGCGCAGCAGCCATCGCGCCGCTGCCGGATGCCTCCGACCTGCCTGTCAAATCGATCGCCCAGGATCTGGCCCTGCCGAACCTGTCCGACCAGATCACCGCGCTGCAGCAAGAACCGCAGCAATTCGTCCACGAAGAAAAAGTACGTCCTGGTGATTCGCTCGCCTCCCTGCTCAGCCGCCTTGGCGTCGATGACCAGGAAGCCGTCGCTTTTATCAAGAGCAACCGCATCGCCAAGGGCGTCATGCAGCTGAAGACCGGCAAGCGCGTCCAGGCCCAGACCGACGACGACGGCCAGTTGCAATGGCTGCACGCCAGCGTGGTCGACAGCCAGGACATGCCTGTCAAGACCATCTCCATCAGCCGCAAGGACAACAAGCTCGTCGCCGAAGAAGCCGCGCCGAAGCTGGAGCGCCGCGTTGAAATGCGCGCCCGCACTATCACCAATTCGCTTTACTCCGCCACCGACTCCTCGACGGACGGCGGCAAGCTGCCCGACACCATCGTGGCGCAAATCATCGAGATGTTTTCGACCAGCATCGACTTCCGCTCCGACCTGAAGCGCGGCGACCATTTCAACGTGGTCTACGAAACCTTCTGGCAGGATGGCGAGATGGTGCGCGCAGGCCGCATCCTGGCCGGTGAATTCGTCAACCGCGGCGTGACCTACCAGTCGGTCTGGTTCGACGACCCGAGCAGCAAAGCCGGCGGTGGCTACTATACCTTCGACGGCAAGGCCTTGAAGCGTGGTTTCCTCAAGTCGCCGCTGGAATTCTCCCGTATTTCCTCCGGTTTCTCCATGCGCGTGCACCCGATTTCCGGCAACTGGAAAGCCCACAAGGGCATCGACTTCGCGGCAGCACTGGGCACCCCGATCCGCGCCTCGGGCGACGGCGTGGTTGATTTCCAGGGCGTTTCCGGTGGCTACGGCAACCTGGTCGTCATCAAGCACTGGGCCAACTACAGCACCGCCTATGCCCACATGAGCCGCTTCTCCTCGAACCTGCGCAAGGGTTCCAAGGTCAGCCAGGGCGATATCATCGGCTATGTCGGCTCGACCGGCTGGTCTACCGGCGCCCACCTGCATTATGAATTCCGCGTCAACAACGAAGCACGCGATCCCAACTCGCTCAACGTCATTGCCCAAGCGCCATTGTCGCCTGCTGAAATGGCCCGTTTTAAAATGGCCGCGGCTGACATGACCCACCGCTTCTCGCTCCTGCGCCCCGGCGCCGGACAGGCGATGGCGGCAAGGTAAGAACGCAAGAAGGTAAAAACCTACTTTCTTGCGGACTAGTCAGGTAAAAATCACTGGCGGAGCCAGATGATTTTCAAATACGAAAGAGCGGCTCCGATGGGCCGCTTTTTTTATTCACCGTTCAGGAGTTCTTATATGGCCAAGGAAAATGTGTACATCGGCATGATGTCCGGCACCAGCCTCGACGGTGTCGACGCCGTCATGGCCCGCATCGACGACAACGGCGGCATCGCCACGCTGGGCGCTGCCAGCCTGCCCTTCCCGCCCGAACTGCGCGCCGAACTGATGGCGCTGCAGGCGGCTTGCCCGAATGAAATCGAGCGGGAAGCCATCGCGGCGAACGGCGTTGCCGAGCTATACGCGGCCTGCGTCGCCGCCTTGCCGACGCAAGACGTTGGCGCCATTGCCGCCCACGGCCAGACCATCCGCCATCGCCCCGAACTGGGATTTACACGCCAGACCATCAACGGCGCGCTGCTGGCTGAACTGACAGGCATCGACGTCGTGTGCGATTTCCGCAGCCGCGACGTCGCGGCCGGCGGCCAGGGCGCGCCGCTCGTGCCCGCCTACCACGCCGCCGTCTTCGGCAAACCGGGCCTGACCCGCGTGGTCGTCAACATCGGCGGGATTGGCAACATCAGCGTGCTGCACGCGGACGGCGCCGTCACGGGCTTTGACACGGGGCCGGGCAATGTCTTGATGGATGGCTGGATCGCCCGGCATCAGGGCAAGGAATACGATCAGGACGGCGCCTGGGCCGCCAGCGGCAAGGTCGATGCGCCCTTGCTGGCCACCCTGCTGCAAGAACCCTATTTCGCCCTGCCTGCCCCCAAGAGCACGGGTCGCGATCTGTTTCATATGGACTGGCTCGACCAGGTGCTGGCCGGCCATCCCCATCTCGCCCCGGCCGACGTGCAGGCAACCTTGACGCGCCTGACGGCCGACAGTATTGCAGCGGCAATTGGCAAGAGCGTGGGATCGAATGTGGTCGATGCCGTGTATGTCTGCGGCGGCGGCGCTTACAACGGCGCGCTGATGCGCGCGTTGGCTGATGCGCTGGGAGGCAAGACGCGCGTCGCGTCTACTGAGGAACTCGGGGTAGCACCCAACCGGGTCGAGGCGCTCGCGTTTGCCTGGCTGGCCTGGCGGTTCACCAATAGAAAAGCCGGCAATTTGCCGGCGGTAACGGGAGCCAAGGGTGACCGGATTTTGGGTTGTCTCTATCCTGCATAAAGGGTAGAGAACGGGGATCAGGGCGTTCGCATGCGAACGCAGCGCCAGTCCCCGGGCACCGAGGCGACAGTGAATCCGAATCGGGTTTACGTTAACGAAAATGCCTGGCTTCGCCAGGCAATTTTCACCACTTCACCCAAACAAAAGTAGGTTTTTACTTTTGTTTGCTACACACTAAATGAAGAACCACACCCGCAGGTCGAAGTCGCCGTCGGGTTCTTGATGACGAACTGGGCGCCTTCGAGGTCGTCCTTGTAGTCGATTTCCGCGCCGACCAGGTACTGGTAGCTCATCGAATCGATCAAGAGCTGGACGCCGTTCTTGACCATGGTGGTGTCGTCTTCGTTGACGATTTCGTCAAAGGTGAAGCCATACTGAAAGCCGGAGCAGCCGCCGCCTTGCACGAACACGCGCAGTTTCAGGTCGGGGTTGCCCTCTTCCTCGATCAGCTGGGCCACTTTTTCGGCGGCGCTGTCGGTGAAAATAATCGGCGATGGCATCGCTTCTGCCGCGGCGGGCATTGTCAGTTCTACAGCATTCATGGGTGACTCCTACTTGGAAACGGTTGGAGCCATTATAGACTGTTGGGACGAGTCACGCTGCGGAGGCTTCCGCTTCGGCGATATGAAACGACGGTGCGAGCTCCGCTTGATGTTTTAAAACACCAGTGACCACGGCGCCACCCTGGATTTCCAGCAATCTGTAATGGACATCCCCTACTATGCGGGCTTTCGGCTGTAATTCAAGCAGTTCCGACACATGCACGGCGCCGGCGATGTAGCCATTGACGACCAGATGCGCGCAAGTGACCGCACCTTCGATGCGGGCATGCTCGGAAACAATCAGCAAATGGTCCGGCCCTTCGGCGGCAATCACATTGCCCAGCACTTCACCATCGATGCGCAGGCCGCCGGAAAAGCACAGATCGCCTTCGATGCGGGCGGCGATACCAATCAGACTATCGATTTCTGGGCGGGGGGTTCGGCCGAACATGGGAGCAGCCTTTCGCGGTGGATGTCAGATTGCACACGCAATCGGACATCACCGAATGTACCGTTACCGCCAAGCACGACTTTGATCTAACGCAGAACCGACCTGAAGCACAGATTTAAGGCAGCAAGGCGATGTGCTGCAGGCCCTGGCCTTCCGGCAAGCCAAACATCAGGTTCATGCACTGCACCGCCTGGCCGGCCGCGCCCTTGACCAGGTTGTCCTGTACCACCAGGATCACGACGGTGTCGCCGTCGTCGGGACGGTGCAGCGCCAGGCGCAGCATATTGGCGCCGCGGGTCGAGCGGGTTTCAGGCAGGCTGCCAAATGGCATCACGTCGACGAATTCATCATCCTTGTACTGATTTTCAAACAGCGCTTGCAAATCGGCGTTGCCGACGTCTTTTGTCAACCGTGCGTATAAAGTGGCATGCATGCCGCGGATCATCGGCACCAGGTGGGGCGTGAAAGTCAGGCCCACTTTCTGGTCCGTGAAACGCTGCAACTGGGCCGAGGTTTCCGGGGTGTGGCGGTGGCCCGACACGCCGTAGGCCTTGAAATTGTCGCTTGCTTCCGAGAACAGGGTGCCGATCTCGGCTTTGCGGCCGGCGCCCGACACGCCGGACTTGGCGTCGGCAATCAGGTGGCCGGCGTCGATCAGGCCCGCCTTGAGCAGGGGATAAAAGCCCAGCTGCATGGTGGTCGGATAGCAACCGGGGTTGGCGAGCAGGCGGGCGCCCTTGATGGCTTCGCGGTTCAGTTCAGGCAAACCGTACACGGCCTCTTCGATCAGCTGGGGCGCGGTGTGCTCCATCTTGTACCATTTTTCAAACGTGGCGCGGTCTTTCAGGCGGAAGTCGGCTGCCAGGTCGATCACCTTGACGCCGGCGGCCAGCAATTCCGGCGCCTGGGCCATGGCGACGCCGTGCGGAGTGGCGAAAAATACCACGTCGCACTGTTTCAGATCCACCTTGTCGGGCGCGGAAAACGCCAGGTCGACGTGGCCGCGCAGGGACGGAAACATGTCGGCCACCGGCAGGCCGTCTTCCTTGCGGGACGTGATCGCCGTCAGGGTTGCGCCAGGGTGGGCTGACAGCAAGCGCAGCAATTCAACGCCCGTGTAACCAGTGCCGCCAACGATACCAACTTTGATCATTTCAGTTCCTTTATTAGTTCAAGCAAGAAGAGGCGCAATTTTAACAGCGCGACCAAATCGGTGCGCCCGCATGAAAAAAACGCCAGGCGTAAAAAAACCGCCGGGCTTGCACGCGGCGGTTTTTTCGGCACGACGCCCGCAGGCGCCGTGAAAAAGCATATTAACGCTTCGAGAACTGCTTTGCGCGACGTGCTTTGCGCAGACCAACTTTTTTACGCTCAACTTCACGTGCATCGCGGGTGACGAAGCCGGCTTTGGCCAGATCTGGCTTCAGCGCTGCATCGTAGTCGATCAGGGCGCGGGTGATACCGTGGCGCACTGCACCTGCCTGGCCGGACTCGCCGCCGCCGTGCACGTTGACTTTGATGTCAAAACGCTCGACGTTGCCGGTCAGTTCCAGCGGCTGGCGAATGACCATCAGGCCGGTTTCGCGCGAAAAGTATTCCGACGCTGGCTTGCCGTTGACGATGATTTGGCCAGTGCCAACTTTGATGAAAACGCGAGCGACTGCACTCTTGCGACGGCCGGTGCCGTAATTGTAGTTACCGATCATGTCAGCTCCTTAGAGAACGAGTGCTTTAGGTTGCTGCGCAGCGTGCGGATGGGAACCTTCCGCGTACACTTTGAGCTTCTTGATCATCGCGTAGCCGAGTGGGCCCTTGGGCAGCATGCCCTTGACCGCTTTCTCGAGCGCGCGACCTGGAAAACGCTGTTGCATTTTCAGGAAATTGGTTTCGTAGATGCCGCCTGGGTAGCCGGAGTGACGATAGTACGTCTTCTCGGTTGCCTTGGTGCCGGTCACGCGCAGTTTGCCTGCGTTGATGACGACGATAAAGTCGCCGGTATCGACGTGAGGAGTGAATTCTGGCTTATGTTTGCCGCGCAGTCGGCGTGCCACTTCGCTGGCAACACGTCCGAGGACCAAGTCCGTCGCGTCAATCACCAACCAATCGCGCTGGACTTCATGTCCTTTAGCGGAAAAAGTTTTCATGTTGACTTCCTAATATAAAACATCGCTCAAATGGTGGTTCCGCTCTGGTACCGCGGACTCTGCCTTATTGTCTTTCCTGAGCAAACGGAAAGCCGGCAAGTATAACCTGCCTTGCGCAAGCACGTCAATGGCGGTTGGGGCTTCTTCGTGCAGATCCACCCACGCCGCATGGGACAGGGCGAGTTGCCTCAAGACATCATTCAAAATTGAAACTAGAGATTGACCGGGGAAACATTGGCACTCTAGACTAGGCTGGCGTTCATTGTTGGGAGACTCCGTGAAATTTCGTTTTTGCCTGGCGCTCCCGCTGCTGGGCTGCCTGTTCAGCACGATGGTCCCTGCCCTGGCCAAGGCCGCCGCGACCACGCGCGCCTGCCACCTGCCTGGTGTCGAAGAACCGCTCCAATGCCTGAGCCTGAATGTGCCGCTTGACCGCAGCGCCCCAGGCAGCGCCTCCATCAAGCTGCATGTGACGGTCGCCCCGGCCTTTCGCGAAGGCGCCCGCACCGATCCCCTGTTCGTGCTCGCCGGCGGCCCCGGCCAGGCGGGCTCGGACGTGCTGCCCCTGGTGAACACGGCGTTTCGCCGCATCCGCGCCACCCGCGACATCGTCTTTATCGACCAGCGCGGCACGGGACTGTCGGGCAAACTCGATTGCGACAGCGCGCCGGCCCAGGAAACCATGACGGAGCAGCAACTCGAAGCCGAAGTCATTGCCTGCATCGGTCGCCTGAAACCCAACTTTGCCGCGTACGGCACGGCGGCCGCGGCGGCCGATATCGAAGCGGTGCGCCTCGCGCTCGGCTACGACCGCATCAACCTCTGGGGCGGCTCATACGGCACGCGTCTTGGCCAGGCGTATGCGCGCGCTTATCCCGCCCAGGTGCGCGCGCTCGTGCTTGACGGCGTGGCCGCGCCCGACCAGGTGATCCCGGCCGGCGGACGCGACGGTCAGGCCGCGCTCGACGCCCTGTTCCGCCAGTGCGCCGCCGAAGCGGGCTGCAAGAAAGCCTTTCCCGACATCCGCGCCGAATTCGATGCCCTGAGCGCACGCATTGCCGCCGGCAAGGTGACGGTGAACGTGGCCGATCCCCGCACCGCCCTGCCCGTCTCGCTGCCCATGACCAGCGCCCGCTTTCTCGGCACCGTGCACAGCATCCTGTATTCGCCGGTCGACAGCCGCCGCCTGCCATTTTTGATCCACAGCGCCGCGCAAGGCCGCTGGGAGCCTTTCATGGCGCGCCGCAACGTCAGCGCCGACTTTGCGGCCGAAGGCAGCGCCGCCATGCTGCTGCACCTGGCCGTGATCTGCGCCGAAGACATGCCCCGCCTCACCCCGGCCCTGCGCGCCGATGACGCCTCGGCCCTGGTTGCACCCATGCTCGACCGCCTGCCCGCGCTGTGCAAGGCAGTCAATGTGGCCGCCGTCCCCTTCACCACGCCCGGCACGGTGGCGGCGCCCACCCTGATGCTGTCCGGTGCGCTCGACCCGGTGACCCCGCCGCGCCGCGCCCAGGCCGCCGCCAGATACATTCCCAAGACCCAGCAACTGGTGGTGGCCAACGCCGGCCACGGCATTTCGCAACTGGGCTGCGCGCCCCGCCTGCTGCGCGAATTTCTTGACCGCCCCACCGAACGCGTGGCCGCAGCCTGCCTCGACGACATCCCCGTACCCGGCTTTCAGCTGGGCAGTGCGGGACCCCAGCCATGACCCGGCCCCTTTGCCCATTTCAGGAACAGCATGATTGAGACCAGCGATGTACGCAAAAAGTTCGGCGCCGTGCAAGCCCTTGGCGGCGTCAGTTTCACGGCCCGCGATGGCGAAATCACCGCCCTGCTGGGACCGAATGGCGCCGGCAAGACCACGCTGCTGCGCCTGCTGGTCGGCCTGATCCGGCGCGACCAGGGCAGCATCGCCGTCGGCGGCATCGATCCCGAGAAGGATCCGATGGCGGTGCGGCGCAATATCGGCTTTCTCACCGACCAGTTCGGCTTGTACGAAAAACTCAGCACCCGCGAGTACCTGCGCTATTTCGGCGAACTCAACGGGATGGATGTGCGCGGCCTCGATGCGCGTATCGACGCGGTGGCGTCGCTGCTGGCCATGGAAGACATCGTCGAGCGCCGCGCCAAGGGATTTTCGCAAGGGCAGCGCATCAAGGTGGCGCTGGCCCGCACCCTGCTGCACCGGCCCCGCCACCTGCTGCTTGACGAACCCAGCCGCGGACTCGACGTGATGAGCACGCGGGCCCTGCGCACCGCCCTGCAGACCCTGCGCGCCGACGGCTGCTGCGTCATCATGGCCACCCACGTGATGCAGGAAGTGACCCACCTGTGCGACGACGTCATCGTCATCGCGCGCGGCGTGACCGTGGCCCAGGGCTCGCCTGAACAATTGTGCGAGCGCACTGGCATTGCCAACCTGGAAGACGCTTTCGTCAGCCTGGTGGGCACCGAAGAGGGCATTGCGTGATGGCGAATTGGTCGATCACGTGGCGCATCGTCATGCGCAAGGAGTTGCGCGAAACTTTCCGCGACCGCCGTTCCCTGCTGTTGCTGCTGATCTTTACCCTGATGTATCCCGTGCTGCTGGGCGTGGTCTTGCAGCAGCAAATCAAGCGCGCCACCAAGCCCGAGCGTGAAGGCATCGAACTGGCCGTCATTGGCGCCGACCGGGCGCCCAATCTGATGGCGCAACTGAAGCAGAAGAACGTGCTGGTGCAGCAGGTCGCGCCCATGAACGAGGACGCCATCACCAAACTGCTGCAGGCGAAAAAAGTGGTGGGCTTGCTGCGTATCACGGACAAATTCGCTGAAAACTACCAGGCGCTGCGACCGGCGCGGGTTGAGTTGTGGTTCGATTCGGCGGCCGATTACGGCCAGCGCCAGCGCGAGGTCGAAGAGGTGCTGCGCACTTACAGCGCGGGCGTGACCAGCGCGCGCCTGCTGGCCCATGGCGTCTCGCCCGCGCTGATGCAGCCGGTGCAGGTGCAGCGCTACGACACCGGCAGCACGGCGGCCCGTTCCGCCGGCCTGATCGGCAGCGTGCTGGGCATGCTGTTTTTCCCCGCCTTCCTGTGCGGCCTGTCGGCGGCGATCGACAGCACGGCAGGCGAGCGCGAGCGCCGATCGCTGGAAGTCTTAATGGCCCAGCCCGCCTCCGCCTGGGAACTGGTGGTGGGCAAATGGCTGGCCGCCGCCGTGCTCTCTCTCATCGGCGTATGGGTGGGCCTGTTCATGGCCCATGCCATCCTGTCCTGGCTGCCGCTGGAAGAAGTGGGCATGAGCTGGCGCGTGACCACCTCCGACCTGGCCCAGATCTGCATGGTATCGATTCCCCTGGCCCTGCTCGCTGCCGGCCTGCAGGTGGCCGTGGCCATGAACGCCAAATCGTTCAAGGAAGCGCAATCGACCCTGGGCTTTCTGATGCTGGTGCCGCTGGTGCCCGGGGTGGTGGTGTCGATGCTGGAACTGAAAACAGCGCTGTGGATGTATGCCGTCCCGATCCTTGCCAACCAGACCCTGCTGCGTGAAGTGGCCAAGGGCGAGGCGATCGGCGCCCTGCCCTACGTGCTGACTTTTTTCAGCGCCCTGATTCCCGCCGTGGCCGCGGCCGCGTTTGCCAGTTGGCGCCTCAACAGTGAAAACTACGTGCTGGGCGTCTGACAGGCGGCCCAGCAAACCGCGGGCGGCCCGCTTACAATAGCTTTCTCGTCAATGGAGGAAGCAATGGAAGCGAAAGTGAGCTGGAATGGCCCGTCGGGCATGAGTTTTCGGGCTGAAACGGGCTCGGGCCACATGGTCAATATGGATGGCGCGCCAGAAGGCGGCGGCCACAACCTTGCGCCCCGCCCCATGGAAATGGTGCTGCTTGGCACCGGCGGCTGCACCGCCTATGACGTGGTCCTGATCCTCAAGCGCAGCCGTGAAGACGTGCGTGGCTGCGACGTCACCCTCAAGGCCGAACGCGCCGAAACGGATCCGAAAGTGTTCACGAAGATCCATTTTCACTTCGTCGTCACCGGCAAGAATTTGAAACCCGGCTCGGTCGAGCGCGCGGTGACTTTGTCGCACGAAAAATACTGCTCGGCGTCGATCATGCTGGCCAAGACGGTCGAAATGACGCACTCCTTCGAGATCGTCGAGGCCGCCTGAGCGCGCCGTCAAACGCCGTCAAAGGTAATAGGCAGTACTCGTCATCACCTTCGCCATCGCCGTCATCGCCGCCCGCGCGGGCGCAGGGACTTCGATCGCGCCCAGCGCCTTGGCGGCAGCGCCGTGGGCGGCTTCATCGTCGCGCATCTGGCTGACAATGGCGCGCGAACGGGCATCCTGCACGGGCAGCGAGGCCAGGTGGCCGTCGAGGTGGGCTTCGACCTGCCGCTCCGTTTCCACCACAAACCCCAGGCTGCGCTGATCGCCCAGGTGGGCCGCGACGGCGCCCAGCGTAAAAGCGCCCGCATACCAGAGGGGATTGAACACGCTTGGCTGAGTGCCCAGTTCGGCCAGGCGCTGCGAGGTCCAGGCCAGGTGGTCTTCCTCTTCGCGGCCGGCCTGCTCGAATTGCAGGCGCATGTCCGGTGACATGGCGAAGCGGGCCTGGGCGTCGTACAGGGCCTGGGCGCACACTTCGCCCACGTGATTGACCCGCATCAGGCCGGCGCTGCGGCGCAGGTCATCGCCTTCCAGATTGACGTCCTCCACCCGCGCGGCCGGATTGGGCCGGGTGGCGGTGGCGACGCCGGCGACGACGCGCAGGGCCTTGTCGAACCCGCTGATGAGATTGTCGAGACGGCCTAAGCCAGGGAGAAAGTTGCTTGGCGCTTGCATGGGATGGACTCCAGCTGTCAAAGCACCATTATAAGATGCCCGGCAGCGCCGGGTCGCCCGGCTGGGCTGCAAGATTCTGCTTTTCAATCCAGTCCAGCACGGGCCCACCGATATCGAGTTTGGAGATGGCCTTGGCCACCCCCAGATTGAGCGAGAGCAGAAAGCCGATGGTGTCGATCGGCACTTCCGGACAGTGCTCGGCAAACACGGCAGTAAAGCGGGGCGAATCGACCACCGGCACCACCTTGGCGCCGCTCATGAACTGCAGGGCGCTGGCAATGCTGTGGCCCCGTCCCACCGCCTGGTAGATAAACTTGTTGTAAGCCCGATCGACCACCTTGAAATCAATCGCTTCGGGACGCACCAGGCTGGCCAGGTAGTGCAGGCCGACGGCCACGCGGAACCAGGCCAGCGATTCCTCGCGGTTGCGGGCGGCGCGGGCGACCTGCAGCACCCGTTCTTGAATGGCGATATCCATGAGGACATTATCCACATTTTGCTTGCTGCGGAACAGAATAAATGGCGTTGCGCCACGGGCCAGGGGGGCGTTTGCGCACTCTGGGCATCTGAATTGACCGACTGTCGCAGTGGGCCGCCTGCTCAGCGGTAAATTTTATACAATGCAATTATCGGGGCATTGTCCGTACCCTGCCGCCTACCTGGAGTTGTTCATGGAGTTACGCATTCGAAATTTGTCCAAGACCTACGCCAACGGCGTGGTCGCGCTCGACAAGGTCAGCCTGACCATCCCCGCCGGGATGTTCGGTTTGCTGGGCCCCAACGGCGCGGGCAAATCGACCCTGATGCGTACCCTGGCCACCTTGCAGGAATGCGATGACGGGTCGGTGTTTTTCGGCGACCTCGACGTGCTCGATGAAAAAGACGACATCCGCCGCCTGCTCGGCTACCTGCCGCAGGATTTTGGCGTCTACCCGAAAGTAACCGCCTACGAACTGCTGGACCACTTTGCCGTTCTAAAAGGCTTGACCAGCAAGGCCCGCCGGCGCGAAGTGGTGGACGGCCTGCTGCAACAAACCAATCTGTTCGAGGTGCGCAACCAGCGGCTGGGCGGCTTTTCGGGCGGCATGCGCCAGCGCTTCGGCATTGCGCAAGCCCTGCTGGGCGATCCGCGCCTCATCATCGTCGACGAACCCACGGCCGGCCTCGATCCCCAGGAACGGGTGCGCTTTCACAATTTGTTGTCGGATATCGGCGATGACAAGACGGTGCTGCTGTCGACCCACATCGTGTCCGACGTGGCAGACCTGTGCGCCAACATGGCCATCATCAACAAGGGCACGGTGCTGCTGTGCGGCGAACCGCCCAAGCTGATCGAGGCCATTGAAGGAAAAATCTGGTCGCGTTTTGTCAGCAAGCAGGACCTGCCGGCATTCCAGCGCCGCCACGCCGTCATCTCCAGCCGCCTGCTGACGGGCCGCACCCTGATCCACGTCTACGATGAACAGGATCCCGGTCATGGCTTCGAGGCGGCCCGGCCCGACCTGGAAGACGTATATTTCGCCACGATTGCCGGGCGCCACAGCGGCGCCAGCATCTGCTAGGCCGCGACGATGCTGGCCATTGCTCTGTTCGAAGCCCGACAGCGGCTCAAGCTGCTCTCGACCTGGGTCTACTTCACCATGTTCTTCGTGCTGGCCCTGCTGTGGATGGCGGCGGCGGGCGGCGTGTTCAAGGAAGCCATGGTCACGTTTGGCGGGCGCGTGTTCATCAACGCGCCCCGCTCGGTCGATGTGACGGTGTCGTGGCTGGCCTGCCTGGGCGTGGTCGTGATGGCCGCCATCATGGGGCGCTCAGTGCAACAGGATTTTGAATACGACGTTCACCATTTCTTTTTCAGCTTGCCCATTCCAAAGTACGCCTATGTGTTCGGGCGTTTTCTGGGCGCCTACCTGACCCTGGCAGTGGTGTTTTCCAGCATCGTGCTGGGCGCCTGGCTGGGCACGTATTTGCCAGGCATCGAGCCCGAGCGGCTGGGCCCGGCCAGCGCCAGCCTGTATCTGCGGCCCTATGTGTTCACCCTGCTGCCCAACCTCTTCATTTTTGGCGGCCTGTTCTTTACCCTGGCTGCACTGACGCGGCGCATGCTGCCGGTCTACGTCGCCAGCGTCGTGATGATGATCGGCTACATCATCGCCCCCTCGCTGGCGCGCGACCTCGACTATAAAACCCTGGCCGCCCTGATCGATCCCTTCGGCACCACCGCCCTGGTGCGGGTGACGGAATACTGGACCATCAGCGAGAAGAACAGCCGCACCATCGGTTTTGAGGGCGTGTACCTGCTCAACCGCCTGATCTGGGCCGGCTTTTCCCTGGTGGTCCTGCTGCTGGGCTACTGGCGCTTTCACTTTGTCAGCAATTTCGACAGCCGCGCCGCGCACCGCCCGGAAGGCGACGCCGCGCCCGTGTTGTCGCACGCCGCCGTGGACACCCGCGAAACGCCCGATGTCGCCGGGCGAAGCACGGCCTTGCTGCTGTTCAAATCGAGCTGGCTCAATCTGCGCGAATCGATCAAGAACGTCTATTTTCTTGTGATCGCCCTGGCCGGCGTACTGGCGCTGGTCGCCAGCGGCCTGGACATGGGCTCCATCTACGGCACCAACACCTATCCCGTCACCTACCAGGTGTTGGAGATGATCAACGAAGGCTACGCGCTGGTGATGCTGGTCATCACCACCTTCTATGCGGGCGAACTGATCTGGCGCGAGCGCGAGGCGCGCATGGCGCAGATGCTTGACGCCATGCCGGTGCCGGACTGGTTGCCGCTGCTCAGCAAAACGCTCAGCCTGATTGCCCTGCAGGCCCTGATGCTGGCCATCGCCATGGTCTGCGGCATCCTGATTCAGCTCTTCAAGGGATATTTCGCCATGGAGCCGGGCCTGTACCTGCAGACCCTGTTCCTGATCAAGCTGCCCCAGTACGCCTTGCTGGCCGTTTTGGCCATCGCCCTGCAGGTGCTGATCAATAACAAGTACCTGGCCTACTTCGCCATGATCCTGTACTACGCGGCCACGCTGACTTTCAGCACCCTGGGCCTGGATCATCCGATGCTCTTGTACGGTACCTCGCCCGACTTCATCTACTCCGCCATGAACGGCTACGGCCACTACCTCGCGCGCGAGCGCTGGTTCGAGCTGTACTGGGCGGGTGCGGCGCTGATGCTGATGGTGCTGTCGGTGGTGTTCTGGCCGCGCGGGAACAATGCCGAAGCAGGCAGCCGGCTGCAACTGGCGCGCCGCCACCTGTCGATGCCCGTGCTGGCCGGCTTCGGCCTTGGCCTGCTGATGTTTGCCGGCACCGGTAGCCTGCTCTATTACAACCTGCACATCGCCAACGATTTCCAGACGGCCTGGCGCAAGGACGAGGTGCGCGCCGAGTACGAACGCCGCTACAAGCAGCTTGCCGCGCTGCCCCAGCCGCGTATCACGGACGTCAATTTGCAGGTGGACCTGGCGCCGGAACAGCGCAGCCTGCGGGTGCGCGGCGCTTATCAGCTGGAAAACCGCAGCGGGCGACCGATTGCCGACATCGTCATCTACCAGCAGCGTAAAACGGCGCTGCGCTTCAAGCTCTCGCCGGGCGGGCGCCAGGTGGTGGCGGACGAGGAACGGGGCATTTATGTGTGGCGCCTGACCCAGGCGCTGGCGCCGGGCGCGCGCATGGCCCTTGAATTCGATCTGTCGGCCTCGCCCCAAGGCGTGCTGGGCCTGGGCATGGACACGCCGGTGGTAGCCAACGGCACCTTTTTCAATAACCAGGAATTGCCGCGGATGGGCTACCAACCGCAGGCCGAGTTGTTTGACGAGCGCGACCGCAAGCGCCACAAACTGGCGCCCCGCGCGCCGATGCTGGCGGCGACGGATCCCGCCGGCGCGGCCACCAGTTACATCGCCAACGACGCCGACTGGATCAATTTCGATGCCATCGTCAGCACCAGCGCCGACCAGATCGCCATCGCGCCAGGCACCATGGAGCGCGAATGGATGCAGGCGGGCCGGCGCTACTTCCATTACAAGATGGACAAGCCGATGCTCAATTTCTACGCCTTCCAGTCGGCGCGCTACGAAGTGCGGCACGAGCGCTGGCAGGATGTGACGATCGACCTGTATTACCACCCCGGCCACGAATTCAACCTGGACCGCATCGTCAAGGGCGCCCGTCTGGCCCTCGATTATTCGTCCAGCCATTTCAGCCCTTACCAGCACAAGGTCCTGCGCATCGTCGAGTTCCCGCGCTACGCCCGGTTCGCGCAGTCCTATCCGAACACCATCCCGTTTTCGGAAAGCGCCGGGTTTATCGCGAAGGTGGACGACAAGAACCCAAAAGACATCGACTACCCCCTGTACGTGACGGCCCACGAGGTGGCGCACCAGTGGTGGGGCCACCAGGTGGTCGGCGCCGATGTGCGCGGCAGCACGGTGCTCAGTGAAACCCTGGCCGAGTACACGGCGCTGATGGTGATGAAGCAAAACGTCGGCGCCGGCAAGATGCGGCGCTTCCTTCGCTACGATCTCGACCGCTACCTGAGCGGGCGGTCGCAGGAATCCCGGCGCGAGTTGCCGCTGGCTGAAAATGAGGACCAGAAATACATCCATTACCGTAAGGGCAGCCTCGCCATGTTCCTGCTGCAGGATCTGCTGGGCGAAGACAATGTCAACGCCGTGCTGCACCAGGTCGTGGCCGACCACGCTTTCCACGGCGCGCCCTACCCCAACGTGACGGCCCTGACGACGCCGCTGCGCCAGGCGGCAGGCCCGGCGATGGCCTACGTGGTCGACGATTTATTCGACAATATTGTTTTGTATGAAAACCGCGCCACCCAGGCGCGCGCCATCCGCCTGCCGGACGGTCGCTACGAAGTGACGGTTACGGCCAGCCTGGCCAAACTACGCGCCGGCGGACTGGGCGAAGAGCATGAAGTTCCGTTAAGGGATATGATCGAATTTGGCGTGGACGACAAGGATGGCAACCCACTGGTGCGTGAGCGCCGCATGGTGGCAGGCAAGGAGATCGCCGTGACCATGGTGGTGGCTGGGCGGCCGGCCCGGGCAGGCGTCGATCCTGACAACAAATTAATCGACCGCAAGCCTTCAGACAACCTCATCGACGTAGAAATGCGTTAAACTAAAGAAAGTATATAAAAAAATATAAGGGCTTTTAACAATTCTCCGGGGCGTGGCCCTGGTAGTTTGTCGGAAGCTATAAATTCCAGGGGTAATAATTATGTCGGTGCTCGTTGACGAAATAGCCGCTCAGCTCAAAAAGCTCAGCAGTGCGGAGAAGCAGGATTTGCTGCGCGTGCTGCTGCTCGACCTGAATGGCGGCGTTGCTGAAGATGATGCGGAAGAAGCATGGCGCAATGAAATTGTCCATCGCGTCAAGGCAATCCGCAACGGCGAAGCGGCCATCCGTGCCCTGCAGGAGCAGTGGGAAGAATAAATCCTGCGTCAGACTGCCTGCAGCGCAGCGTCCGCCCTGATCGAGGGAAAGCGGCACCGACACTGCCCCATGCAAAATAAGCGTCCTTCATGGGCGCTTTTTTTTATGCGCGGCGCATTGACACGCTTTGATTCGTGACAAGACGCCATTTGCTATGCCACAAATGTATAATCTGGTGTTTGCCTAACTCTTCGTTATCGATGAAACACCTTGCCTTTGCCGCGGCCCAAATCCTGCCGCGCTTGCCTGAACGGGGTCGTCGCGGGCGTCCGCAGCCATGAGCCGCCCTGCCATTCCCGCCGACCTGCGCCGCTTTATCGTCCTGGCAATCCCCTCGGTGCCCTATCTGGAAGCCTTGCTGCTGATGCGCAGCGCCGGCAGCACCGGTCTCAATGCGGGCAGCCTTGCCGGAGCGCTGTATGTGAACCACAAGACAGCCGCGGCGCTGCTGGACCAGCTGAAAGCGGCGGCCTTGATTGAACTGGCGCCCGCCCCTGCTGAAGGGCATTATTGCTACGCCCCGAGCGCCGACCACGCGCCCCTGATCGACCAGCTTGCGGCCGAATACGCCAACAACCTGGTCGGGGTCAGCATGCTGATCCACTCGAGCGGCATGAAGGAAAGTGCGGAAGGCGTGCAGTACCGCGGCAAGAGTTAAACCAGCGCGGGAAAAAAGCAGGGCAAAAAAAAGCAGAGCGCGCGCTCCGCTTTTTTCTTTTTTACCTGAAGAATCGCTTACTTGCTTGCGATCTTCTTCGCCGCAGGCTTGCGTACCGCAGTTTTCTTGACGGCAGCCGTCTTGGTCGCCGCTTTTTTAGCCGCCGGCTTCTTCGCCGCCGCCTTGACCGCCGTTTTTTTCGTCGGCGCAGCGTCACCCTCTTCGCCGTCCGCCACCGGCGCCGCTTTTACCTTTGCGCCCGGCTTGGCCTTGCGCTCTTCGAACTCGAAGCTGATCTTGCCATCCTTGCCCTTGACCAGGAAGGCCTTGAAGGGGCGACGGGTACGCTGGGAAACAAAACCCGGCAGCAGATCGGTCTTGCCATCGTTGAGCAGTTTCGCCATCTGTTCGGGCAGCACTTCCTGTTGCAGTATGATGCGGCCGCTGCGGAAGTCACAGGTCTTCGGCTTGGCAACGCTGTGCTCGCAGACATAGGCCAGGCCCATCTCGAACACACCGCCATTGCATTTCGGGCAGGGGCCAAGTGCGGTCTGGCCCGTAAAATCGACGCCTTCGCCGTTTTCGCCTTCCTCGTCGTTCTGGCCGAAGTCGAACTCGAGTTTAAAATTGTTGATGTCTTCGTCGCGCACGATGCGCAGGATGGCGGCAAACGGGCGGCCCATCTTGGAGCGGAAACCCTGCATGGGGCCGATGGTGCGCTTGGCCAGCAATTCTTCCACTTCCTCGATCTCGAACTGGCGGCTGCCCGGCGTCTTCGACATATTGAAGTCGCACTTGGTGCAGGCAAAGCGGCGGTAATTTTCCTTGACCACGCCGGCGCAGTTCGGACACGGTGTGCTCAGGGTCGCGTAGTCCCCGGGAATGGTGTCGTTGTTGTATTCCTTGGCCCGCTTGACGATGATCTGGGTCATCTTCTCGATTTCAAGCATGAACTGCTCGCGCGAGATCTTGCCCTTTTCCATTTGCGACAGCTTGTATTCCCACTCGCCCGTCAATTCCGGCGCCGTCAGTTCGTTGACGCCCAGGCCGCGCAGCAAGGTCATCAGCTGAGCTGCCTTGGCGGTCGGCATCAGTTCACGCCCTTCGCGCAGCAGGTAGCGTTCGCCCAGCAGGCCTTCGATGATGGCGGCGCGGGTTGCTGGCGTGCCCAGGCCCTTGCCGGCCATGGCGTCGCGCAATTCGTCGTCGTCGATCAATTTCCCCGCGCCTTCCATGGCCGACAGCAGGGTCGCTTCCGTGTAGCGTGCAGGCGGTTTCGTTACCAGGCCATTCGCCGTGACTTTTTCGGTGTGGACTTTTTCACCCTTGGCGACCGGCACCAGGTTGCCATTGGCGTTGCCGTCCTTGTCTTCGTCGGTCGACGCTTCCTTGCCGTAAATCGCCAGCCAGCCGGGGTTGGTCATGACCTTGCCCTCGGTCTTGAACTGGTGTCCGGACACTTCCGTAAAGCGGGTGGTGACCTGGAACTCGGCGGCGGGGAAGAAAATCGCCATGAAGCGGCGCGTCACCAGGTCGTACAGTTTCTGTTCCGGTTCCGACAGGTTCTTTGGCGCGACGTTGGTGGGGATGATGGCGAAGTGATCCGAGATTTTCGTGTTGTCGAAAATCCGTTTATTTGGCTTGACCCAACCCTTGTCCGTGATCTGCTTGGCGAACTGGTGGTAATTGTGGTTCTCGGCCAGCACGCCCATGGTCTGCTTGACCGTGTCGATGTAGTCTTCGGGCAGGTGGCGCGAATCGGTACGGGGGTAGGTCAGCACCTTGTGCTTTTCATACAGGGCTTGCGCCAGGCCCAGGGTGTTCTTGGCTGAAAAGCCGAAGCGGCCGTTGGCTTCGCGCTGCAGGCTGGTCAGGTCGAACAGGGCCGGCGCCATCGAGGTGGTCGGCTTGGACTCTTCCGTGACGGTGCCCTGGCGGCCCTTGCAGGCCATCGCGATGGTATCGGCCGCGGCCTTGCTCCACAGGCGCTCGGGACGCTTTTCCGGATCGTTCTCGTCTTTTTTGAAGGACTGGTCGAGCCAGCGGCCTTCGTAAATGCCGGCCGCGCAGATGAACTCGGCGCGCACTTCCCAGTAATCGCGGGAGACGAATTTCTTGATCTTTTCTTCGCGCTCAACGACGATCGACAGGGTCGGCGTCTGCACGCGGCCCACGGTGGTCAGATAGAAGCCGCCCTCTTTCGAGTTGAACGCGGTCATGGCGCGGGTGCCGTTGATGCCGATCAGCCAATCCGCTTCCGAGCGGCAGCGGGCGGCGTCGGCCAGCGGCAGCATGTCTTCGTCGCTGCGCAAATGTTGAAAACCGTCGCGGATGGCGCCCGGCGTCATCGACTGCAGCCACAGGCGTTTCACGGGCTGCTTGGCCTTGGCGTTCTGGGCGATCAGGCGGAAGATCAACTCACCTTCGCGTCCCGCGTCGCATGCGTTGATCAGGGTCGTCACGTCCTTGCGCTTGATGAGCTTATTCAGCACTTTCAGGCGCGATTCCGTCTTGGCGATGGGATTCAAGGCAAAGTACGGTGGAATCATGGGCAGGTGGGCAAAGCTCCACTTGCCGCGCTTGACGTCGTGCTCTTCTGGCACGGCAATTTCCAGCAGGTGACCGACGGCGGACGACAGCACGTACTGGTCGGACTCGAAGTACTCATCGTGCTTGGTGAAGCCGCCCAGCGTCTTGGCGATGTCGTTCGCGACGGAGGGCTTCTCGGCGATGATGAGGGTTTTGGTCATAGGGTTCTCGTGGCACGGATAAAAGGGTGAAGCAGGCGCATGATACATGGCTTGTCAAGGAAGGTGGCAAATTGCCATTCCGACAGCCCATGCACAATAGCGGCAAATGATAGGGATCTTGGCGACAGCTTTCAAGTGCCGCCGCGAGGAATGTTCTAATGCAACAGGCGGGGGGCCTGTTCGTCGTCGGCGCCAAACAGGTCGTCGAACATCAGGGCGTCAGGCTCTTTGCCTTGGCTCCAGAGCAACATCAACACGATGATTTTCAGTTTGCCAAGGCCGACCGGGGTTTCGCCCAGGGCCAGGGCGCGCTCGATGACGATCTCGCGCTGGAGGGCGCTGATGACCTTGGCGCTTTCGAGGAAGGCAATAAAGCCGATGGCGGCGGCGCCCAGGCTGTCGATTTCGCGGGCCACATAAAACCGGGTGCCGGTGGAGGCCTGAACAGCGCTGTGCTCGGCACCTGCCATTTCCGTCAGGTCCGTCAACCAGACCAGCGCCTCGGAGATTTCCACTTCGTCGAAGCCGACCGCAGAGAGCTTGCGCGCAAGCGCCGCCGGCTCGGGACAGGCGTCCGGGCGGTAATAGGTTTCGTAGAGGTAGACGAGGATATCGAACATGGCTCTACTCTATCAGCTAAGTTTATCGATGTACAAGTGCTGCACAGACTGCCGGACGGGGATTGTGGCGGCGATGGCCTACAATCGGCTAATGCTAACGTGCATCAATACCTTCCTTAAAACCCCCTGTTTCCGGTGCAATTTGAACAATACGACAATTCGCGGGGCGGCGCTGGCGCTGGCGCTGGCCTCACTTGCGCCTGCGCCCGCCATCGCCGCCAATCCTGGCGCGGCGCCCGACTGCGCGCGACTGTCGTCCCCGCAAGCTGCCGCCCAGCTCCCGGCCGCTGACGCCGCCCTGCTGGCGACCTTGCCGCCGCTGACGTCCCCGCAGGCAAGCCGTCTGCTGGGTGCAGTCGGCGCCGATATTGCCTGGTGGCTGCGCAAACAGGGCAATTTGAATCTGTCGAGCGTGCCGACCGCCTTTCACGAAGCCAACCACGTGATCGACGTGGAGCTGGCCGCATGCAATCAGGGCAAGGCCGTCTACGTGTTTGGCGGCGCGACCTACGTGACGGAACTGGTGCGCGGCGCCACCACGCCCTATGTTGTCGCGGCCGCGGCGGTGCCGCCTGCCTTCAAAACTGGCAACTCGGCGCGATACCAGACTTATATGCTGCGCACGCCCAAGGTGGCGGCCAACGATTTCACCACCCTGCTCGACGAACTGAACGCCTACGTCGGCGCGGCCGAGATGGAAGTGGCGCTGGCCGACTCTCCCCTATATGGCCGCTTTCGCGCGGAAGGCAACGCCGCGCTGGACGGCAACATCGGCGGCACGGCCGACCTGATGCTGTATGTGTTGAGCTACCTCAAAACCGTGCGGCAATCCTATCCGGCCAGTTACGCGAAAATCCGCAATAGCCCGCTCCTGCTGGCTCACCTGCAACGCCTGTGGACGGCGTCAGAGGCCATGCTGAAAGCCGCCGGCCCGCTGAGCAGCGACAAGGGTGGTTTATATGTGTATCCGATCGCGGCCCTGGTGGCGGTCGACTCGCCCCCGTTTATTGGCGAACTGGACCGGCTGGGCATCCGGCATGCACAATAAAGCGTCTGACAAAACCTTCAGGGCAAGGCGCGACGGCGACGACAGTACAGCTGTACGGCTAGCCGGAGCAACGCAGGCATGCAGGTTTTGTCAGGCGCGTCAGCGGACGACCTGCTGGTAGCGTCCGTCGGCCAGCCGCTCCACTTTGCCCGCCAGCTCCAGTTCCAGCAGGACCAGGCTCAAGGCATGCGGCGCCTGTCCACAGGCGAGCGCCAGCACGTCGGCGCTGATTGGTGCGTGGCCCATCACGCCCAGCACGCCCGGCACCATGTCCTGCCCCTCCGGAGTTTCCGTCGTGCTGGCCGTGGCAAACACGGCCGCCGGCGCCAGCCGGATTTCATCCAGTACGTCGGCGGCTGACTCGACCAGCTTGGCGCCTTCCTTGATGAGCAGATGGCAGCCCTTGGCCAGCGCCGAGTGGATCGAGCCGGGGATGGCGAACACGTCGCGGCCCTGGCTGGCCGCCGTGCGCGCCGTGATCAGCGAACCCGACTTGGCGGCCGCTTCCACCACCAGCACGCCGAGCGAAAGGCCGCTGATGATGCGGTTGCGTTGCGGAAAATTGTGCGCCAGTGGCGGCGTGCCGGGAGCATATTCGCTGACCACGCAGCCTTCGTCGGCAATGCATTGCCATAAAGCCCGGTTGCGCGCCGGATAGACCAGGTCCGGGCCCGTACCCAGCACCGCCACCGTCGAGCCCAGCCCACCCAGGGCGCCGTTGTGGGCGGCCGCATCGATGCCCAGCGCCAGCCCGGAGACGATGGTCAGCCCGGCGCAGCTGAGCGCCTCGGCAAACACTTCGGCGTTGGTTTTGCCCTGCAAGGTGGCGTTGCGGCTGCCGACGATGGCGATACAGGGCCCGGCCAGCAGACTGACCCGCCCGACCACGTACAGCACGGGCGGTGCATCGTCGATCTGGGCCAGGGCCGCCGGATAATTGTCTTCGTGCAAGGTGAGGATGGCATGGCCGGGACAGCCCGCCCAGTCGAGGGCAGCGTCGATCGCTTGCAATGTAGCAGTTGCTGGCGCCAGCAGCGCGGCGGCGACCGCGGCGCCCACGCAATTGTGCAGGGCAGCGCGGGGCGCTTCAAATATGGCCTCGGGTGTGTGAAAGGCGTCGAGCAGGCGATGGCAGGCTGCCGGTCCCACCCCGGGTGTCAGCACCAGGCGCAGCCAGGCCGCGAGATCGGGCCGGGACTGTTTTGGCAAGGGGTGGGAGTCCGTGGCTTGCACGGCGGGCTTACTCCGGTGAGGCGGCCACGTCGCCGGTTTGCACCGGCTGGGTCGTCTGCATGATCAAGCCGTACGAAACGTGCTGGAACACGCGGAAAATGAACAGGGTCCCGATCTGCTCGTCGGGCAGTCGGATCTTCGTTGCGCCCAGGCCCATGATGCCTTTGCTGCCGCCCGGGTCAGCGATATTCTGCCCGTAATGGTACAGGCCCAGGGTGGCGCCGACATCGAGTCCGTCAACTGTACCGCGATTAATGCTGATCACTTCATTTTTGGCGGCGTACATCAAGCCCGAGTAAATACCCAGCACCCGCCCCTTGACGGCCTGATTGGGCGGATGGGGCACATAGTTGCGCAGCGGCGTGGGCGGCGCCGGCATCAGGCGGTCGCCCACACCCATTTCCTGGGTCGAACCGGTGACGGTGAAGGTGTGCACGTCGACGCCGGGCTTGGCGGCTTTTTGCAGGGTCACGCCGCCCAGGTAGACAGCTTCATAAGCGACCACCTTGCCCGTGTCCGGGTCGCGCAGGGGGATGCCGGGACGGTAGACCTGGAAACTGTTGGCGCCGCCCAGATCGCCTTTGACATAGACCTTGTCGCCATAGCCCAGAAAGATATGGCCGTCTTCCTGCGCAGCAATACGCGGCGCACGATTCATCTCGGTCTCGTCAACGATCAGGGGGCGGGTCAGGAATGCATCGATGGCGCCGCCGGGAATGGCGGCAATGGCGTCATTGCCCGTGCCTTCAGTGCGCACCTGGGGCGACAGGCGGATGGTGCCGTCATAGCCGCCGCCATCGCCGCCCGGTTTGCTGAGGCTGAGGCGGCCGTTCTTGCGGTCAAAATACACGATCTGGCCGGGATAAATCCAGTGGGGATTGGCAATTTCATCGCGGTTCATGCCCCAGACCTGGGGCCAGCACCACGGATGCTCCAAAAACGTACCGGAAATGCCCCACAGGGTATCGCCGCGCACCACCTTGTGCTGGTCAGGCGCATTGGCCCGGAAGCTGCAGTCGGCGGCCTGGACGGCGCCGGCGGCGCTCAGCGAGAACAGTGCTGCCACTGCGGCGCGGGTGCCGACTGTGATAAAATTTTTCATGGAGTATCCGTAAAGTGCGGCATCAAAACGGCATCCTGGCCCCGTTTTCTGCCGGCGCCAGGTGCGGGGCAACAGCAGAAACGCGCCTCATCCACAGGCGGACGGGTGAAAAGGTTGCCGTACTGGATCAAATTCTGCCCATAAATCCTTGAACTAGCAAGGCAAACTGCCCCGGTTCACCCCCTTCGACTGTTGCGTTTTTGTTGATTTAGGGCATTATTTCGCACACTGCCGCTTACTGTTAAACTTCTGCCATCTGTTTTACGAATTCCACCCCCACCTTTTTATTCTGTCTGTAACCGCGAGCATCCCATGGCCTTACTTCCCATCCTGCGTTACCCCGATCCCCGACTGCACAAGGTGGCCACGCCGGTAACTGTATTTGACGAGGCCTTGCGCACCCTGATCGCCGACATGGCCGAGACGATGTACGAGGCGCCCGGCGTGGGTCTGGCGGCCAGCCAGGTGGACGTGCACCAGCAACTGGTCGTGATCGACATCACCGACGCCAAGGACCAGTTGCAGGTCTTCATCAATCCCGTCATCACCTGGGCCAGCGACGAAAAGCAGGTCTACGATGAAGGCTGCCTGTCCGTGCCGGGTGTGTACGACGGCGTCGAGCGCCCTGCCCGCATCAAGGTCAAGGCCCAGGATGCCGACGGTAAATCGTTCGAGCTGGAAGCGGATGGCTTGCTGGCCGTGTGCATCCAGCATGAAATGGATCACTTGCAAGGCAAAGTGTTTGTCGAATACCTTTCGCCCCTGAAGCGCAACCGCATCAAGGCGAAAATGGTCAAGGAAAACCGTGGCATCGAGCGCGAAGCGGCGCTCAAGGCCGCCGGCCGCCGTTATTAAGCGGCCCGGACCGTGAAAGTCGTTTTCGCCGGCACCCCCGAGTTCGCTTCTACCGCCCTGGCCGCCATCCATGCGGCCGGCTTCGAGATCCCCCTGGTGCTGACCCAGCCGGACCGTCCGGCCGGGCGCGGCATGCAGTTGCAGGCCTCCAGCGTCAAACAGTTTGCAGTGGCGCATGGCATCGAAGTCCTGCAGCCCCTGTCCTTGCGGCGCGACAGCAAGGACCCCGTGCGCGCCGCCGAAGCGGAAGCAGCCCACGCCCGCCTGCTGGCGCTTGATTACGATGTGATGGTGGTGGCCGCTTATGGCCTGATCCTGCCGCGCGCCACTCTCGACATCAAGCCCTGCATCAATATCCACGGCTCGATCCTGCCACGCTGGCGCGGCGCGGCGCCAATCCACCGGGCCATCGAGGCCGGCGACGCCGAGACCGGCATCACCATCATGGAAATGGAAGAAGGCCTGGACACGGGCCCCATGCTGGCCATGGAAAAGCTTGCCATCGGTCCCCATGCAACCACCGCCACCCTGCACGACACCCTGGCCGCCCTGGGCGCGCGCATGATCGTCGAGACTTTACGCAAGATGGCAGCCGGCGGCCTGAGCGCCACGCCGCAGCCGGCAGAAGACGTCACCTACGCCGCTAAAATCGGCAAGGAGGAGGCGAAGCTGGATTTTTCGCTATCGGCAGCAGTGCTCGACCGCAAGATCCGCGCCTTCAATCCTTTTCCGGGCGCACAAGGCGTGCTCGATGGCGTGACCGTCAAGTTGTGGGGCGCCGAGATTGTCGAAGTCAGCACTACCGCCGCGCCGGGCACAGTGCTGTCGGCCAATGCCGTCGACGGCATCGTGCTTGCTTGCGGCGAAGGCGCGCTGCGCCTGACGACCTTGCAAAAGCCGGGCGGCAAGCGCCTGGCGGCAGCCGAATTCCTCAAGGGCAACGCCCTCGAGGGACTGCACTTCTCTTGATTAGTTCGCTTTCGACACGAGCGCGTCGTCGCGGTGATCGGCCATGTACTGGCGCAGGATCTGGTTGATGCGGGTCTGGTAGCCAGGGCCGGCGCCCTTGAACCATTCCAGCATGTCGGTGTCGAGGCGGATCGTGACGATCTGCTTGAGCGCCACCGGGTGCGGCTTGCTGACGGTCGAGCGAGTATCGAGGGTGCGTGGCGCATCCCATTCTTGAGCGAAATCTTTATCCATTTTAAGTCCTGTCGAACGTTTGTTGGTGGAATGGTCTCTTTAGCCATCCCTGACAGGATTCTGAACTTTGTATGTATCCGAAAGATTGCTGGGTGCCGGGGTATTGTATCGTTCTGTAACAAATTCCGGCTTGAAACAAAGCGATACATACACGCCTCAGCGCCACGGGGGTTTCAAGCATTCTGACCCATAAGACAACCTGTTGCATCCGATGACGTATAATTTTAGGCCGTCCGCGGCCCAGCGGCCGGCGCCCTGCCCTGTTGAAAGCCTGCCATGACCACGAACCCCGCCGCCGCATCCCCGACCGAGACCTTGCTGCGCGATATATTGTCACGCCGCATCATGATTCTCGACGGCGCCATGGGCACCATCATCCAGCAATACAAGCTTGGTGAAGCGGAATACCGGGGCGAGCGCTTCGCCGACTTCGCGGCGCCGGCCGGCAGCGGCGCCCGCGAACTTTTCGTCAAGGGCAACAATGAACTGCTGACCCTGACGCGTCCCCACGTGATTCAGGAAATCCACGAACGCTACCTGGCTGCCGGCGCCGACCTGATCGAGACCAACACTTTTGGGGCCACCAGCATCGCCCAGGACGACTATCACATGGGTCACCTGGCCTATGAAATGAACGTCGAGGCGGCCCGCATCGCGCGCGCCGCCTGCGCCAACTACAGCAGTGCCGACAAGCCCCGCTTTGTCGCCGGCGCGCTGGGGCCCACCCCAAAAACGGCGTCGATTTCGCCCGACGTCAACGACCCCGCCGCGCGCAACGTGACCTTTGATCAGCTGGTGACGGCTTACCATGAACAGGTGCGCGGCCTGGTCGACGGCGGCGCCGACGTGCTGCTGGTCGAGACCATTTTCGATACCTTGAATTGCAAGGCGGCGCTGTTCGCCATCGATCTGTACTTCAGCGAGCATCCCGACAAAGCGCGCCTGCCCCTGATGATTTCCGGGACCGTCACCGATGCCTCCGGGCGCATCCTGTCCGGCCAGACCGTGCCCGCCTTCTGGAATTCCGTGCGCCACGCCAAACCGCTCACGATCGGCCTCAATTGCGCGCTGGGCGCGGCCCTGATGCGCCCCTACGCCGAAGAACTGTCGAAGGTGGCCGACACCTTCGTCTGCATCTACCCCAATGCGGGCCTGCCCAACCCCATGAGCGACACCGGCTTTGACGAACTGCCGGCCGACACCTCGGCGCTGCTGCGCGAATTTGCCGACGCAGGCTTCATCAATATCGCCGGCGGCTGCTGCGGCACCACGCCCGAGCACATCGCCGCCATCTCGACCCTGCTGGCACAGACGGCGCCGCGCGCGCTGCCGGCCGTGCCGACGGCGCTGCGCCTGTCGGGCCTCGAGCCATTCACGGTTGATGCCGATTCCTTGTTCGTCAACGTCGGCGAGCGCACCAACGTGACCGGCTCGAAGGCCTTTGCGCGCATGATCCTCAACGAGCAGTTCGACGAAGCGCTGTCGGTGGCGCGCCAGCAGGTGGAAAACGGCGCCCAGGTCATCGACATCAATATGGACGAGGCCATGCTCGATTCGCAGGCCGCGATGACGCGCTTCCTGAATCTGATCGCGTCGGAACCGGACATCTCGCGCGTGCCCATCATGATCGATTCCTCGAAATGGTCGGTGATCGAGGCGGGTCTCAAATGCGTGCAGGGCAAGGCCATCGTCAACTCCATCTCGATGAAAGAGGGAGAAGAAGAATTCATCCGCCAGGCCCGTTTGTGCCGCCGCTACGGCGCTGCCGTCATCGTCATGGCGTTTGACGAAAAAGGCCAGGCCGACACGTTTGAACGCAAGACCGAAATATGCCAGCGCGCCTACGATGTACTCACCCAGCAGGTGGGCTTCCCGCCCGAAGACATCATCTTCGATCCGAACATTTTTGCGATCGCCACCGGCATCGAAGAGCACAACAACTACGCCGTCGACTTCATTGAAGCGACCCGCTGGATCAAGCAGAACCTGCCCTACGCAAGCGTATCGGGTGGCGTATCGAACGTGTCGTTTTCCTTCCGCGGCAACGACCCGGCGCGTGAAGCCATCCACACCGTATTCCTCTACCACGCCATCAAGGCCGGCATGACGATGGGGATCGTCAACGCGGGCATGATGGGCGTGTACGACGACATCCCGCTTGAACTGCGCGAGCGCGTCGAAGACGTGGTGCTCAACCGCCGCGACGACGCCACCGAGCGCATGATCGACATCGCCGGCACGCTCAAGGCGGGCGGCAAGCAGGACACCCAGAACCTGGCCTGGCGCGAAGGCACGGTGCAGCAGCGCCTGTCGCACGCGCTGGTGCACGGCATCACCCAGTGGATCGTCGAGGACACGGAAGAGGCGCGGCAGGAACTGCTCGGTAATGGCGGCCGCCCGATTCACGTGATTGAAGGCCCCCTGATGGACGGCATGAACGTGGTCGGCGACCTGTTCGGACAGGGCAAGATGTTCCTGCCCCAGGTGGTCAAATCGGCGCGCGTGATGAAGCAGGCCGTGGCCCACCTGATCCCCTACATTGAAGAAGAAAAGCTGGCGGAAGAAAAGCGCACCGGCATCGTCGCCAAACCAAAGGGCAAGATCGTCATCGCCACCGTCAAGGGCGATGTGCACGACATCGGCAAGAACATCGTCTCCGTGGTCCTGCAATGTAATAACTTCGAGGTGGTGAACATGGGCGTGATGGTGCCCGCCTCCGAAATCCTGGCCCGCGCCAAAGTGGAAAACGCCGACATCGTCGGCCTGTCAGGCCTGATCACGCCGTCGCTCGAAGAGATGGCCCATGTGGCGCGCGAGATGCAGCGCGATCCCCACTTCCGCATGCTCAAGATCCCGCTGTTGATTGGTGGCGCCACCACCAGCCGCGCCCACACGGCCGTCAAGATCGCCCACAACTACGAGGGCCCCGTGGTCTACGTACCGGACGCCTCGCGCTCCGTGTCGGTGGCCCAGTCCCTGCTCACTCCCGAAACACGCGAGCAGTACATCGACGACATCGCCGTCGACTACGAACGCATCCGCGAGCAGCACGCCAACAAGAAGGCGCTGCCGATCCTGCCGCTGTCCCAGGCGCGCGCCAACAAGGCCAGGCTCGATTACGCCCCGGTGCGGCCGAAATTCATCGGCCGCCGTGAAATCAAGAATGTGGATCTCGCCACCCTGGCCCGCTACATCGACTGGGGCCCCTTCTTCCAGACCTGGGACCTGGCCGGCCCCTTCCCTGCCATCCTGACCGATGCGGTGGTCGGTGAAGCCGCCACCAAGGTGTTTGAGGAAGGCCAGGCCCTGCTCAAAAAAATCATCGAAGGCCGCTGGCTGACGGCGAACGGCGTGATCGCCCTGCTGCCGGCCAACAGCATCAATGACGACGACATCGAAGTGTATGCGGACGAGTCGCGCGAAAAAGTCGCGTTGACCTGGTACGGCCTGCGCCAGCAAGGCGTCAAGCCGCTGGTCGACGGGGTGCAGCGGCCGAACCAGTGCCTGGCCGATTTCGTCGCGCCGAAAGACACGGGCGTCACCGACTACATCGGCATGTTCGCCGTGACGACGGGCCTGGGCATTGAAAAATATGAAAAGCGTTTCGAGGACGCCCACGACGACTACTCGTCGATCATGTTGAAGTCGCTCGCCGACCGCCTGGCCGAAGCCTTCGCCGAATACCTGCACGAACGCGTGCGCACCGACCTGTGGGGCTACGCGCCGGACGAGCGCCTGTCGAACGAAGCCATGATCGCCGAACAGTACCGCGGCATCCGCCCTGCCCCCGGCTACCCCGCCTGCCCCGAGCACACCGTCAAGGGCGCCATGTGGGACGTGCTGCAGCCCCAGGAAGTGGGGATCGAGCTGACCGAATCGTTCGCCATGTCACCGGGCGCCGCCGTCTCCGGCTTTTACTTTGCCCACCCGGACTCGAAGTATTTCGTGGTCGGGAAAATCGGCGCCGACCAGGTGGCCGACATGAGCGCACGCCGCGGTGTCGCTGTCGAACAGCTTGAATCCTGGCTCGCGCCGAATTTGTAAAGCTAAACTTGGGGACTGGCGCTTGGCGCCTGACGCGGCCCGGCCTGTCCCAGCGTCAAAAGCGGGGACAGGCGCCAAGCGCCAGTCCCCCCTGCTCTGCTATCTGCGCTACTGCCCCGCCCCCGCCCCATCCCGCACATTCTTCTGCACCGTAATCGCCGCAAACAGGCTCAAAACAAACGACATCGCATAAAACCCCTTCTCGCTGGGCGCGATCGAGGCATTGAACAGCCCCACCGTCAACAGCGAGATGGCGCCGATCACCGACATCCAGCACAAGCCGAAATACATGGACGTGACCGGCGTGCCTTCCATCCGGTCGCGCGTCGACTTCTGCACGGAGACGGCAGCAAACAGGCCATACAGCAGCAGGGTCAGGTAATAGCCTTTCTCATTGAGCGCCATGGTGGCATTGAACAGGCCAATCAAATACATCGCCACGCCGATCACGAGTGCGAGCCAGGCTGCGCCAACAAAGGCGCTGGAGGGGGAAGTTGTCGCGGCCATTGCCGGCTCCTTTCATGGGGTGAAAACCGTTTTGCATGCTTGGAAGCAAAACGAAGGAGTAGGTAGGCTAGCGGGGTGGCGGTGTGTGGCTTTGCGTTGGCGCAATGGGGTTGTACAGCGTGGAAAAGTTATGCGGCGCGCGCAGCATCGGGGGACAGGCCCTTCGGGCTCGCTTTTGGTCCCCCGGACCAAAAGCCCTGCAAGGCCAGTCCCCGATGCTAATCCCGGTCGCGGTTAAATTTAAAAACCGCCAGCACCCCGAACACCAGCGCAAATGCTAACTGCGCCGCCATCGCCATGCCCGCAGCATCCATCCCCAGACCACGCCAGGTCATGGCGTCGAGGCCGTCGATGGCCCAGCGGGTCGGCACGGCCAGAGCGATTTTTTGCACCCAGTCGGGGAACAGGAAGGATGGCACCCAGGCGC
>JBJMVV010000157.1:0-23258 GCA_045810505.1 Massilia sp.
AAACAAAAACCCTACACCACTCTCAACCAATATATAACACAAGCTTCCGTTCGACTTGCATGTGTAAGGCATGCCGCCAGCGTTCAATCTGAGCCAGGATCAAACTCTTCAGTTCAATCTCTGCTTAATGTCGCTTCCGACAGATCGCTCACTCAAAATACTGACAGGCCACTATTTTCATAGCGCCTATATTTCTTTTTTGTGAACATTTGATAATTTAAGTATTCAAGACCGGAGTCTTGGCACCTTCATCAAACGCCCACACTTATCGACTGTTAATTGTTAAAGAACTGTATTCGGTACTGCCTTGCAGCTTGCGACAAATCGTTTTGTTTGTCAGCCGCGAAGAAGAAAGAGTATGAAGCATTTCGCTCGCTTCGTCAACCCCCTCGTTCTCTTCTTTTTTACGACACCGCCTTCACAGACGGCCCCAAGTGCTTGTTTTTGTTAACCAAATTCTCGGGGAGGCGAACTATAGCAAACCTGCCCCGTGGACCGCAAGGAGAATTCGTGCAATGTGCTGTGCTATCTTAGCGCCAGTTTTTTTACTGCTATTTTGTTACCAGAGGCTCTCCTGTTCATGATTCCCCAGCTACTCCCCACCGCCAATCCGGCGCTCGCTGTTCTGCTCGACAAGGCTATTAACAACAAGACCAAACCACTCGGCAGCCTGGGGCGACTGGAAGCGTTGGCGCGTCAAATCGGTTTGGTGCAACAGAGCACGGCGATGACGATCGATCAACCGACCATTCTCGTCTTTGCCGCCGACCACGGCGTCGTGGCCGAAGGAGTCTCAGCATTTCCCCAGGACGTCACCTGGCAGATGGTCGAGAATTTCCTCGCCGGCGGCGCCGCCATCAATGTCTTTGCGAAGCAGACCGGATGCGTCTTGAAAGTGATCGACGCTGGCGTCAACCACGTCTTCGGTGCGCGCGCAGGCCTGATCGACCGCAAGATCGCCAACGGTACTGCCAACTTTGCCGTGGCGCCGGCCATGACTGCGGCCCAATGCGAAGCAGCGCTGGTCGCCGGCATGGCGCTCGCCGCCGAGGTGGAAGGCAATGTGATCGGCTTCGGTGAGATGGGCATCGGTAACACCACCGCCGCCGCCGCGCTGATGCACACGCTGACCGGCATCGCCGTCGAGCAGTGCGTGGGCGCCGGCACCGGCCTGTCCGCGGCGGGCGTCGCCCATAAACAGAAAATCATCGAGCAGGCCGTGGCGCGTCACGCCAATGTCAATGGGCCGCTCGACGTGCTGGCCACCTTTGGCGGCTTCGAGATCGCCATGATGGCCGGCGCCATGCTGCAAGGGGCGGCGCTGCGCAAGCTTCTGCTGATCGACGGCTTCATCGTTACCAGCGCCCTGCTGGTGGCGGCTCGCCTGCAGCCGGCCATCCTCGATTACTGCGTCTTCGCGCACTGCTCGGCCGAACAGGGGCACCAGCGCATGCTCGCCGCGCTCGACGCGCGTCCCCTGCTGCAAATGGATCTGCGCCTTGGCGAAGGCACCGGCTGCGCGCTCGCCGTCCCCCTGCTGCAGGCGGCCGTCAATTTCGTCGCGCAGATGGCGACGTTTGAATCGGCCCAGGTCAGCGAGAAATCCGTTTAGGCCCACTGCATGCATCAGCTTCGCCTGTTCTTCACCGCCCTGCAGTTTTTTACCCGCCTGCCGATTCCGGCCTGGGTCGGTTTCGACGCGGCCTGGCTGAACCAGGCGTCGCGCTACTTTCCCCTGGTCGGCATCGTCGTTGCCGCCATCACCGCCGGAGTCTATGCCGCCGCGGCCTGGCTGCTGCCGGCGCCCGTCGCCGTGCTGATCTCCACCAGCGCGGGCATCTACGCCACCGGCGCCTTTCATGAAGACGGTTTCGCCGACATGTGCGACGGCTTCGGCGGCGGCATGAGCGCAGATCGGGTGCTCGAGATCATGAAAGACTCGCGCATCGGCGCTTACGGCGCCATCGGCATCATCTGCCTGCTCGGCCTCAAGTGCCTCACCCTCGCCTATCTGCCGGTCTTGACGGTCATTGGCGCGCTGTTCGTCGCCCATCCCCTTTCGCGCCTGCTGGCGGCGTCGCTGATCTGGCGGATGGAGTACGCACGCGCCGAGGGCAAGGCGAAGCCGCTGGCCCAGACCATGAGCACGGGCGAATTTGCCATCGCCTGTGTCAGCGCCCTACTGGCAATTGCCGCTGTCGCCGCCAGCGGCGCCCTGCCCGGCCGCGCAATCCTGGCCGGGGCACTGGCTGCGCTGGCAGCGACGCTCTGGCTGGCTCGCCTGTTCGCGCGCCGCATCCGCGGCTACACCGGGGACTGCCTTGGCGCCGTGCAGCAGGTCGGCGAAGTGATGATCTATCTGGGCGTGCTGGCCTGCATGGGCCATTAATTAACGCCATGCGCCTGGTCCTCGTGCGTCATCCAGCGCCTCTCGTCGGACCCGGCATTTGCTACGGCAGCAGCGACCTGGAGGTCCATCCGGCCGCGCTGGAAGCCGCGCTGGCGGCACTGCCCGCCCAGCTTTCGGTCGATGCCCGACCAACCCCGATTTACACCAGCCCTCTGCGGCGCTGCGCATTGTTGGCCGAGGCGCTGGCAGCGCGCATGCAGGCAGCGCCGCCACTTGCGGACGCGCGCCTGGCCGAAATGGATTTCGGCGCGTGGGAAGGCAAAGCATGGAACGACATCCCGCGCGCCGAGGTCGACGCCTGGGCTGATGATCTGGTCCATTACGCGCCAGGTGGCGGCGAGACTGTGCTGCAGGTCGCCGCGCGCGTGTCCGCCTTCCTGGACGAGTGCGAGAACGACGCCATCGTGATCTGCCATGCCGGCACGATCCGCCTGCTGACGGCCCTGTCCAGGCCCGGCGTCAGCCTTGAAGCGGCCGCACTGAGCGCCGCCTCGACGCCCTACCGCATCGATTACGCCGCCGTGTGCATCCTGCACTTTTGATAAGGCAGCGCCAACGCAGGCCCCGTTCCGCCGTATAATGATGGCGTTTTGGTGCCCGCGCGTCTGTCCTGACGCGCAGTTAAACGGGAAACACGAAGCCAGCGTTTGATAACGCCGGCCTGCGTGTGCTGCCCCCGCAACGGTCAGCAAGTGTCGCAGAACGCCGCGACAAACCGTCTCTGACAACCACTGTGCTTTTGCATGGGAAGGTGAGATGGTCTAACTTGCCAGCCCGGATACCGGCCAAGACAGGTGGAAGTGAGCGACGGGATGTGCGCGACACGGACGATGCCGGCCCCGCCGGTCAATCTGGTCGCGTCTTTCGTTTTACCGCTTCTGTTCAATCTGGCCCGCGGGGAAGCAGGCCGGTTGCCCATTACAGAAACCTGACCATGAAATCTCGCATCTCCCGTCGCGCCGCACTGGCGTCGCCGACGCTGGCCATGACGCTTGCTGGTATTTTTGCCGCACCCGCGCTCCACTCCGAACCCCTCGCCGCCGTCCTCGTCACCGCCACCCGCAATCCGCAGCCACTGGCTGATGTCATCAGCGACAGTGTCACCATCAACGCCACCCAGATCGCCGAGTCGGGCGCCGGTTCCGTGATCGACCTGCTGCAGCGCCAGCGCGGCATCGAAGTGGCCCGCAACGGCGGCGCCGGCACCAGCGCCAGCGTATTTATACGCGGCGCTAACAGCAACCAGAATATCGTGCTGGTTGATGGCGTGCGTATCGGCTCGTCTACCACGGGCGCTGCCAACTGGAGCGCCATTCCCCTCACCGCCATCGATCACATCGAGATCATCTACGGTCCATTAAGCTCCCTGTACGGCGCCGACGCCGTGGGCGGCGTGATCCAGATTTTCACCAAGACGGGCCAGGGCGCGCCCGCCGTAACGACTTTCGCCGGCGTCGGCAGCGACAAGACGCAGGAATTCGACGCCAGCGTGTCCGGCGCCAGCGGCGGTGAGCACAGTCTGAGCTACGCCTTCAGCGCCGGTAACGAGCGCTCGGACGGCTTCTCGGCCACGCGCCCCGGCAGCAGTTCCTACAATGCGGACCGCGACGGCTACGACAAATCGAATCTGGCCGGTCAGCTGCGCCTGCAACTGGGCGCCGGCAACGAGATCGGCGCACTGTTCCTGCACAGCCGCCTCAACTCGCAGTACGACAGCGGCGCCGGCCCATACGATGTGCGCAGCGAAGCGGAGCTGACCAACACCGCCATCTTCTCGAAGGTCCGCCTGCTGCCAGGGTGGACCAGCATGCTGCAATATGCCGAGTCGCGCGACAAGGGCGCCAATTACTCCAGCGCCGCCGCCTCCGGCTACTCGCTCATCGACAGCACCCAAAAAGACTTCACCTGGCAAAACGATGTGCTGGTTGGCGCCGACGTGCTGCAACTGCTGCTCGATCACCGCGAAGAAGAGGTTTCGACCAACGGCGCGGCTGTCCTCAACCGCGACCGCACGACCAATTCGCTGGCCGCCTCCTACAATGCGCGCCGCGGCGCCAGCCTGTTCAACGCCAGCGTCCGGCGCGACAAATCCGTGTACGGCAACAAGAACACGGGATCGGTCGGCTACGGCTACAGCTTCTCGACGGCGCTGCGCGCCACGGCCAGCTACGGCAGCAGCTTTCGTGCGCCCACCTACAATGAGTTGTACTACCCCTCGTACGGCAATCCCGCCAACCGTCCCGAAGAAGGCCGCAACATCGAGGCGGGCCTGCGCTACGACGATGGCGTCAACGCGCTCGGCGTGAACGTCTACCGCAACCGCCTGACCGACCTGCTGGTGAACACGACGCCCTGCCCATACGGTGTGGCGGACTACAAGTTCGGCTGCGCCTACAACGTCAATCACGCGCAACTGGAAGGCGTCACCATCTCGGGCGCGACCCGCCTGGCCGGGGTTGACCTCAATGCCAGCGCCGACTTCCAGGACCCGAAAGACACCAGCAGCGACATGCGCCTGGCCCGCCGCGCGCAAAAGCACGGCAACGTCAGCGCGGCCTACCGCATCGGCGCTCTCAAGACCGGGGTCGAAGTCGAGGTCTCGGGCGACCGCTTTGACGACGCGGCCAACCGCAACCGCCTGGGGGGCTACGGCCTGGTCAACCTGTTTGCCACCTACGCGTTCGCGCGCGACTGGTCGGCCCTGGTCCGCTGGAACAACGTCGGCGACAAGCAGTACGACCTGGCGCGCAATTACGCCACGGCCGGCTCGAAGGTGTTTGCCGGGATCCGCTACGGCTATAAATAAGCGAAGATGACAGGCCGCCGGGGCCAACTGTCCCGGCGCTTGTCGAACCATTTTGAAAGTGGCAGATGCATTCTCACTCACACAAGCTGCGGCAGCGCGCCACGCTCACCTTGAGCGGCCTGGCCCTGTTCGCCCTTGGGAGCCTGATTTTCGCCGGCATGACCGGTTCGGTCGCCGTTCCGTTCAGCGCCATACCCGCGGCGCTGGCCGAACTGCTGCACGGGCAGGCCGGCTCAATGGCCGCCACCCTGCTGGAGTTGCGGCTCAGCCGCGCAGCGGTGGGCTTTGTCACCGGCGCGGCCTTGTCCCTGGCCGGCGTGATGATGCAGGCGCTCCTGCGTAATCCCCTGGCTGACCCCTACGTGCTGGGGATTTCAGCCGGATCGTCGGTGGGCGCGCTGGCCGCCCTGCTGTTCATGTGCGCTGCCTGGGTGGTCGATGCGGCAGCCTTTGGCGGCGCCGTACTCGTTTCCGCCATGCTGTACCTGCTGGCGCGGCGCGACCTGCGCGGCGGCACTGCGGCCGAAGGCGGCAGCGCGATGCTGCTGCTTACCGGCGTGATCCTGGCCTCGGCCTGCATGGCGATGGTGACCCTGATGCTGTCGATCGCGCCAGAAAGCCGGCTGCGCAGCATGATCTTCTGGATGATCGGCGACCTGTCAGGCGCGCCCCTGCGGGTGCTGCCCTGGGTGGTGCTGGCCGGTGCGCTGGCATTCGCCCTGCGCTCGGCGCGCGCCATGAACGTCATGGCCCTGCATGCTGAAGCGGCGGCCACTTTGGGCATCCGCGTGGGCGCCCTGCGCAAGGGCCTTTTTTTTACTTCCGGTCTGCTGACGGCCAGCGCCGTCACCACCGCCGGCAGCATCGGCTTTGTCGGCCTGATCGTGCCGCACGCCTGCCGTTTTGCGCTGGGTCCCGATCACCGCGTGCTGATTCCCGCCGCGATGCTCGCTGGCGGCGGCTTCCTGGTCCTGGCCGACACGCTGGCGCGCATTGCCATCGCACCGCAGCAGTTGCCAGTGGGCGTAGTCACCGCCCTGATCGGCGCGCCCGTGTTCCTGTACCAGTTGCACCGGCTGAGGAAGTGACGATGATCAGCACCCATCAACTGCGCCTGACGGCCGGCTCCCGCCTGCTGGTCGACGATCTGAATCTACATGTGAACGCCGCCGAGTGCTGGAGCGTTATCGGCCGCAACGGCGCTGGCAAAAGCACGCTGCTGCGCACTCTCGCCGGCCTGCGCGCCGCCGACGGCGGCCAGGTACACATTGGCGGGCGGCCCCTGCCGGCCTGGCCGCTGAACGAACTGGCGCGCCAGCGGGCGTTCCTGGCCCAAAGCCGCAGCGACGCGTTTGCCTACAGCGTCATCGAGACCGTGCTGTCGGCGCGCCATCCCTACCACGCCAAGCGCTTCTGGGAAGACAGCGACGACCACGCCATGGCCCTGCAGGCCCTCGAACAGATGGAAGTGGCCGACCTGGCCGAGCGGGATGTACGCACCCTCTCCGGCGGCGAGCGCCAGCGGGTGGCGATCGCCGCCATGCTGGCCCAGGATACGCCCCTGCTGCTGCTGGACGAACCGGCCAATGCGCTCGACCTGGCCCACCAGGTCAGCATCATGGGACTGCTTTCGCGCCTGGGCCGTGAGCGCAACAAGACGGTGGTCATGGTCGGCCACGACCTGACGCTGGCGCACAGCGTATCGACCCACGCGCTGCTGCTGATGGGCGACGGCCGCTGGCTGGCCGGGACACGCGAGCAGGTCATGCGCGCCGAAATTCTCAGCGACTGCCTGGGTCACCAGATCGACATCATCGAACACGGCAAGCGCCGGATTTTCATCCCCAATGAGGACGTAGCATGATTGAGCAAAGCAGCGCTGAAGCGCAAGAACAGCAAGCCCTGAACGAACGCCACCGGGTGCGCATGGAACGCAAGAAGGCGATCATCGACGCGAAAATCGCCGCCGCCGACAAGGAAATCGGCATCGTCATTGTCAACACCGGCAACGGCAAAGGCAAGAGCTCCAGTGGCCTGGGCATGGTGGTGCGCGCGATGGGGCACGGCATGCGGGTCGGCGTGGTGCAGTTCATCAAAGGGGCGATGGAGACGGGCGAAGAAAAATTCCTGCGCCGTTTTCCTGAAGAAGTGGCGTTCCACGCGATGGGCGAAGGCTATACCTGGAATACCCAGGACCGCGAGCGCGACATCGAGAAGGCCCGGCTGGCATGGGACCAGGCCAGGCGCTTCCTGAGCGATCCGGCCATCGGCCTGGTGCTGCTGGACGAACTCAATATCGCCCTCAAATACCGCTACCTGGATCTGGACATGGTGATCCAGGACCTGCTCGCGCGGCCGCCCATGCAGCACGTGGTGGTCACAGGCCGCGGCGCGCCACAGGAACTGATCGACGTGGCCGACACCGTCACCGACATGGCTGTCGTCAAACACGCCTTCAAGGCCGGCATTGGCGCCCAGGCAGGGACGGAATGGTAATGGCCGCGCCGGCCACAGCGCGCACGGTGCTGGTGTCCGCGGCGGCATCGGGCCAGGGCAAGACCAGCGTGACGGCGGCGCTGGCGCGCAAACTGGTAAAGCAGGGCCAGCGCGTGCGCGTGTTCAAATGCGGCCCGGATTTTATCGACCCGATGCTGCTGGAACGGGCCAGCGGTGCGCCCGTGCAGTCGCTCGACTTGTGGATTGTTGGCCGCGAAGCCTGCCTGGGACTGCTGGCGCAGGCGGCACGCGAGGTGGACGTGATTCTGATCGAGGGCGTGATGGGCCTCTACGACGGCGCTCCGTCATCGGCCGATCTGGCGCGCGCCTTCGGGGTGCCCGTGCTGGCCGTGATCGACGCTTCTGCCATGGCGCAGACGGCTGGTGCGCTGGCCCAGGGCCTACGCGATTACGGCCCCGTCAATCTGGCCGGCGTGATCGCCAACCGGGTCGCCAGCAGCGGCCATGCCGCCATGGTGGCCGCATCGCTGCGCGACATCCCCCTGTATGGCACACTGCCCCGCCAGGATGCTTCGCTGCCGGAGAGGCACCTGGGCCTGGTGACGCCAGCGGAAGTCGATGGCATCGAGACCATGCTCGAAGCACTGGCGGCGCAGCTGCAACTGGACGACGCTGCCTGGCAGGCGCTGGCCCCGGTCCATTTTGAATCGCCTGCCACGCCGGCGCCCTGTGCGCCGCAACTGGCCGGCAGGACCATCGCCGTCGCCCGCGATGCGGCCTTTCAGTTCATCCATCCCGCCAACCTGGACACGCTACGCCTGCTGGGCGCGGAACTGGTCTTTTTTTCGCCGCTGGCAAACCAGGGCGTGCCTTCCGGCGCCAGCGCCGTCTATCTGCCGGGCGGTTACCCCGAACTGCACGGCGCCGCGCTGGCCCGCGCCGCGGATTGGCAGGCGTCGATCCGCGCCGCCCATGCCGCCGGTACGCCCATCGTCGCCGAATGCGGCGGCATGATGGTCCTGGCCGAATCGCTGACGGACCCGGAGGGCAGGCGCTGGCCGATGGCAGCCCTCCTCCCGGGCGCGATCACCATGCAGAAGCGTCTGGCCGGACTGGGTTCACAGGCACTGACCACCGTCCAGGGTGAACTGCGCGGCCACACCTTTCATTATTCGACCTTCGATACCCCGCTGACGCCAGCGGCGCACACCCGCAAGCACCCTACTGGCGCCAGCGGCGAAGCGTTCTATCGCCACGGCTCGCTCAGCGCCTCCTACTTTCACGCGTATTTTGCGTCCAATCCGGCCGCGGGGGCCGCGCTGTTTTTGGGAGACCAGTCCTGATGCATACCCTCGTTCTGGGCGGCGCCCGCTCCGGCAAAAGCCGCCATGCGGAAGCGCTGGCCATCACCTCTGGCAAGGAGGTGGTGTATCTGGCGACGGCCACGGCCAGCGATGGCGAGATGAACGCGCGCATCGCGCACCACCGCGCCGGCCGGCCGGCACATTGGGTCACGATCGAGGAGCCGGTGGCGCTGGGCCATCAGCTGGACCGCCTGTCCTCGCCGCACCGCCTGATCCTCATCGATTGCCTCACCCTGTGGCTCAACAACCTGCTGTTCACGGGCGGCGAGCGCTATCCGGAAGTTGGCGAGATCACCCTGCCGCCCCGTTTTCACGAACAGCAGGCCGCGCTGAAGGCAGCCTTGCTGCGCTGCGACAGCGAGGTGGTGATGGTATCGAACGAGATCGGCATGGGCCTGATGCCGATGGGGGCCATCTCGCGCCGCTTCATGGATGAGCAGGGGCGCCTGAACCAGGCCATGGCCGCTTTGTGCGACCGTGCTGTCTTTATCGCAGCCGGCTTGCCGATCTACCTGAAAGGGGCGCCATGCTAAGTGGCCTCGGCCTGGTGGAGACGGCCGTGCTGGCGGTGGCGGGCGTGCTGCTCGACCTGCTGCTGGGAGAAGCGCGCCGCTTTCACCCCCTGGTCGGCTTCGGCAACTGGGCCATGGCGCTCGAACAGCGTCTGAACGGGGGCGCCGCGCGCTACCTGCGCGGCGCGCTGGCTTGGCTGCTGGCCGTGCTGCCGCTGGCGGCGCTGGCGTTTGCGCTGAGCGCTACACTTCCTCGGCCGTGGAATTTGGTCTTGCACGCGGCCCTGCTGTACTTCAGCCTGGGGCTGCGCAGCCTGCGCGAACACAATCTGCCGATCGGCGAAGCGCTGCGCGCGGGCGATCTGGCGCGCGCCCGCTGGCTCACCAGCCGCATCGTCAGCCGCGATACCAGCAGCGCCAGTGAAAACGCGCTGACCTGCGCCAGCGCCGAGTCCCTGCTTGAAAACGGCAACGATGCCGTATTCGCCACCCTGTTCTGGTTCGCCATTGCCGGCGGCCCCGGCGCCCTTCTGTTCCGGCTGGCGAATACGCTCGATGCCATGTGGGGCTATCGCACCGAACGCTATCGCCAGTTCGGCTGCGTGGCGGCGCGCCTGGACGACCTTTTCAATCTCGTGCCGGCCCGCCTGACCGCGCTGTCCTACGTTGTGCTGGCGCCCGGCATGCCTGCCAAAGCGCGTGCCTGGCGCTGCTGGCGTCTGCAGGCGCCGGCGTGGAGCAGCCCCAACGCCGGACCGGTAATGGCCAGCGGCGCCGGCGCCCTTGGTGTGCAACTAGGGGGCGCGGCCATCTACGACGGCGTGCTGGAACAACGCCCCGCCCTGGGTTCGGGCCGCGCCGCTACCGGCGCCGACATCGCGCGCGCCTGGGGCCTGGTGTGCGCCACCACCGCGCTGTGGCTCGGCGTGTTGGCCGGCGCCGCCGCGCTATGGACGCTCTGTCATGCTTGAACACGGCGGCAAGCTGCGCCAGGCCGCTGCCCGTTTCGGGCAGACGGATTGGCTCGATCTCTCGACCGGCATCAATCCGCGCGGCTATGCGGCGCCGCCCCTGCCGGCCGACATCTGGCACCGCCTGCCCGAAACCGACCCGGCGCTCGCCGCCGCCGCGGCAGCCTTTTACGGGGCGCCTCTGCTGCTGCCAGTGGCAGGCACCCAGGCCGCCATCCAGGCCCTGCCCCGCCTGCGCGCGGCCTCGCGCGTGACGGTGGCAGCGCCCTCGTATGCGGAGCACGCCCACAACTGGTCCGCCCACGGCCACACCATGCGCGAAGTAAGCTACGCGGAACTTGAACAAGCCGTTGACGCAAGCGATGTGCTGGTGGTTTGCAATCCCAACAATCCGACAGGCGAGACCGTGCCAGCAGCAACCTTGCTGGACTGGGCGGCGCGGCTCGCTCACCGAGGCGGCTGGCTGGTGGTCGACGAGGCCTTTGCCGACACGGCGCCGGAACACAGCGTCGCCGCCCATAGCGGCCAGCCCGGCTTGATCGTTCTGCGCTCGGTCGGCAAATTCTTTGGCCTGGCGGGCCTGCGGCTCGGTTTTGTGGGCGCCCATTCATCGCTGCTGTCCAAACTGGCAGACCTGCTTGGTCCATGGACCATCAGCGCAGCCGCCAGCCAGATTGGCATCGCCGCCCTGCGCGATCACGCGTGGCAGCGCAGCACCGGGCTGATTTTAGCCGCAGAGGGAGCCCGCCTGCGCAAGCTGCTCGCCGCTCACGGCATCGACGCCCGCGGCACGGACCTGTTTCAGTGGTGGGCTGCGGCCGAACCGGCGCCCTTCTGGCGCCACATGGCCGAACGGGGCATCTGGGTCCGCCTGTTTGAAGAACGCGCGCGCGGCATCCGGCTTGGCCTGCCCGGCGATGAAGCCGGATGGCAGAAACTGATCAACGCCCTTGACGACTGGCGCGTACAAACGCCTTCCACTTATTGAAAGACCCCTGATGAAGTCCTTGATTGTTCTCTTGTTTGCTGTCGCCGGCGCCGCCCATGCGCAGGGCCCGGTCAGCGTGCGCGACGACGACGGCAATGTCGTCACCCTGCAGCAGCCGGCGCGGCGCGTGATCGCCATGGCGCCCCACGTGACGGAATTGCTGTTCGCCGCGGGCGGCGCCGACAAGATCGTTGGCGCCGTCAGCTACAGCGACTATCCGGACGCGGCCAAGCTGGTGCCCCGCGTGGGCGACAACCGCCAGGTCGACATGGAGCGGGTGATTGCTCTCAAACCGGACCTGATCGTGATATGGACGCATGGCGGCTCGCAGCGCCAGCTCGAGATGCTGCGCCAGTTGGGCGTGCCGATTTTTCACAGCGAGCCAAAAAAGCTCGAGGCAATTGCCGACAGCATCGTCACTTTGGGCAAGCTGATGGGAACCGACAGCGTGGCGGGCCCGGTGGCCGCAGGCATCCGCCAGCAGTTCGCCAGCCTGTCGCGCCAGTACGCCAACCGCCCGCCCGTTCGGATGTTCTACCAGGTGTGGGACAAGCCCCTCTACACCCTCAGCAATGTGTCCATTGTCAGCGACGCCATGCGCCTGTGCGGTGGCTTCAATATTTTCGGCGAGCTGAAAGTGGCAGCCCCCGTGGTCAGCACGGAAGCAGTGCTGCAAGCGGACCCGGAAGCGGTGTTCGGCACCAGCGAAAAAAACTACGGCGGCGTGAACCTTTGGCGGCAGTACGCAAACCTGCAAGCCGTCAAACGCGACAACCTGTTCACCCTTGATGGCGAATTGCTTAACCGGGCCGGCCCGCGCATGGTGGCCGGCACCGCCGCCCTGTGCGAAAAACTCGAACTGGCGCGCCAGCGCCGGCCCCGCTGATATGGGCTTTCCCTATTCGACCCTGATGGTGCAGGGCACCACCTCCGACGCTGGCAAAAGTACCGTGGTGGCGGCCTTGTGCCGACTGCTGCTGCGCGAAGGCGTCCGCGTGGCGCCCTTCAAACCGCAGAACATGGCCTTGAACAGCGCCGTGACGGCTGACGGCGGCGAAATCGGCCGCGCCCAGGCGCTGCAGGCGGTGGCGGCGGGCCTGGCGCCTCATACCGACATGAACCCTGTGCTGCTCAAGCCTTCCAGCGACATCGGCGCCCAGGTGATCATCCACGGCAAAGTGCGCGCAGAGATGAACGCGCGCGACTATCACCAGTACAAGACGGTGGCGATGCAGGCGGTGCTGGAATCGCATGCGCGCTTGTCCAGCCAGTACGAATGCGTGATCGTCGAAGGCGCGGGCAGCCCCGCCGAAATCAATCTGCGCGACCGCGACATCGCCAACATGGGCTTTGCCGAAGCGGTCGATTGCCCCGTGATCCTGGTGGCGGACATTGACCGGGGCGGCGTCTTCGCCCACATCGTCGGCACCCTGGCCTGCCTGTCCGAGAGCGAGCGGGCCCGCACCATCGGTTTCGTCATCAACCGTTTTAGAGGCGACATCAAATTGCTGGAACCGGGCCTGGCATGGCTGGAACAGCAGACCGGCAAACCGGTGCTGGCCGTGCTGCCCTATCTGCACGGCTTGTTCCTCGACGCCGAGGATGCAGTGCAGCCCGTGCAGGCTTCCAGCGGCGCCTTTCGCGTGCTCGTGCCCAGCCTTCCGCGCATGAGCAATCACACCGATTTCGACGCCCTGCGCGCCCACCCCGACGTCGACCTGCGCTTTGTTCGCCAGGGTGAAGCGATTCCCGACGGCGACCTGATCATCCTCCCCGGCAGCAAGCACACCCGGGCCGACTTCGCCTGGCTGCACGCACAAGGCTGGCCCGCGCGGATCGAGCGCCATCTGCGCTACGGCGGCAAGGTGATGGGCCTGTGCGGCGGCTTCCAGATGCTGGGCATGCGGGTCGACGATCCCCATGGCGTCGAAGGCCAGGCCGGCAGTTCACCCGCCCTGGGGCTGCTCGACATGGTGACGGAAATGGGCCGGGACAAGTGGCTGGCGCAGGTGACGGGCCGCTTTGCCTTTGGCGATGAAGCGGTGGCGGTCAGCGGCTATGAAATCCACATGGGCGCAAGCACGGGGCCGGCGCTGGCTCTGCCGGCATTTGAACTGGACGGCCGCATGGAGGGCGCCCGCTCGCCTGACGGCCAGATCCTGGGCAGCTATCTGCACGGGGTGTTCGATACGCCGCAGGCCTGCGCGGCGCTGCTGCGCTGGGCCGGGCTGCGCTCGGATCTGGCGCCTGATACGGCGGCCATGCGCGAAGCGAGCCTGGAGCGGATTGCCGACGCCACCCGTCCCCTGTTCGACGCCCTGCGCGCGCTTGACTCACAGGAAAACAGCTAAACCGTTTTCAAGCGTGCGCTCTTGCGGGCGGGCGCGTTTGCTTGTACCGTCGTGCTTATGAAGACGGATGTCCGGCCAGCGCCACAGGAATCCCTGCACGGGGAGATGCGCAACATCATCGAGGAAACCCGGGTGATACTGCCGGGTATCCAGGCCCTGTTCGGCTTTCAAACCATCGTCGTCTTCAACCAGCGCTTTGCCGACCTGCCCGAATTTGCCAAGGACTGCCACCTGATTGGCCTGTCCATGGTGATCATCGCGATTGCCCTGGTGGTTTTCCCGGCCGTGTATTACCGCTATGTGGGCAGCGACTATCTGTATCCCCACATGCTCACGGTCTCGACGCGAATGATACGTTCGGCCCTGTTTTTTCTCGCGATTGGCCTGACTCTGGACATGTTCACCGTCATCTACGCGGCGACCGAGCAGGTGCTGGCCAGCGTGGTCGGCGCCGCCCTGGCGTTCATGCTGCTGATCGCAATGTGGTTTTTGCTGCCGATTGCGGCGCGCCGTGCCGCGCGCCGGCGTGGGGTGAACTCCTTCGCAAAAACGCCCGGCTCGGATCACGCTTGAACGCTAGTCCGGTACCACTGCCGTAACCTCAATCTCGACCCGGGCGCGGTCTTCCACCAATCCGGCCACCTGCACCGCGCTCATGGCGGGAAAATGGCGGCCGATCAGCTCCCGGTAGGCGATGCCGATGGCGGGATACGCCGCAACGTACTCCTTCTTGTCGAGCACATACCAGGTCATGCGCACGATGTGTTCGGGCCGCGCTCCGCCGGCGGCCAGCACGGCGACCACATTGGCCAGCGCCTGGCGCACCTGCCCGGCAAAATCGTCGGTATGAAAAACGCCATCGGCATCCCAGCCGACCATCCCGCTCACAAACACCATGCGCCCCGTGGCCGCGACGCCGTTCGAGTAGCCGCGTGGCTTGGCCCAGCCCTCTGGTTGCAGAAATTCCATCAGCGTGCCCCTTGCTTGACGGCGGCCACTTCAGCCAGCAGTTCGCGCGCGATGATGAGCTGTTGGACTTCCGTGGCGCCTTCGTAAATGCGCAGCGAGCGGATTTCGCGGTAAAGGCGCTCGACCGGCTGTTCGCTGACTACACCGAGCCCACCGAACATCTGCACGGCCGCGTCGATCACCTGCTGCGCCGTTTCCGTCGCCGTCAGCTTGGCCATGGCCGCTTCCTTGGTGACGCGCCGTCCCTGGTCGCGCTGCCAGGCAGCCCGGTAGGTCAGCAAGGCCGCTGCGTCGATCCCGGTCGCCATCTGGGCCAGCTTGGCCTGGGTCAGCTGAAAATCGGACAAGGTCTTGCCGAACATCTGACGGGAAGTTGCGCGCGCCAGTGCTTCGTCCAGCGCACGCCGTGCAAAGCCCAGCGCCGCGGCAGCGACCGATGTGCGGAAAATGTCGAGCGCGGCCATGGCAACTTTAAAACCCTGACCGGGCGCGCCCAGTATTTTGGCGACAGGTACGCGGCAATCCGTAAAACGCAGGCGCGCCAGCGGGTGCGGCGCGATCACATTGATCCGTTCTGCGATCGCGAAACCGGGCAAATCGGCGTCGACGATAAATGCGGAGATGCCGCGCGCGCCGGGCGCCTCGCCAGTGCGCGCAAAGACGACATAGAAATCGGCGATGCCACCGTTGGAAATCCAGGTTTTTTCGCCATTGAGCACATAGTGATCGCCGTCCAGGACCGCACTGCACGACATCGCCGCGACATCCGATCCGGCATCGGGCTCGGACAGGGCAAAGGCGGCAATGGCTGCGCCGCTGGCGACCCGGCCCAGGTAATCGCGTTTGTTTTCTTCACTGCCGTGCAGGCTGATGGCGCCGCTGCCCAGGCCCTGCATGGCGAAGGCGAAGTCCGCCAGACCGGAATGGCGCGCCAGCGTTTCGCGAATCAGGCAGACGGCGCGCGTGTCGATGGCCTCACTGGCGCCGCCGTAGCGCGTGCCGCCGATGGCGTGCCTGAGCCAGCCGGCTTCGCCCAACTGTTTTACCAGCGCGCGGCAGGCGGCATCGACGTCGTGAGCGTGATCCTGGGCGATATGCCGGGTGGCCCATTGATCGAGCGCGCGCGCCAGTTCGCGGTGGCGGCCCTCGAGAAATGGCCAGTCGAGATAATCGGTATCAGCCATGCGCTAGTCTCCTTCGAAGCGGGGTTTGTCCTTCGCCACGAAGGCGTGATAGGCGCGGTGAAAATCGTTAGTGGCCATGCAGATGGCCTGGGCCTGGGCCTCGGCTTCGATGGCTTCATCGACGCCCATGTTCCACTCCTGCTGCAGCATCTTCTTGGTCATGCCATGGGCGAAGGTGGGCCCGGCCGCCAGCGTCGCCGCAAAGCCCTGCGCGTCGGCCAGCACGGCTTCGGGGGCGCACAGGCGATTGAAAAATCCCCAGCGCTCCGCTTCTTCACCACCCAGGCTGCGGCCCGTGTATAAAAGTTCGGCGGCGCGGCCCTGGCCGATCACGCGCGGCAGCAGCGCGCAGGCGCCCATGTCGCAGCCGGCCAGGCCCACGCGGGTGAACAGGAAGGCCGTCTTGCTGCGCGCGGTGCCGTAGCGGATGTCCGACGCCAGCGCCAGAATCGCGCCCGCGCCGGCGCAAATGCCGTCGATCGCCGCTACCACCGGCTGCGGGCAGGCGCGCATGGCCTTGACCAGGTCCCCCGTCATGCGGGTGAAGGTGAGCAGGCCGGGCATGTCGAGCTTCGTCAGGGGGCCGATGATGTCGTGGACGTCGCCGCCGGAACAGAAATTCTCGCCCGCGCCCGTGACGACGATGGCCTTGATATCGTCCGCATGGGCCAGAGAGCGAAACAGATCGCGCAGCTCGGCATAGGAATCAAAGGTCAGCGGGTTCTTGCGCTCGGGGCGATTCAGGGTGATTGTGGCGACACAGTCCGCCACGCCGAACATGAAGTGATCTGGCTTATAAGCGCTCATGCCGGCGCGGTTGCCGGGCAGCTGATGGGGCTCGCCTCTGAGATGGCGCATGGGTTCTCCTTAGGGTTCCGGTTGGTCGGGCGTGCGCAGGCCCTTTTTCAGAGTCAACAGTAGTTCGTACAGCGCGCCGCGTTCGCCGCCACTCAAGCCGTCCATCAGCTCCGTGATCCAGCCCTCGTGCACTGATGCCATGCGCTTGAAAGCGCGCCGTCCGGCAGGCGTCAGGCGCACGCTGTAGGCGCGGCGGTCGTCCGGCACGGCGTCGCGCACTACCAGGCCCTCCTGCTCGAGCTGGTCGGTGATACCGGTAATGCTGCCGCCCGTGACCATCAGCCGCTTGGACAGTTCGCCCATGCGCAGGCCGTCCGGGTGGCGGTCCAGCTGCGCCATCAGGTCAAAGCGGGGCAAGGTGATGCCAAACTCGGTGCGCAGGCGACTGCGAATCTCGCCCTCGATCAGGTTGGCGCAGGAGAGCATGCGCAGCCAGAGTTTGAGGGACTGGTGATTGTCCTCGGTCAGGCGGCTCTCGACGTCGAACATTTCGGGGCCATTGCCGGCGACGAGGCGGATGGCACTTTTCCTGGTTTTCATGGTTAATTTTCCTGGCTGTTCGCTACATCACTTCGCCACCGGCGACCGCGATGGCCTGTCCGTTCATGGCGCTGGCGCCCGGCATGCACAGCCAGACTACGGCGTCGGCCACTTCCTCGGGCTGCACCATGCGTCGCTGGGGATTGGCCGAGGCCAGTTCGTTGAACGCTTCCTGCTCGCTGCGGCCGGTCTTGGCGACGATGTTGGCCACCGCCTCGCGCACGATGTCCGTTTCTGTATAGCCGGGACAGACGGCGTTGACGGTGACGCCCTTGCTGGCCACTTCCAGTGCGAGCGCGCGTGTGAGGCCCACCACGCCGTGCTTGGCGGCGCAGTAGGCGCTCACATAGCCGTAGCCGGTCAGGCCCGCGGTGCTGGCCACGTTCACTATTCTGCCCCAGCGCGCCTCCAGCATGGCGGGCAGCGCCGCCTGCATGCAGTGCCAGGCGCCGGTCAGGTTCACGGCCAGCATCTGCTGAAAAACCTCGCTGCTGGTCTTGAGAAAAGGGCTCGAAGCGGCCTGGCCGGCGTTGTTGACCAGGATCGTGACGGGACCGAAGTGCGCATGCGCCGTCTCGAATCCACGCGTGACCGATTCGTGGTCAGCGACGTCCATCGTCACCGCGTGAATAGCGCCGAGTGCCGCCAACCGGGATGCTGCCGCGGCCAGCGTATCAGCGCTGCGGCCGGTGATGGTGACGCGCGCGCCCTGCCGCAGCAGCGTGCTGGCGATCGCCAGGCCAATGCCACGTCCGCCACCGGTTACCAGCGCGTGCCGTCCTGCCAGCGATTTGTCTCGTGTGGTGTCGTTCATTTATCCCTCGAGCAGTCTGGCTGCGATCTGCTGGGGCGTCAGGCCGCTGCTGGCCGCAGCGATCTGGCGCTCGCGTTCCAGGTTGCGCTCCAGTTGCAGTTTGCCCGCGTGGTACTGCTTCGGCCACGTCACGCCTGTGTAGCCCAACTTGGCTGCCTCGTGCAAGGTCCACGCCGGGTCGGCCAGGTGGGGCCGGGCGATGGCGCACAAGTCCGCGCGCCCGGCGGCGATGATGCTGTTGGCGTGATCGGCCTCGAAAATGGCGCCCACCGCAATGGTCGGGATGCCCACTTCATTGCGGATGCGGTCGGAGAAAGGCGTCTGGAACATGCGACCATAGACCGGCTTTTCCGCCTTGCTGACCTGGCCGGAAGAGACATCGATCATGTCGGCGCCCGCAGCCTTGAACAGGCGCGCCACTTCCACCGCATCGTCCGGCGTCAAGCCCCCTTCGACCCAGTCGTGGGCCGAGACGCGCACGCTGATGGGGCGCTCCTGCGGCCACACCGCACGCATCGCCGCAAACACCTCGAGCGGATAGCGGCAGCGGTTGGCCACGCTGCCGCCATATTCATCGTTGCGCTGGTTGGTCAGGGGCGAAATGAAACTGGAGAGGAAGTAGCCGTGCGCGCAGTGCAGTTCCAGCCAGTCGAAGCCTGCCTTTGCCGCCTCCGCGGTGGCGCGTACAAAGTCGGCCTTGATCCGCGCCAGATCGTCGAGGCTCGCTTCCCGCGCCGTCTGCGACACGCCCGCCAGATACTGCTGGGGAGAGGCCGACACCAGCGGCCAGTTGCCTTCGTCGAGCGGCTGGTCCGTGCCATCCCACGCGCGCCGGGTCGAGCCCTTGGCGCCGGCGTGACCAAGCTGGATGGCGATTTTGGCGTCGCTGTTCGCATGCACAAAATCGGCGATGCGCCGCCAGGCTGCCGTATGCTCTGGCGCGTACATGCCGGGGCAGCCAGGGGTGATGCGGGCGTCGGCCGAGACGCAGGTCATCTCGGCAAACACCAGCCCGGCGCCGCCCAGCGCCCTGCTGCCCAGATGGACCAGGTGAAAGTCGCCGGGTACGCCATCGACGGCCGAATACTGGGCCATCGGCGAGACGACGATGCGGTTCTTGAGCACCGTGCCGCGCAGGCGAAATGGCGTGAACATGGGCGGAATGGAAGCGGCGGCTTTGGGTGGAGCCATACCGGCCTGCTCGAAAGCGCCGCCGGCGATCCAGTCTTCGAATCGTCCCACATAATCGGCATCGCGCAGGCGCAGGTTTTCGTGCGACAGGCGCTGGCTGCGGGTCAGCATGGAATAGGCGAACTGCTCGGCTTCCATCGCCGTGTAGCGGTCCACATTTTCAAACCATTCCATCGAGTTGCGCGCGGCGCTCTGGATCTTGAGCACTTCGACGGCGCGCAGATCCTGGTAGACCGCCAGCACCTGGTCGACACCGGCCCCGCCGTGCTTATCAAAGCTGCGCGCCAGTTCGATGGCGTCTTCCAGTGCGAGCTTGGTGCCGGAGCCGATTGAAAAATGGGCGGTGTGCGCAGCGTCGCCCATCAGCACGACGGGGACGCGGCGCCCCTCGATGTCGTTCCAGTGCACCCATTGGCGGCAGACGATGCGGGGGAACTTGATCCACATGGCCGAGCCGCGCAGGTGCGAAGCATTGCTCATCAAGGCATGGCCATCGAGGTATTTGGCAAACAGCTTTTCGCAGAAGGCGATGGCCTCTTCCTGGCTCATATCGGCCAGTCCCGACTTGCGCCAGACCTCTTCCGGGGTTTCGACGATGAAGGTGGAGGTGTCGCCGTCGTACTGGTAGCAATGGGCCTGGAACCAGCCATGCTCCGTCTGCTCGAAGGCAAACGTAAAGGCGTCGAATTTTTTTCGGGTACCGAGCCAGACGAAGCGGCAGTTGCGGGTGTCGATGTCGGGCTGGTAAGTGGCGGCATAGCGCGTGCGGACCGGGCTATTGAGGCCGTCGCTGGCGATCACTAGATCGGCCTTGTACTGGGCGGCGATGGCCTGATCGTCAGTGACGCTGGTTTCAAAAACGAGTCGCACGCCCAGTTCCTCGCAGCGCGCCTGAAGGATATTGAGCAGGCGCTTGCGGCCGATGCCACAGAAACCGTGACCGCCCGAGGTGATGGTGCGGCCCTTGAAATGGACGTCGATATCGTCCCAGTGATTGAAGGACTGCAGGATGGTGCGCGCGGTTTGCTCGTCGGCGGCCACCAGGTTACCCAGGGTCTGGTCGGAGAACACCACGCCCCAGCCGAAGGTATCGTAGGGGCGATTGCGTTCGATGACGGTGATCTGGTGCGCCGGGTCCTGCTTTTTCATCAGGAGGGCGAAATACAGCCCGGCCGGGCCGCCCCCAATGCAAACGATGTTCATGACCACTTCCTCATCTGGCACACTGCCTACAGTATATTACATGTCTGAATATTTTAGGTCTCAACTAATTTGCGCAAGCTGGGAGGCTTCCTGGCGCAGCTTGAAGCGCTGCAGCTTGCCTGTTTCGGTGCGCGGCAAGGCGCTGCGAAACTCGATCCGCCGCGGATATTTGTAGGGCGCCACGATTTGTTTGACGTGATCCTGCAAGGCCTTCGCCAGCGCGGCATCGGGCTGGTAGCCAGCACCGGGCACGACAAACGCCAGCACCACGTGGCCGCGCTCGGCATCGGGCGCGCCGACCACTGCGCACTCCGCCACCGCCGGGTGCTGCAGCAGCGCCTCTTCCACTTCGGGTCCGGCGATGTTGTAGCCGGCCGAAATGATCATGTCGTCGGTGCGCGCCTGGTACCAGTAATAGCCGTCTTCATCCATCCGGTAGGCGTCGCCGGTCAGGTTCCAGCCTTTGCAGACGTAATCGCCCTGGCGGGGATCGGCCAGGTAACGGCAGCCGGTGGGACCCTTTACGGCGAGACGGCCGATCACGTTCGGTCCGGCCTCGTTGCCCTCGTCGTCGAGGATACAGGCGCGGTAGCCGGGGATGGGGCGGCCGGTGGCGCCGGGGCGGATGGCGTCGCCGGCGGCCGATATGAAAATATGCAGCATCTCGGTTGCGCCGATCCCGTCGATCATGGCCAATCCCGTGGCGCGTTGCCACGCCAGACGGGTCTCGAGCGGCAGCGCTTCACCGGCTGAAACGGTGCGACTCAAGCTGCGCAGATCATGACTGGCGGCCAAAGGGGCCATTTGCCGGTAAAAGGTGGGCGCCGTAAAACAGACCGTGGCACGGTACTGGGCAATGGCGGCCAACAGCAGATCGGGTGTGGGCTTTTCCAATAAGACCGTCGACGCCCCGTAGCGAAGGGGGAACAGCAGCAGGCCGCCGAGACCGAAAGTAAAGGCGAGCGGCGGCGTACCGATGAAGACATCGTCGGGCCTCGTCGCCAGGATCGAACGGGGAAAGCAGTCGCAGATGACCATCACATCGCGGTGAAAATGCATGGTGCCTTTGGGCCGGCCGGTGGTGCCGGACGTGAAGCTGAGGAGGCACACGTCTTCCGCGGCGGTGTCGACGGGGTCGAAGCGCGACGGCATGGCCGCCATCTTCTGTTCGAGCGCATCGGGCGCGGCGTCATGAAAGAACAAGCGTTGCGGCGCCGCGGGCACCGCCTCGCACGCCGCATCGAGTTCGCCACGCAGTCCGGCCTCGCACAGCACCGCATTCACTCGCGACAGGTCCATGATGGTGCCCAGTTCCTTCGCGCGCAACAGTGGCATGGTCGGCACGGCGATGCATCCCGCCTTCCAGACCGCGAGTACGCATGCCGCCATCATGGGATTGTTCGCGCCGCGCAGCAGCACACGGTTGCCGGGGACCAGGCGCAGATCGCTGCGAAGCACGCCGGCGATGCGGTTAACCTGTTCGAGCAGTTCCGCGTAGGTCCAAGTGAGCCTCGTGCTGCGGATGGCGACGGCGCCGCCATGGCCTCGCTCGACCATCTTGTCGAGCAGTTCGGCGGCGCAGTTGAGCCGATCGGGGTACTGGAGTTCGTCGAGCTCGAACAGCAACTCGGGCCATTGCTCGCGCGGCGGCAGATTATCGTTAGCAAACGTGTCCAGGTACGCGGTCTCGCTCATGCTCTCTCCATCCGGTTCGAGGGAGGCGGGACCGTTGATGGCGCCGCCCGGCCGTTTTGAGATACTTTAAGCCTAAAGTATCTTGGAGGGCAAGCGCCCGTTGGCAGGCGGCGGGCGAATAAGTGAGCGTGCGGCGGCCTTAATGAGCGCTGTGGGCCGGAGCACTTTTCAAATCTGGGAACACGAAGTCTACCGTCGTGCTGGTGAGGATTTTGTGGGTGGGGTCAGCAACTTCGAGCAGCACTTTATGCTTGCCGGGTTTGAGGCCGACAAGAATGATGGGGTCGGCGCTGGTATGGGCCCATTGCATTGGCAGATCATCGAGTGTGACATGCAGATGGGCGATGCGCGGCGATGCCTGGGCGGCGCCTGGTCCGAACACGGCCAGCATGCGCGCATGTTCGACACGGTGCTGAATGATCGCCACACCGCGGGCCAGCGGTGCTTCAAGCGGCGCGTAGGCGATCAATCTGGGCGAGGCCTCATTTTCAATCGGGATCACGGTGGCTGGACGCAGCGGATCCGCGCTTTGCGCGAGCGCCGCGGGGACGCCGAACGAGGCGGCGAGCGCCGTCAGTGCCAACATTGGGATCGATTTGAGCATGGCAGTCTCCAGAGCGAATGGCCGGCAGCGGGCGCTGCGGTTATTCAGTCTAGGCGAGAAAGCATGGGCTGCCAAAGGATGGACGTAAAAAAACCCCGACGCTCATCGAGCACCGGGGTTTTTCACTATAACTAGCCTGACGATAACCTACTTTCACACTGGTTGCAGCACTATCATCGGCGTAATATCGTTTCACGGTCCTGTTCGGGATGGGAAGGGGTGGTACCGATTTACTATGGTCATCAGGCATAACTTGTACAGGCTGTGCTCTCGGTGGAGCAGCACGGCCTTGAATCTGGAAGAAGTAAGTTTTGTATTACTGGTAGTGATTGGCGTATCGC
>JBJMVV010000158.1:0-5526 GCA_045810505.1 Massilia sp.
ATAGTGAAATGTTTCGCGGCACCCTCACCCACGCCAGCGTGTATCCGCGCGAAGTGGTCAAGGCCGCGCTGCGCCACAATGCGGCCAGCGTGATACTGGCCCACAACCATCCATCCGGCATCGCCGAGCCCAGCACGGCCGACCTGATGTTGACCCGCTCGCTCACCGAGGCACTGGCGCTGGTGGACGTGCGCGTGCTCGATCATTTCATTGTGGCGGGCCAGCAAGTGCACTCCTTCGCCGAGCACGGTCAATTGTGACATTTATCGAATATAGCGAGACACAATTGTTTTTCACAAGTGATTGATTCCTTGATGGTTTTCACGCTATACTCTCGTTTTTCCGAATTGCGGAAGTTTACTAAGGAGTGCGCTATGGCACGTGTTTGCCAAGTAACTGGCAAGGGTCCGATGGTTGGCAACAACGTCTCCCACGCTAACAACAAAACGAAGCGTCGTTTTCTGCCTAACCTGCAGAACCGTCGTATTTTCGTGGAATCGGAAAACCGCTGGGTCTCCCTGCGCTTGTCCAACGCCGGTCTGCGCGTCATCGACAAAGTCGGCATCGATGCCGTCCTGTCGGACATGCGCGCCCGTGGCGAAAAAGTTTAATTAGGGAGCTATCATGGCAAAAACTGGCCGCGACAAAATCAAGCTGGAATCGACTGCGGGTACGGGTCACTTCTACACCACCGACAAGAACAAGCGCACGATGCCTGCCAAGATGGAGATCATGAAGTTCGATCCCAAGGCACGCAAGCACGTTATGTACAAAGAAACGAAGATCAAGTAATTCCCGATCACGTTTCAGTCAGAGAAAGCCGCGACCATGTTCGCGGCTTTTTTTATGGCTTGTTTACTTCGGCTGCAGGCGAATGATCGACTCGGCCGCGCCCTCCACCGCCTTGCGCGAATACAGCAGCGGAAAATAGGCGCCCTGGTTCCAGCTCTCGGCCAGGTCACGGTAATGGGGGCTGTCCGGATCGCCCGACTGGCCCGGCGTGTTCATGGCCCGTGAGTTGTCCCAGTTGCCCACGTCGACGACGACGCGGAAGGACGGTCCGTTGACTTTGAGAAAATCCGCAGGCCGGTAGCTGGACTGGCTGACCGTGTTGGCCCCGCCCTGGGCGGGAAACGGCCCCACATTGAGTTTAGTGCGCAGGCTGCCGTCGCCCATCGTGCTCATCGGGTGCGCATAATAACTGTAGTGCAGTTTGCCCCACTGCCATTGCGCGGGATCGGGACCGGCCAGGCGCTCCATATCGGCCCAGGCCTCGCCCAGGCTGGCCAGCAGCAACTCGTCGCGCTTGCGCTTGGCGTTGCGGCCAAAACGGGCGGCCGGACGTTCCAGCGCCGCCATCATGGCCGTCGTGTCGGCTGAATTGATCGCCGGCACAAACTTGGGATCGAGCACGGCGCGCACGTAAGCGCGCTGCAGATGGCGCGACCACCAGATTTCAAACAGCGCCGCCTGGGGCGACCGGGCAGCTTCAAGGCCATTCCAGCCGCGCAGCAACTGCAATGCGGCTGCCGCTTTCGGCTGCTCCGTCTTGAGCGGCGCCAGCAGGGCCAGCATGCGCCGCGCGGGAATCGAGACCAGGTCGTTTTGCAGCTGCATGGAATCTTCGATCGACACCTTCGCCTTGCTGTCCAACACCTCGCCGATGCGCACCCGGCGCGCATTGTTGGGCCACTCGAAACCGATCTTGTACTGGGCGACGGGATAGCCGGCCGGCAGGTTCATTTCGTTGGCGGAGGCAAACCAGCCCTGCGGCGGGTTCAGGGTCGACGGCAGCTTGTCGCCGCCCAGAAAGCCCGCCCACTCGTAGCGGCCGTCGCCCGGCACGGGCAGCAGGCCGTCCCAGTTGGGGCGCAGCGGCGTGAGCCCGCCCGCCACCCAGCCAATATTGCCGGCCGTGTCGGCATACACCTGGTTTTCCGTCGGCGCACCCCAGTGCAGCATGGCCCGCTTGAACTGGGCAAAATCTTTCGCCTGCATGTAATCGATGCTGCCAAAATACGGCGCCATGCCCGGTTCCAGCCAGCCCGAGCGCACGGCAAAGGCGCGGTGCTTGCCTTGCTCCATAAAAATGACGGGGCCGTGGCGGGTGAACGCCAGTTCCACCGGCACGGCCGGGGCGCCCTTGACGGCAATGCTGTCCTTGAGCACGCGGATGTTTTCCCACTGGCCCTTGTATTTGTACTGGGCGTGATTGGCGGGGTTCAATTCGTAGACGTACAGGTCTTCCTGGTCGATACTGAAGATGGTCAGACCAAAGGCAATGGTGCCGTTGTGGCCGATGGAAATGCCCGGCAGCGCCGGCTCGCCGGCGCCGATCACATCCATGCCGGGCGCGGACAGGTGGGTGATGTAGCGCAGCGACGGCGCCGAGTATGCCCGGTGGGGATCGTTGGCCATGATGGCGCGCCCTGTGGCCGACTTGCCCGGTGCGACCACCCAGTTGTTGCTGCCTTCCATACGCTGCGCTTCGAGGTCCGCGCCCGCCAGGCGCACAGGCGCTTGTCCATCAAGCTGAGAAATCGATGGATCCTTGCCGAAGAAAACGTTGTCCGTGGCGAGTTTGAACACATCGAGCAGGCCCGCCGGCAGGCAAGGGTCGAGCCCGTCCGGGACTGTCGTGGTCCAGGCGGGCTGGGGCGTGCTGCGCACCAGATCCGCTTCCAGACTGGCCTTGCAGACGACGCCGGCGCGCGCCACTTCCTGGCTCAGGTTGCGCGTCAAGCCGTGGCTGCGGATGCGCACCACGTCCTCCGGCTTCCAGCGTGCCGGCGTGTAGCCGGCCTGGCGGAATTCAAACGGCAGCGCAGCCGGGTTTTGCGCCGTGTAGTCGACGTAGGCATTGATGCCCGCCACGAAGCGCTCGCTGATATGGCGGGCGCCCTTGCCGTAGGCCTGCCATTCCTTGTCCATGTCGCCGCGGAACAGGAACAGGCGCGCAGCCCGGTCCTGCTCGACAAAGGCGGGCCCGAACACGCTGGACAATTCGCCCAGGCCGCGCCGGCGCCACAGGTCGATCTGGAACAGGCGGTCGCGCGCAGCATTGAAGCCCTGGGCGAAAAACAGGTCGTCCTGGTTCTGCGCATAAATGTGCGGCACGCCCCATTTGTCGACCAGGATCTCGGCGCCCTGCGCGAGGCCGGCAATTTTGATGGTCTGGGTCGGCGGCGCAGCCAGCGCCAGCCTGGTGATCATCAACAAGATTAAAACAAGGCCGGGTCGCTTCATGGTCGATCATCATGTGTAAAGATGTCCGAGTATAAAGGAGGGCCGTGCCTAAAAGACAATCAGGCCGCTTTTATAACGCTTCATCGGCCCTTTTGTGCGCTTCGTCGCATTTTGTCCTATCGTGAAGTGGGCCACACTACCATGACAGCACGATAAAACAAAAAATGGGACCTGAATATGCATACCCTGACTGATCTGCCGGACGCCAGCACCCTGGCGCCCCTGCCCGCCGGGCAACGCATTGAAGCGCTCGATGCGGTCCGCGGCTTTGCGCTGCTGGGCATCTGCGTGATGAACATCGAATTTTTCAATCGCGCCATATCGACCCTGGGCACGGGCATGCCGCCGGGCTTGCACGGGCTCGACTGGCTGGCCTCCTACTTTGTCGCCTATTTCGTCGCCGGCAAGTTCTGGACCATTTTCTCGCTGCTGTTCGGCATGGGCTTTGCCGTCATGCTCACCCGCGCCGAAACGGCCGGGCGCAGCTTTCTGAAACCGTATATGCGGCGCATCGCCGCCCTCGCCGTCTTCGGCGCCGCCCACCACATTTTTCTGTTTGCGGGCGACATCCTGTTCAGCTATGCGGTGGCGGCGGCGTATTTGCTGGTCGTGCTGTACGCCAGGACTGGCTGGCTGTTGCTGGCCATCGCCGTCGCCATCGGCGTCGCCTTCGTCCCCGGCGCCGATGAGGCTGGCGGCGCGGCGGCGTTTGCGCTGGCATTTTCGGGGTTGGTCGCGCTCTACCTGCGCAGCGACAAGCGCGTGTTCAAACTGTCAGCCGCCGCGTTCGGTATCGCCCTGCTGGCCTTCGTCGGCTTCGTTGCCGCGCTGGTGTTCACCTTCGTGCCCGGCATGCCGGAAGAACCACGCGGTCCGATCATTGCTGGCACCATCCTGGTGAGCGTGCTGGCCGTGCTGGCGCAAAAATTCCGCGAACCCATCGCCGCCCGTCCGTGGCGCGCCGGTGTCGGCATTTTCATGTTGTTCGCTTGCATGCAAATGGCAGGTGGCCTGTACTTCTATTTCAAGCCGGTGGAAGCGCCTGTCACCGCGCCCGTTGCTGCAACAGCCCCTGCCAAAGTGGGCGCCGATGCGACAGCCAAGGCGAAGGCCAAGGCTGTGCCGAAAACAGCAGCGGAAAAGAAAGCCGAGGCCGCCAAGGAAAAGGCCGAAGGCTTGAAAAAACGCGCTGACCGGGTCGCCCTGGAAGAAAAAGTCATGGGCCGCGGCAGCTACGCCGAGTTGATCAGTTTGCGCGCGAAACACTTTGCCAAGCATGTGGCCGGTGAGTCGGGCTTCGCTACCCTGCTGATCGGCATGTTCCTGCTCGGCACCTGGTTTATCCGCTCGGGCGTGATGGAAAACACGGGCGCCCACCTGCCCCTGTTCCGCAAGTTCGCCTTCATCCTGCTGCCGATTGGCATCGGCATGGGCGTGGCCGGCAGCTTCATCGCCACCAGCCACGTGCCCGGCGTCGACACGGACGGCTTCATGCTGGCTGACGCGTTGCACGTGATGGGCAACCTGCCCGCCTGCCTGGGCTACGTTGGCATGATCGTGCTGATGCTGCACAGCCGCTCGGTGTTTTCAAGAGTCAAAGTGCTGGCGCCCTTCGGCCGCATGGCGCTCACCAATTACCTGATGCAGTCGCTGGTGATGTCGCTGGTTTTTCTCGGCCACGGCCTGGCCTGGTACGGCATGGGCCGCGCCGCCCAACTGGGCTTTGCGGCGTGCTTACTGACGGGGCAGATTGTGTTCAGCCACATCTGGCTCAGCTTCTTCCGCTACGGTCCGGCTGAATGGCTGTGGCGTGCGATCACCTACATGCAGTGGCCCGCGATGCGGATCGAGCGGGCTAATGTGGCAATGCCCGCCGCAGCCTAATTCACCACCGGGACTGACCCGTCAGGGCATTCGCATGCGAATGCGGCCCCCTTTTGACTTTGCAGTAGAAGCAAAAAGGGGACAGACACCTGGCGGCGTCAGTCCCCGATGCTGTTTAGTTCGCCGTATTAAGCGTAGCTACGCAGTCGCATCGAAAACTCCTGCAACGACTTGATCCCCGAAGCTTCCGCGCGAACACACCAGTCCTGCAACTGATGCAGCAACTGGTCACGCGTAAAGTGCGAGCGCTCCCAGATGGCGCCCAGTTCGACACGCATGTGGTGCATGGTTTCCAGCGCCTTGCTGTGCTCGAACAGCTCGATCAGTTGCTGCTTGTGCGAGGGCTCCAGCTTGGCCGGATCGCGCTTCATCAGCTTGCGCGAGGATTTCAGGAAA
>JBJMVV010000159.1:0-9224 GCA_045810505.1 Massilia sp.
CTGGGGATCATTGTCGAGCGGCGCGTCGAGCGAGGTGGCGTGCTCGGACAGGGCCAGGATGTCCTGCACTTCTTCGACGGGCCGGCCGACCAGGTGGGCGATGTCTTCGACGGTGGCGTCCTTGCCGTCGTGGTGCTGGGCTTCGAGGTGGTATTTGGCGCGCAGCACCTGATTCAGTTCGCGCACCATGTGCACCGGCAGGCGCACGGTGCGGGCCTGGTTCATGATGGCCCGTTCGATGCTCTGGCGGATCCACCAGGTGGCGTAAGTGCTGAAGCGAAAACCCCGTTCCGGCTCGAACTTGTCGATCGCCCGCATCAGGCCGATGTTACCCTCTTCGATCATGTCGAGCAGGACCACGCCGCGGTTGATGTAGTGTTTGGCGATCGAGACGACCAGCCGCAGATTGTGCTCGATCATCATCTGGCGGGCGTGGAAATCGCCGCTCTTGGCCAGGGTGGCGATGCGCACTTCATCGGCGGCCGACAGCAGGGGCCGGGTGCCGATCTGGTTCAGGTAATGCTGGGTGGTGTCGGTGGAAAGCTCGGCCTGGAGCACCTTCTTGAGCTCGTCGACGCCGGCGACGACGACTTCGGGAGCGGCGGCGACGGCATCGCCCCGATCGGTATCGTCACCGTCGATGAGCTCGTCATCGACTTCGTTATCGATCTCATTATCGAGCGCGGCGCCGTCGATCAATGCCGGATCGAAGCCTTCATCGTCCGGGCCGCTGTCCTTGTCGCGCTGCTGAGTCGGTAGTGTCATGGGCCCTCAATCACTGTCTCTGGGGCCAGCACACGCCGACGCCGCGCTACCTGCTGGGCAAGAACCTCGACGGATCGACCGGCTTGCCCTGCTGGCGAATTTCAAAGTGCAACTTCACCGAGTCTGCGTCGGAATCGCCCATCTCGGCAATTTTCTCACCTTTGCTGACAGTCTGCCCTTCCTTGACCACGATGGCGCGGTTGTGGGCGTAGGCCGACAGCAGGCTGTTACTGTGCTTGACGATGACTAGATTACCATAACCACGAATCCCCGATCCGGCATACATGACTTTTCCGGCGCCGGCCGCGGAGACTTGCTGGCCGAGCTTGCCTGCGATGTCGACGCCCTTGTTTTTTCCCTCGTCAAAGGTGGCGATGATGCGTCCTTCTGACGGCCACATCCAGCTCAGCCTGTCTTCGTCATCAGCCTTGGCGCTGTTGCCTGGCGTGACCACGCTGGGCGCAGGCGCGGCGGCCACGGCAGGGGCGGCGGGACGCGCGTCAGGCTTGCCCTCGCTCTTCGCATCAGGTTTGCCGTCATCGTCCTTCTTCATTTCAGCCAGGGTCGCTTCGCTGTACGGCTTCTTCTCGCCGCGCGGCACCACTTTCTTGGGTGTCGCCGGCAGCGGACGCGATTCCGGCATCGTCACTGGCGCCGTGGTCACCACGCTGCTGGCGGCCTTGGCGGGGGGCGAGACGCGCAGCACCTGGTCGACCTTGATGTCGTTGGGATCGGGCAGATTGTTCCAGGCGAGGATATCGCGGTAGTTCTGGCCGTGGTCAAGCGCGATGCGCAGCAGGGTGTCGCCTTTCTTGACAACATACACGCCGCGCGCTTCGTCCTTGTCGTCATCACGCGCCTGGGGCGCGGCCACGGGCGCGGGGCGCACGGTCACGGGTGCGGGCTGGCGGTCGATGATGGGGGCACGGCGGTTGGCGGTGCTGCAGCCGGCCAGCACGCCCAGGGAGAGGGTCAGCAACAGTACAAGACGGGTTTGTTTCATTCTCATCATTATTGGTTACACATGGGGGCAGCGCTACACGATGCCGGGACGCAAGGGAACAAAATGGCAGGCCTCCAGGGTTTCGCTCAGCCATTCCGCCTTGCCGCTGCGGGTAATCAGTTGCAGATGCTGTACCTGCGCGCCCACCGGCGCAACCAGGCGGCCGCCGATGGCGAGTTGTTCAAGCAGGGCCCGTGGCACTTCCAGGCCGGCGGCGGCGAGGATGATGCCATCAAAGGGAGCAACTTGCGGGAGGCCAAGCATACCATCTCCGTAGTGCAAGCGCAGGTTAGCAATGCGTAATGGTCGTAAATTTGCCTTCGCAAGCTCGTGCAAAGGCTTGATCCGCTCGATGGAAAATATTTCTTTGGCAATACAGGACAGCACGGCAGCCTGGTAGCCGCAACCGGTGCCAATTTCCAGCACCCGGTCGAGCTGGCGGCCGTTGCGCATCACTTCGATCATGCGCGCCACGATATACGGCTGGGAAATGGTCTGATGATGGCCGATCGGCAAGGACGCATCGATATACGCCTGGGCGGACAGGGCCGGCTCGATGAAAGCGTGGCGGGGCACGCTGTCGAGGGCGTTCAGGACCACATTGTCCTGCACGCCTTGCTTGGCGACGCGCACCACCATGGCATGGCGGATGGCCGCCGAAGTCATCAGGTCAGGCCGCGGTGCGGCAGGCAGGGCGGCCTGGGCCCGCTGCATTGCCTGGCTGTGCGATTTGGACGGGGCGGCAACCGCGGCGGGCGCGTAGCTGACTGGTTTGGGACGGGCCTGCTGCTGGTATTTTTGCTGTTCGCTGGACGCATTGCGGGTTGCCGTCTGCGGCGTTGCCACCCGCGCCCCGCTGGCGGAGGCGGGCGCCGGATTACCGCTGGTGCGGCGATCCGGCCCTGTCACCGACGACAGGGGCAAGGGAAAGGTGCTGCGCCGTTCCGTCACGCCAGCCCCCGCGCCAGCTGCTGCAATTGATCGCGGTGGGTCAGGTCGATCTGCAAGGGGGTGATGGAGACCAGGCCGCTGGCAGCGGCGTGGAAATCGGTACCCTCGCCCGCATCGCGCGTCGCGCCCGGCGGGCCAATCCAGAAAATCGGGCGGCCACGGGGGTCGTTCGCGCGGATAACGGGCTCGGCCTGGTGGCGGCGTCCCAGCCGGGTCGGGGTAAGCGGCCCCATCTGTTCATACGGCAGGTTCGGGATGTTGACGTTCATCAGCCAGGGCGCCTGCAATTCGTCGAAGCGGCGCAGGACGATGTCGCGCGCCACCTTGGCCGCCGCGTCGATATGGGCCCAGCCGTGCTCGGCCTGGGAAAAGGCAATCGCCGGAATGCCGAACAGATAACCTTCGGTGGCGGCGGCGACGGTGCCGGAATACAGGGTGTCGTCGCCCATGTTGGGGCCGTTGTTGATGCCGGAGACGACCAGGTCGGGGCGGTAGTCCAGCACGCCAGTAAGGGCGACGTGGACGCAGTCAGTAGGCGTGCCATTGACCACATAAAAGCCGTTGGCGGCCTGCTGCACCGACAGGGGGCGGTCCAGCGAGAGCGAGTTCGAGGCGCCGGAGCGGTTGCTGTCCGGCGCGAACACGACGATGTCCGCCACGCTGGCCAGGGCATTGGCCAGCGCCTCGATGCCAGGGGCGAGATAGCCGTCGTCGTTACTGATAAGTATTCTCATACGGCAATTTTACCCGATGCCGCCGCGGGATCGTTCACGTCCAATAAAACATTCTTGACCGGTGCACCGGCACGCAACAGAAGCGGGCGAGTGCGATACAGACAGCCGACAAACAGACACATACATCCAACAAACGGCCAACATGCATCCAACACCGGCGCCCGCCGAGCCCGCTTTTGCAGGCGCGAAGGCGCTCACAGGCTGCCGGGCAAGCCGGCGGCAGCCTGCCGGACGGCGCCGTCAGCGGATCGGCATGGGCCGCTGCTCCTGCATGAAGGCAATCAGCGCGTCAGTGTCACCCTGGTGGAAATACACGTTGACGATGGCGCGCACGCCCCGCTGACGCACCGGTGACGCCAGATCGGCCATCATGACCGGCTCACGCAGACGATCGGCCAGCTCTCGCGCTTCGTCGGCGCTGCGGTCCTCCATCTGTTCGAGCCGGATCACGCCCCGTTCGATTTCCAGGGCGTCGACATGGTGCCCGCCGCCCAAGTCCCAAGCACCCTCCCCCATGCTGCCCTCCCCCAGGCTGCCCGAACACGATACGAAACCGCTTTCGTGCGGCGCGCTGGCCGCCGCCAGGCTGGCGAGCGGGCGCACACCGGACGGCGCCGGCGCCGACGGATGAGATGGCGAAGGCGAAGGCGCGCCCATCAGGCCGGACTGGCGGGCCAGCGCGCTGGCCATTTGCAGTTCGGCGCTGCAGGCGGGCAGGTGAGCGCTGCCGTAGCGGCGTTCGCAGGCGGCCGCCAGCGGGCCACACAACTGGCCCACCGTCGGCAGGTCGCACTGGGCGGCCACGGTTTCAGCCAGCGCCATGCCGGCCGCAATGCTGTCGGCGTGGTCATGGCCAAGCAAGCGCTTGCGGCTGGCGTGCACCTGCTCCTGCAGGCCGCGCGCCGTGTCGAGATGGCCCATGCGGGCCAATACGTCGGCCAGCCTGGCCATGCCGGCCAGGGTGTCGGCGTGTTCGGCGCCCAGTACCCTTTCCCTGCCCTCGAGCACCTGTTCGAGCAGCATGCGGGCCCGGCCAAGATCGCCGGCCTGGGCCAGCAGGCTGGCGTGGGCGGCCTGGGCTTCCAGGGTGGCGCGGTGATTGAGGCCATGGCGCTCGCGCCAGCCGGCCACCACCTGCTCGGCGTGGGCCAGCGCCGCATCGAAGCGGCCGCAATCGGCCAGCGCCGCGGCCAGGCCGGCGCGGGCAGCCAGGGTGTCGGCGTGCGCGTGGCCCAGCTCGCGGCCGCACTCCTCGAACAGGCTGGCGTACAAGTCCGTCGACGCTTCGCTGCTGCCACACTGGCGCAGGGCCGCGGCCAGGCTGGCCCGTGCGCCGCGGGTGTCGGCGTGATCCGGCCCCCACAATTGCGCCTGCAGGGTGGCCGCTTCGCTGACGCTGGCCAGCGCCGCCTGCTGGCGTCCCTGGCCTTCCTGCAGGCGGCCGAGTTCAAGCAGATCGGCCGCCAGCCGGGTCTGGGCGGCGGGCGAGACGCCTTGCGGGTCGGCCGCGCGCGCCTGCTGGATCCGCCGGCCCAGCGCCAGTTCGCTGCGCGGCTGCCATGGGAAAGCGCCGTCGGCAACCCAGTCGAGCAGGTCGGACACGCCGCGCGCCAGAGAAAAGCGGTCCGCCGTCAGCGGCAGGCGGGGCGCCAGCGCTTCCGACATGGCGTTGAGCTGCTGCAGTTGTACATGGTCCAGATAACTGTCGAGCGACAGGTCGGGCATGGCGTAGCTGTCGCGCAGCAGTTTTTCGAGCACAGCCTGGTAGCCGCCGGCTTCGCTGCCGGGATCGCCATGACGCCAGCGCAGGCGGCGCCCCAGGTCGGCGCCATCGAGATCGACCGGCATCGGATAGACCAGCAGCGCGCGCTGGGCGTCTTCATGGCTGCTGCGATATTCGATGGCGCGCCGCACCACCCCGCAGGCGCCGTCGAGGCTGCGCCATCCCGGCGAAAACAGCATGATCAGGCGGTCCGGCAACAGGCTGGTGCAGACGCTGACCGCGGCCGAGCGCCCGCCCCGGCTGGCCACCAGGACGTGGCCAAATCGGCGCGAAAGATGTTCGGCAAAGCAGCGGAACAGGCTGGGACTGGCCGCAAACAGTCCCTCCCAGTCGGCCGCGGCGGCCCGTTCGCCATAACTGTCGTCGAACGCCCCGGCGCGCATCAGGTACAGGGGATGGCTGTCGTCGACCCGTTCGACAAAGGGTTCCCAGTCAACCGCCTCGAAGACCTGGCGGGCGCAGCGTAGTTCGGCCTGGTCCGGGCAGGAGCTGGCCGGCCGCTCGCCGGCGCCCCTTTCGTAGCGCTGGCGGTCCGGCGCCGGATGCTCGTGCAACAACTCGAGCTGGGCCCGGCAGGCGGCGAAATATTCCAGCAGTCCGGGCCGGGTGCCGCCGCGGCCGAACTCGTCATGCAGCCCCGGCGACTCGGTGTCCCAGTCAATCATCAGCACCGGCGTGCCGGCGCGCGCGCGTTCGGCCAGCAGGGTGGCCATGGTCGAGAGGACGGCGTTGCGGACAGCGCCTCCATCGACGGCATAGACGGTTGTCAACTTGCCTGGTGTGGGCAACAGCGGCAAGGCAAAGCGGGTATTTTCCATGGTTATCCTTATTTTTTTGGGAACGACAAAGGGGGAACAGAACGCCATTCAGGTGGGACATCGGGAAGCACGAATTGGTTGCAATCGTGACCTGGCGGTGTCCAGATCTTTTGCAGTTCATAGTGCTCGACGATGCGGGTGACGATCTTTTCAATCGCGGGGATGAAGTCGGGATTGGACTTCAGGTCCGGCGTTGCCATCGTGAAACGCGAGAAATCGACATACATGCTGGAATTGGCGATTTGCGGCGGCAGCGATACGGGATGGCGCGTCATGATCACAGGAATGGTGAGGTGGCTGGGCAGCTCATACCAGGTGGCGCGCTCAGCCTCGATTAACTGCATGGCGGCATGTTCACGCCGGGTAAAAGGGTGCGATTCGTATTTGGGGGTATAGATCAGGATCATGGCCACGCTCTGGCACATGGCGCGGGCAATCTTGCGTTCGATGTCGTCGCCGCCGCCCAGCTGCTCGGTGTCGATGAACAGTTCCATTTCGTTGTCGAAATAGGGTTCGAGATAGCAGCGCAGCGCTGCGGTGAGTTCGGTCTTGAACTTGACCATCAGGTCGTAGCGGCCTTGGGCATAACTGAAGAAACAGCCATAACGGATCGCCATTGCAGCCTCCTTATTTGCAAAATGCCAACGACACTGTCACGACTGTAACAAGCCCATCGCTTGCGCCCCTTGTGCGCACGCAAAGGTCGGGGTAACGCTACGGAGAAGCCACACGCGGGGCGAAATCCGGCATAATCAAACGGTCGTACTATTTTTATAAAACCAAGGAGACCGATGATGAAAGCAGTGCGCTGCGCCCAGTGGGGCTTGCCCGACAGCCTGGTGGTGGAAGAGTTGCCCGCCCTGGTGGCAGGACCCGGCGAAGTGGTAATTGACGTCAAGGCGGCCGGCGTGAATTTCCCCGACGTGCTCATCATCCAGGGCAAATATCAGGTCAAGCCCGCCCTGCCCTTCACGCCCGGCAGCGAACTGTCCGGCGTGGTGGCGCAGGTCGGTGACGGCGTCAGCCACCTCAAGATCGGCGACAAGGTGATTGCCTTCGTTGCCCAGGGTGCATTTGCGGAGCAGGCGGTGGCGTCCGCCGCGGCCGTTATGCCGATGCCGCCTGGCATGGATTTCGACACTGCCGCCGCCATCACCCTCACCTACGGCACCTCGCACCACGCCGTGGTCGACCGCGCCGCGCTCAAGGCGGGCGAGACCATGCTGGTACTGGGTGCGGCCGGCGGGGTGGGACTGGCCGCCATCGAGATCGGCAAGGCGCTGGGCGCCACCGTGATCGCGGCCGCCTCGAGCGATGAAAAACTGGCCATTTGCCGCGAACACGGCGCCGACGCCACGATCAACTATACAAAGGAAGATTTGCGCGAAGCCATCAAGGCGGCCACGGGCGGCAAAGGGCCCGATGTGATCTACGATCCCGTCGGCGGCGAGTACGCCGAACCCGCCTTCCGTTCGATTGCCTGGAGGGGACGCTACCTTGTGGTGGGTTTTGCCAATGGCGAGATCCCGAAACTGCCCCTGAATTTGACCTTGCTCAAGGGCGCCTCCCTGGTCGGGGTATTCTGGGGAGAGTTTGCCAAGCGCGAGCCGAAGGCCAATCTGGCTGGCATGCGTCAGCTATTGGGATGGATGGCGGAGGGAAAAATCAAGCCCCGCATTTCAGGGCGCTACGCCTTGCATGAAACGGCGCAGGCCCTGAATGATATGGCGGCAAGAAAGGTGACGGGCAAGGTGGTGATCCAGCCCTGAGCAACATCAGCCTATTTCGGCAGAAAGGCGGTGCTCAGGACACCGTCGTCAAAGCCTTCGACCTTGCCGGTTTCAGCGTAGCGGTACAGGGTGGCCGAATAAATTCCCGTCAGCGCGGTGTGGGTGAGCATCACGCCCAGTACCGCGACCACGGTCAGCACGAGGATCGGAATCACCAGCACGGCCAGGTGCATGGTGACCACCACGGCCGTCAGCAGCGCGGCGACGGTGACCACGGCCAACTGGATCAGGCCGAACGCGAAGCCCATGCCGGCCTGACCCGCCACGTTTTCGCCCCAGGTGCAGCGCATCAGCGAAGCGCTCTCGCGCACCGATTCAATCGGCCCCGTGTTTTGCACCACCAGCACCGGTACCACCAGGAAGGATGCCACTGCCCAGCCGGCGCCGATCAGGGCCACGATCACCTTGCCGGCAAAAGGCACGCGCTCCTGGATGGCGCGAAGGACCATGCCAATGGTGGCCGAAATGACGGCGTAGCCGAGGATGGCGCCGAAGCGGGCATTGGCCGCGCGCATGCCGTCGGACAAAGTCGGCGTGCCGCCATCGAAGTGCTGCATCACGCACGCGACGAGCGCCGTGTTGAAGTAGAACATGATGAAATAATTGATCACGTACAGCAGGAAGGTGAGGGAGTACGTCATCGGCGAAAAGCCGCCGCGCTCCGCGTGGTCGAAGCTGCCGCTGGCAAACAAGGGAATCAGGAAACTGACGACGATAAAGGTCATCGCCGCGCCTGCAATCAGAGGAAACAGCAGCAACTGCCGCTGCGCCCGCAGAACGGTGGCGCTGGCTTTGATAAGGTCGAAACTACGGCTGAGACGAGTGAACATGCAAGCTCCTATATTTCCACGCGGAATTACTGAACGCTAACACAACATTACTCTGAAAGCAAAACTAGCGCTTGACCGGGTTGACGCCCCAGGTTTGCGATGTGAAAAATGAAAACCGAAACGTCACGCCCCGAGGCGCCGTCGATCTGAATCGGGTTTGCGTTCACTAAAAAGCTCCCGGGTCCCCCGGGGGCTTTTTCTCACTTCAGCCCAAACAAAAGTAGGGTTTTACTTTTGTTTGAAGAATTCGATTACCTCGTCCTGCACCCGCGTGCGCTTGAACGGCGGTAGCGATTGCCAGACGCGCTTGCCGTAGGACTTCGAAATCAGGCGGGGATCGCAGATCATCAGCACGCCGCGGTCGGTTTCGTCGCGGATCAGGCGGCCGGCGCCCTGCTTCAGGTTGATGATCGCTTCCGGCAAGGTGTGGTGCATGAAGCCGTTCATGCCCTGCTTTTCCATCACGTCGATGCGCGCGGCCAGCACCGGATCGTCGGGCGGCGCGAACGGCAGCTTGTCGATAATCACCAGCGAGAGCGCGTCGCCCCGC
>JBJMVV010000160.1:0-6970 GCA_045810505.1 Massilia sp.
GGCATTTTCGGCGTGACGCCAAAGGCGGTGCGCTGCAGGCCGGACTCGAGCTTTTCCTGCTTTTCAATCGGCGTGTTGGAATAAGCCTTGAAGTTGGGCGGCAGGTCGACCGTCAGTTTGAAGGTGGCGCGGAAGGACGGCTCATCCCAGGAGGGCAGGAGACGGCGGGCATCGGTCGGCTCCATGGTGGTGGCCAGCATGGTTTTCTGTTGCTCGCCGTTTTTATACGACATATGGAACATGCCGCGCGCTTCGCGGTTGATCAAGCCCCGGAACTTCAGCGCCAGCACGTAGCGGCCCGGCGCCAACGGCTTTTCCAGACGGAAGCTCAAAGTTTGCTGGGCGGCGTCCAGCACCGGCGCCAGTTTCAGCTCGCCGATCTGCTTGCCGGCCAGGGTAGCGCTGTCGATGTCGAGGTTGACGGCGTTGAGCATGATGGTCGAGGTCGCTGCCAGCACGTCGATCTCGACGGTTTCAGCGCCCAGGAAAGTGTTGTCCTTCAGATTGGGCGTGAGGTGGGCGGCGTATTGCACCGGGACCACGTCTTTCGGCAACTTGCCCGGGGTGGCGGCAAAATTGAAGGGGGCTTCGGCCTGAACTGCGCCGCTGCCCAGGGCCATGGTCAGCGCCAGCGCGAGGGGGAGAGATTTCATGGTGCTCCGGATGATTGTGATGAATATCGTCAGCCTGCACTGTAATCGGCCTGCCGGACAGCGGCAGCGGCAATGCGACGAACTGCAAAAACAGCCGCCAGAATGCCGTAAATGCGGCATGGTTGGGATATCAAAACGGCATCCTGCTGGCCCGGCTTGTCAAGCGTTCAAGTTTTCCGCAGTTCGTAACAAATTGAAAGAAATCGAAAAATAATCGAACGCGACCCCTAAAGTTTGCTCAGCCGGAGCCGTTATGGAAGGACAAGCGGTAATCCGATCGAAACAATGGTGGTGCCAACATGACCTCAAACGACGTTGTAAGCATGTACGAACAACTTGCTGGTTTGACAGCAAAGATGTCGATTGCCGCACAGGCTGGCGATTGGGCTTCCCTGGCCGCCTTGGAAAAACAGTGCGCCCAACACACGATGGCCGTGCAAACGGGCGTCCCTGCCCTGTCCGGCGAAGCGCGCAGCCGCAAGATTGCCCTGCTCAAGCAAATCATGGCCAACGACCGCGCCATTCGCGACGTCACGGAACCCTGGATGAACAATGTGGTGGCGGAAGCGGCGCACTGAGCTGTTACAGCACCGATCGATCAAGCGCCCTGCAGGGCGCTTTTTTATTACCAGTATGACTAATTACTTGACCAATCAAGTAAAAAGCGCCTCAAGGGGCGCTTTTTTTCGTCCCAGCGTCGCTGGAACGGGAATCGGGGAGAGCGATCGCCAGGTATCTCCTGGCGTCGCCTCGTGCCGGTTGCATCCGGCGTCCCGCAGCGCATGGTCGGCGGCGAGACTGCTTCCACGACAGGCGTTTCCTCAACGATTGCCTGTTACTCGCGCCACCTATCGTTGGTGACTGCGCAAGCCCGTGTCGCGTTGTCTTTAAATCATGAAATGAGTATAACGGATTTTGCGCGCTTGTGTAGACAAATTATTTCTATCGAATCGCCGCTGTCCAGTTTTATCCGCCGGCCTATAAAGCCGGCACCGTATCGGCCACTTCGTCTGGCTCAAGCCGGTGCTGCGCTATCTCAGATGGGGCTGCACGCGCCGGCATCAAGCGGTTTTTCACGCTGGCGATAAAACTCGGCTTGGGCGGCGCCGTCGTGGCGATCAATTCGCTTGCCTTGCGTTTCAGGCGGGTCTTTTTACGCTGACGCAGCAGCATGACGGACAGGCCGGCAACCAGACTTAAAATGATGGCGGCGGCAATCCCGATCACCAGCCAGGGCTTGCCCGCCGCAGGTTCCGGCGGGGCCGAGCCCATCGGCACCAGCTTGCTCGGCAATGGCTTGGCTATCACGGGGATGATTTTTGGCGCGACCGGGCTTGCCGCTGGCGCTGGCACGGGCGCCGCCTTTACCTGCAAGGCCGCGCTCAATTGCTTGACCTTGTCTTCCAGTTCGACCAGGTGGGCGTTCAGCGCGACATTCTTGGCGTCGAGCGCCACGCAGGCGGCATCGTCGACGGTGGTGGCGCCGGCTGTCGGGCAGGCTGCGGCCTTGGGCGCATGGGGCAAGGTCAGCGCGTGGCGCACGCTGGCGGGAGCGGGGATGAATTTGGCGGGCGCGGCTGCGGGCGCCGCTGCGGCGGGCTTGACGACGGCCGCGGCCGGCGCCGGGGCCGGGACCGGCGCTGCCACGGGCACGGACGGGGCCATCACCGGCCCCGGCTCGGGTGCGGGCGCAGGTGCGGATGCAGGCGCAGGTGCCGGATTCGGGTCCGGCGTCAGCCACAAAGTCACCTGGCGCACGGATTTCTGGCCGTTTTCAGTCAGCGTGAAAAAGATCGGCACGTGGTCCGACCGGGTGAGCACCATCGAACCGATGTGCAACCAGCGGCGGCCGTCGCGCCGGAAGGTGGTGACGCTGGCGGCGGACAGGGCCGGATGCATGCCGATGCTGGCGCCCTTGTAGACATCGAGCTCGGCAAGGCCCACCTGCACGGGCGCGGCGTCGCTGGCCAGGCCGGTCAGTTCGACATCGGCCGACAGGGGCTGGCCCAGGTGGGAGCGCATGATGACCTCGCCCAGCTCGACCGCGCTGGCGGTGGCGCTGGCAAGCACAAGGGCGAGGCCGCTAAATAAATGACGAAATTGCATGTGGATGAGATTAAAGCCTGGCGTCAGGGTCCGGGCGGCAAAAAGTGACGCCCCAGTATGGTTAACGCGCGTTGGAGTAAACTCTTTAATCACGCTCGTCGAATAATCCACAAAAACAGGATCAGCCATGGATCACCGGATCGAAAAAGACAGTTTTGGCCCTATCGAAGTCCCTGCCGCGCAGTTGTGGGGTGCGCAAACCCAGCGTTCCCTGCACCACTTCCATATCTCCAGCGAACGCATGGCGCCTGAGCTGGTGGCCGCCCTCGCCCAGGTCAAGCGGGCCGCGGCCGAAGTCAATCGCTCGCTGGGCAAGCTTGACGGCAAGCTGGCCGACGCCATCGTCCAGGCTGCCGACGAAGTGCTGGCTGGCCAGCACGCTGAGGAATTCCCCCTCGCCGTCTGGCAGACGGGTTCAGGCACCCAGTCGAACATGAACATGAACGAGGTGCTGGCCAACCGCGCTTCCGAAATTCTCGGCGGCGAGCGGGGCGAAGCGCGCCTGCTGCACCCGAACGACCACGTCAACATGGGCCAGTCGTCCAATGACATGTTTCCGACCGCCATGCACGTGGCCGCCGCCGCAGCGCTTGCCAACGTCGTGCTGCCCGCCCTGGCGCAGTTGCGTGGCACCCTGGAACAGAAGGCGCACGACTTCGCCGACATCGTCAAGATCGGCCGCACCCACCTGCAGGACGCCACGCCCCTGACCCTGGGCCAGGAATTTTCCGGCTATGCGGCCCAGCTGGAATATGCGGGGCTGCAGTTGCAAAACGTGATGCCCGGCGTATTGCTGCTGGCCGCCGGCGGCACCGCGGTCGGCACCGGTTTGAATGCGCACCCGGAGTTTGCCGGCCGCATCGCCAACGAACTGGCGACCCGCACGGGCCTGGGCTTCATGTCCGCGCCAAACAAGTTTGCCGCGCTGGCGGGCCACGATGCGCTCGTCGCGGCCCATGGCGCCATGAAGACGCTGGCCACGGCCCTGATGAAGATCGCCAATGACGTGCGCTGGATGGCGTCCGGCCCCCGCTCGGGCCTGGGCGAAATCACCATCCCGGAAAACGAGCCGGGCAGTTCCATCATGCCGGGCAAGGTCAATCCTACCCAGTGCGAAGCGCTGACCATGCTGTGTTGCCAGGTGTTTGGCAACGACGTCGCCATCACCGTGGGCGGCGCCATGGGCAACTTCGAACTGAATGTGTTCAAGCCGATGATCGCCCATAACTTCCTGCAGAGCGCGCGGCTGCTGGCCGATGGCATGCGCTCCTTCGATCAATTCTGCGCCCAGGGCATCGAACCCAACCTGGAGCGGATCGGCGAACTGATGGAGCGCTCGCTGATGCTGGTGACGGCGCTGGCGCCCCATATCGGCTACGACCGCGCCGCCCAGATTGCCAAGCTGGCCCAGCACGACGGTCTGACGCTCAAACAGGCGGCGCTCCAGCTGGGATTTGTCACGGAAGAGCAATTTAATCAGTGGATTGTGCCGCTGGCTATGACCCGTCCGGGTTAATGCTTTTATGCATGAGCTTGTGTGCGTCTTTTAACGAACAATGTAATATCATCAATATATTATGCAGAAACTTACTTTTGAACTGAATGGCGAATTTGTCGAGGTCAACCAACTGTTAAAGCTGGTGGGCCTGGTTGATAGCGGCGGCGCCGGCAAGAATGTTGTCGCCAGCGGCGGTGTCAAGGTCGACGGCAAGCCGGAATCGCGCAAGACCGCGAAGATCCGCGCCGGCCAGACCGTCAGCCTGGGCGATGTGCGTATCAGCGTGGTGCCGGGCGCGGGCGAAGGCGGTTAGCGCCTGATCGGGGTGCGCGGCGTCAGTGACAGGGGTAGGTGGGAGAGCGGGAGTCCGACAGGGTTTGCGGCGACACAATACCTCTTGGGCTTGCTTGCTTATATTATAAGACGTCACTAACCGGCCAAAGGGGATGCCATGAACGGGCCCAACGATAACCAGCCAAGCCAGCAGCGGCTGATCGGCGATTTACGAGTCGTGATTGAAAACGCGGAAGAGCTGCTGAAAAATACGGACCAGTACACCAGCATGCTGTATCAGAATGCACGGGCCAAATTGGCCCAGGCCCTGAGCGCCGCCACCGAAGAACTGGCGCGCTTTGAAGACGCCCAGCTCGAGCGGATGATGGTGGCCACCCGTGCCGCCAGTCTCAAGCATGCTGACAGCACCGGCGAAGCGCGGGTGCTGCGTGCGTTTCACTGAACGCTGTCCCCGCGAGAACAAGACGGCGCCTTGATGGCGCCGTTTTTACGTCCGGCCCCGTATCAGCAAGCCCAGCGCCAGCCACTGCCCCAGCGCCCGGGCAATATCAAACTGCGGCTCAAGCGCAAAGGCCGCATCGAGCGCCTGGCCCATGCTGGCGCCCTCCTCCACCTGCCTGAGCGCGGCAAATTCCGCCGGCGACACAGCCGTCAACTGCGGCTTCCACTGGGGGCGCGCCACCACCCACTGTTCCGGCGCCGCCATTTCGGCCGGAAATTCGCCGCCGTGATGGGCGTGCCACAGGGTCGCCACCGCCCAGGGAGAACGCTGCAGGCACGCCGCCGGGTGCAAGGCAAACCGGGCTGCATCGAAATCGGCGGGTGACAGACCAGCCAGATCGGCAGCAGCAAGCGCCTCGGCATCGGCTGCATAATAGCTGTTGTGGAGGGCCCATTCGAGCCGGGCCATGTCGGCCAGATAAGGATACGGGGCCGCGTGCTCGAAGCCGTCGATAAACCCGGCAAAGCCGCCGCCGAAGCGGTTCAGGTCGCCATCCTCGGAAGGATGGGCCATGCCGAAAGCGCGCGCCAAGCCGCCGAAAAATTCTTCGCCCACCAGTTCGCGCAGGACCGGAAAGGCGGCCGCGAGGATTTTTTCCCAGGTGCCGGTCAGATGGCCGCGGTACAAGGCCAACCGGGCCGCCACCTTGCTCCCGGCAAACAGGGGGACCGCCCTGTCGATGGCGTCGCTGGCAAACAGGGCGTCAGAGAAAAGCTGCTGGTTTTCAGCCAGATCGGCGGTGCGATGAGGCCATGCCGGCTCGCGCGCTGTCCACACTGCAACGCCCTGCCCCGCTTCGGCACTGATGGCGCGCGCCGATTCCACTTCGGCCAGCAGTTCAGCCAGCGGCGGCACATCGGTGTCCCATTCAATCAGGGTCGGCACGGACCCGAAGGCGGCCAGGGCGGCACGGTACAGTTCCCAGACAGCAGGCGCAACGGCGGCGCCATGGTGGTCGACGACGGCGGCCGGCGTGACGAGATGGCCGCCCAGGTGGATTTCGCCGACGCTGTTGCGGGCCAGCGCGGCAATGGCGGCAATGGCGGACACGGCATCTTCGCCGTGGTTGCACTGGTTGACGTACAGATTATTCACATCGAGCAGCAGGCCGCAGCCTGTGCGCGTGGCCAGGGCCGCCAAAAATTCCGCTTCGCTCATGGCGTCGTCCTGAAAGCGCAGATAGGTCGACACATTTTCCAGCAGGATGGTGCGTTTCAACGCCTCCTGCACCTGCTCGATGCGCTGCGCCACCAGGTCGAGGGCGGCGCGGTCGAGCGCCAGCGGCAGCAGGTCGTTGAGCTGGCGGTCGGCGACGGCGCCCCAGCTCAGATGCTCGGACACCAGCACAGGTTCGATGCGCTCGGCCAGGGCGCACACGCGCCGCAGGTGCTCGTTCGAAAATCCGCGCGCCGAACCCAGGCCCAGCCCCACCCCGTGCAGGCTGACGGGATAGTCGCGGCGCAAACGCTGCAGCACCTGGGCATCCCAGCCCGACTGGTGGAAAAAATTTTCGGTATGCACTTCCAGCCAGCCGACCGGCTGGGGCGCCGCGAGAAAGTCGCGGTAATGGGCGGCGCGCAGGCCGATGCCAACGCCGAGCGCGTGCCCCGTCATCTCACACTCTTATTTTACGCCGGCGTCGGACATGGCCGGAGCGGCCTTTGGATCAGCCAGCTTGCCGCCGGCCTTTTCGCAGCTGCCCTTGGCGACGGAGCGCCATTCCGCGGGGTCGTTGTCGACCGCAGCCTGGCCTGCGCAGCCATGGGTGGCGGTGCCGCAATCGTTCTGGCCGGCCTTGGCAACGCCAAAGCACTGTTCTTTTTCGACGGTTTTTTTGGCCCCGTCCGCGGCAGCGGCGGCGGTGCAGACAGTGGCGAGGGCGGCGGCGAGAAGCAGATGGCGTTGATTCATGGAGAC
>JBJMVV010000161.1:0-4605 GCA_045810505.1 Massilia sp.
AGTATTCAAAGGTAATGAAGTCGCGCGGGGCGAATTCCAGATAGCGCTTGCAGGCAGCCATCAGTTCACGCAGGGGGTATTTCTTGTTCAGGGGCACCAGGCCATCGCGCAGCTTGTCGTTCGAGGCGTGCAGCGACACGGCCAGGGCGACCGGCACTTCCTGGGCCAGCTTGTCCATCATCGGCACCACGCCCGAGGTCGACAAGGTCACGCGGCGGCGCGACAGGCCGTAGGCGTTGTCGTCCAGCATAAGCTTGAGCGCCGTAGTAGTCGGTTCAAAATTGAGCAGGGGCTCGCCCATGCCCTTCATCACCACGTTGGTGATCTGGCGCTCGCCTTTCGGGCCCGGTTCGATGCCCTTGGTCCGGCGCAGTTCGAACTCGGCCATCCACAACTGGCCGATGATTTCCGCCACCGTCAGGTTGCGGTTGAACCCTTGCTTGCCGGTCGAGCAGAAGCGGCAGTTGACGGCGCAGCCGGCCTGGGTCGAGATGCACAGGGTGCCGCGATTTTCTTCCGGGATGAACACGGTTTCGACGGCATTGCCATTGCCAACATCGACCAGCCACTTGCGCGTACCGTCCGTGGAGGTATGGTCGCTGATGACGGCGGGCGCGCGGATTTCGGCGCGGGTCTTGAGCTTGTCGCGCAGGGACTTGGCCAGGTCGGTCATGCTGTCGAAGTCGCTGGCGCCGAACTGGTGGATCCAGCGCTGCAACTGCTTGGCGCGGAACGGCTTCTCACCCAAGTCGGCGCAATAGGCGACGAGTTGCGCGGGATCGAAGTCCAGCAGGTTGGTGAGAGTCGTCATGATCTGTATTCCAATATCTTCAATGACCTTTCCCCGCAGCCAGGGGCGGCAGGGAAAGGCGGTGTTACTTGATTACTTGACTACTTAACTTCTGGAAAGAAATAAGCGATTTCAACTTTTGCAGCTTCGACAGCGTCCGAACCGTGCACGGCGTTGGCGTCGATGGAATCGGCGAAGTCAGCGCGGATGGTGCCTGGCGCAGCTTTCTTCGGATCGGTCGCACCCATCAGGTCGCGGTGGGCCAGGACGGCGTTTTCGCCTTCCAGGGCCTGGATCATGACAGGGCCGGAAACCATGAAATCAACCAGATCCTTGAAGAAACCGCGCTCTTTGTGGGCAGCGTAGAAGCCTTCAGCCTGTTCGCGCGACAACTGGGTCATGCGGGCGGCGACGATCTTCAGGCCAGCGCCTTCAAAACGGCTGTAGATTTGGCCGATGACGTTTTTTGCAACTGCGTCTGGTTTGATGATCGACAGGGTGCGTTCGATTGCCATTTGTAAAAACTCCAATAAAAAGAAAGGTTGAAGAGCGCCTAAGAAATGCTCCCAGGGCAAGGCGCGACGGCGAAGACAGTGCGGTTGCACGGCTAGCCGGAGCAACGCGGCCATGGGGGGATTTGGTAGGCGCTCTAAATCGAGAAAATAGGAACTCAATTAACCTTTGATTTTACCATAGAAGCCCCACATGACCTATATTGCACTGCCCTGCTAGGTGATGTTACAGTTGCCCCATTTCAAGGGCGTGTAAATACGATAGTTTTCACCGAATTTTTACGGCACTGTCGTGCTATGCTTTTCATTGTTCGAACCTTTTACCCACCGGAGGCACCATGATTCCCACTATGCAAGGCTACGACGTCGCGGCTGGCAGCCAGGCAGTGCGCCACCGCGTCCTGCGCAATACTTACTGGCTGTTGGCCCTGTCAATGATCCCGACCGTGCTCGGTGCCGTCGTCGGCGTCCAGATGCACCTGCCGATGTTCACCGGCATGATGGGCTTCCTGTTCTTCATGGCGATCGCCTTCGGCTTCATCTACGCCATTGAAAAGACCAAGGAAACCGCCGCCGGCGTGTTCGTGCTGCTGGGCTTTACCTTCTTCATGGGCTTGATGTTGACGCCCATCCTGACCCGCACCCTGGGCTACAGCAACGGCGCCAGCCTCATCATGACGGCTTTCGGCGGCACCGCCTGCATCTTCGCCGTCATGGCAAGCTGGGCCACCGTCTCCAAGCGCGATTTCTCGCTGATGGGCAAGTGGCTGTTTGCCGGCGTGATCATGCTGATCCTGGCCTCGGTCGCCAACATCTTCCTGGGCCTGTCGGCGCTGGCGATGACGATCTCCGTGCTGGCCATCGGCATCTTCTCCGCTTTCATCCTGTATGACGTGCAACGCATTGTCAACGGCGGCGAAACCAACTACATCAGCGCGACCTTGTCGATTTATCTGGATGTGTACAACATCTTTACGAGCCTGTTGTCGCTGCTGGGTTTGGCTGGCGGTAGCCGGGACTGATGCAGCATCGGGGACTGGCGCCGCAGGGCGGTCGCATGCGAGCGCGTCCCCTTTTTGCCTTTTCCAAGTAAGCTTCAAAAGCAACAAGGGGACAGACACCGCGCTGCGCGCGCGTCAGTCCCCGGCTTTTTAGGCCAACTCAAACACCGCCATCGACTCCACGTGCGATGTATGCGGAAACATATTCACCACCCCCGCCTTCTTCAACACATACCCCGCCTCATGCGTGAGGATACCGGCGTCACGCGCCAGGGTCGAGGGGCTGCACGAGACGTAGACGATGCGGGTAGGCATCAGCTCCGGGTGACTCGCCTTCAAACCAGCCAAAGCCTGCGCCAGCGCATGGGCGCCATCACGGGGCGGGTCGATCAGCATGCGGTCGAATTTGCCCAGCGCCACCAGATCTTCCGTCGTCACATCAAACAGATTGCGGGTCTCGAAATGGGTCTTTGCTTCCAGGCCATTGGCGCGCGCGTTTTCCAGCGCCCGCTCGGTCAGGGCCGTGCTGCCCTCGATGCCGACCACTTCGCGCGCCTGGGTCGCCAGCGGCAGGGTGAAATTGCCCAGGCCACAGAACAGATCGGCGACCCGGTCGCCCGGCTGCGCTGCCAGCAGGCGCAGGGCCGAAGCGACCAGCACCCGGTTGATCTGGTGGTTCACCTGGGTAAAGTCGGTGGGCTTGAAGGGCATGTTCACGCCGAACTCAGGCAAGGTGTAGTACAGCGGCTTGTCCTCTGGATAGAACGGCGCGGCCGTTTCGGGGCCCTTGGTTTGCAGCCAGAACTGGATGTTCCACTGGTCGGCAAAGGCCTTCAATAAAGTTTCATCAGCGCGCGTCAAGGGCGCCATGATGCGCAGCACCAGCACCGTGAGGCCTTCACCGATCGCCACTTCGATCTGCGGCACCTGGTCGTAGATGGACAGCGCGCCGATCAGTTCCCGCAGTGGCATCAGCATGGCGGCGACGTGGGCCGGCAGGATCTTGCAGGTCTGGATGTCGGCCACGAAGGCGGAGCGCTTTTCATGGAAGCCGACCAGCACCGTGTTTTTCTTGGCCACGTGGCGCACCGACAGCCGCGCCCGGTAGCGGTAGCCCCAGGTCGGGCCATGCATGGGGCGCATGATGTTTTCCGATTTGACCTTGCTGATGTGCCAGAGATTATCTTCCAGCACGCGCTGCTTCATGGCGACCTGGGCCGATGGCTCCAGGTGCTGCATCGAGCAGCCACCGCAGTAGTCGAAATGGGGGCACAGCGGCTCCACTCGCATCGAGGAGGCCTTGTGCAGTTCCGTCATGCGCGCCGCTTCCCAGTTCTTCTTGCGCTTGAAGGTCAGGAAGCTGACCCGCTCGCCGGGTAAGGCGCCTTCGACAAAAATCACCTTGCCGGGGGAGCCGTCCTCATTGGCCAGGTGGCCGACGCCGCGGGCGTCCATGTCGAGGGATTTGATGTCGATCTGGGTATCTGGCATAGAGGGGGCGCGGCGGGCGGTGGGGCCAGCCGTCAAACTATTGTTGAGGAGTCAAGTATCGTGGGTGCGCTGCGGACCTGCGGGTCCGCGCGCATCATAACAAGGAATCGCGCACGACGCCACGGGCGGCCATGGCCCGTTTCAGCTTGACCAGCGCTTCCTGCTGGATCTGGCGCACCCGTTCGCGGGTGACGCCCATTTCTTCGGCCAGGGTTTCAAGCGTGGCCGGATCGTCGTTGTCCAGGCCAAAGCGGCGCATGACGACGATCCTCTGCTTGTCGGGCAATTTGGTCAGCCAGTCGCGCACCAGCACCGTCATTTCCAGGTGCTCGGCCCTGGCGTCGGGGCTGTCGTCGCTGTCGCCCGGCAGCATGTCCATCAGGCTGGACTGGGGATCATTGTCGAGCGGCGCGTCGAGCGAGGTGGCGTGCTCGGACAGGGCCAGGATGTCCTGCACTTCTTCGACGGGCCGGCCGACCAGGTGGGCGATGTCTTCGACGGTGGCGTCCTTGCCGTCGTGGTGCTGGGCTTCGAGGTGGTATTTGGCGCGCAGCACCTGGTTCAGTTCGCGCACCATGTGCACCGGCAGGCGCACGGTGCGGGCCTGGTTCATGATGGCCCGTTCGATGCTCTGGCGGATCCACCAGGTGGCGTAAGTGCTGAAGCGAAAACCCCGTTCGGGCTCGAACTTGTCGATCGCCCGCATCAGGCCGATGTTACCCTCTTCGATCATGTCGAGCAGGACCACGCCGCGGTTGATGTAGTGTTTGGCGATCGAGACGACCAGCCGCAGATTGTGCTCGATCATCAT
>JBJMVV010000162.1:0-34513 GCA_045810505.1 Massilia sp.
GCCCAGGGTTTCGGCGGCGCTGTATAAATAGAGGCCGTGGCCCGCTTCGTCCTGGATCTTGGCCAGCAGGATCGATTTGCGTTTCAAGGTAGGGGCGCGGGTGACCCAGTTTCCTTCAGGCAGCTGACCGACGATTTCCGAGTGGGCGTGCTGGGAAATCTGGCGGATCAGGGTCTTGCGGTAGGCGTCGGGCATCCAGTCCTTGGCCTCGATCTTGACGCCATCGTCGATGCGCTGCTGAAACTCACGCTCCTGCTCGCTCATGGAGTCGAGCGACTGGACCGTTTTGAGGCCCGTTTCAACCAGTTGTGCGTACATGGGGTTCCCCTTGCAAGGTGTATCGCTTCATCTTACGATACAAGAATCGATAAGTACACAGAAAAATTGAATCATATTGATATTCTGTATCCTGTATAGACGTCTTTACACGCAGATGCTGAAAAATTAATCCTGCACTCATCGACAGCTAAAGTAAACTGCGCTCACTTGCCCCTTTCCGATGCCCATGAAACAACTGTCCAGCACCGAATGGATCGCCCATTTTCTCGCCAGCGACCCGCCCCGCTCCAAGTCGCTGGTGATGACGATCTTCGGCGACACCGTCGCGCCCCATGGCGGCACGGTGTGGCTGGGCAGCCTGATTGAACTGGCCGCGCCCTTCGGCGTCAACGACCGCCTGCTGCGCACCAGCGTGTTTCGCCTCGCCCAGGAAGGCTGGCTTGTGGCCAACCGCGACCGCCGCCGCAGCTCCTATTCGATCCTGCCGCAGGCCCTGCCCCGCTTTGAGCGCGCCAACCGCCGCATTTACGCCCCGCTTGAAATTCACTGGGATGGCAGTTGGACGCTGGTGATGGCGGCGGGCGGCGCGTTGGATGCACCGGTGCGGGCAGCGCTGCGCAAGGAGCTGCTGTGGGAAGGGTACGCCCAGGTCTCGCCCGGCGTCTTCGGCCACCCGGCCAGCGACAGCGCCGTGCTGGCCGAACTGTTCAAGCGCACCGGCGCGGCCGATAAAGTGTTCGCCTGCAGCGCTGGCGCATTGCGCGGTGTGCCGGGCCGTTCGCTGCCCGACCTGGTGGCAGAAGGCTGGGACCTGTCCGAGGTAAGGCAAGGCTACGAACAATTCATCGCCAGCTTTTCGCCCCTGCTGGCCCTATCGGACGGCGCGGCCGTCGCCCCTGAACAGGCGTTCGTAATCCGCACGCTGCTCATTCACGCCTACCGTCGCGTACAGCTGCACGACCCCATGCTGCCGGTTGAACTGCTGCCCGGCCCGTGGCCAGGCGCGCGCGCCTATGAGCTGGCGCGCACTTTGTATGGCGCCGTGCAGGCCTCGGCCGAACAGCATGTCATGGCGGCGATGCGCAAGGAAGACGTCAACGCGCCTGCTGCCGACGCGGCCTTCTACCAGCGCTTCGGCGGGCTGGCATAAACCCTTTGCGCTATCATGCGCGACTCACCTTCTCACAGGACTTACCATGTCTATCAAGATCAGCAGCGGCTTTGACGCCGGCGCCATCGAGATCGTCAGCGCCACAAGTGCGGACGCGATCGACCTGAACATCCGCAAGGACTCCCACGCCGACATCACCCAGTGGTTTTATTTTCGCCTGCAGGGCGCGCGCGACGAAGCGTGCACCATCCGCTTCCTGAACGCCGGCGCGACCGCCTATCCGGAAGGCTGGAATGGCTACCAGGCCGTGGCCAGTTATGACCGCGTCGAGTGGTTCCGCGTGCCGACCAGCTTCGATGGCAAGGTCATGACGATCACCCACACGCCCGAATTCGACAGCGTCTATTACGCCTACTTCGAGCCCTACTCGTGGGAGCGCCACCTGGAACTGCTCGACCGCGCGCAACTGTCCGAACAGGTGCGCATGATCGACCTGGGTTCGACCGTCGAAGGACGCGACATGAACCTGCTGGTAATCGGCGACGAAGCCTCGACCACGGCGAAAAAAGTGTGGGTCATCGCGCGCCAGCACCCGGGCGAGACAATGGCCGAATGGGCTGTCGACGGCATGCTCGACGCCCTGCTGGACCCGGCCGACCCGATCGGCCGCGCCCTGCTGAAGGAAAGCGTGTTTTACGTGGTGCCGAACATGAACCCGGACGGCTCGGTGCGCGGCAACCTGCGCACCAACGCGGCTGGCGCCAACCTCAATCGCGAGTGGAACACGCCGACGATGGAACGCAGCCCCGAGGTCTTCCTGGTCAAGCAGAAGATGAAGGAAACCGGCTGCGACCTGTTCCTCGACGTGCATGGCGACGAAGGCCTGCCGTATGTCTTCGTGGCCGGCTCGGACGCCCTGCCTACGTTTACGGCGGAACAGGCGGCGGCGCAGAAGCAGTTCTCGGACGACTTTAAAATCGCCAGCCCGGACTTCCAGGACGTGCACGGCTACCCGCCGGCGCCCTACACGGACGAAGTGCTGACCATGGGTTCGCCCCACATCACCCACGCCTTCGGCTGCCTGTCGCTGACGCTGGAGCTGCCCTTCAAGGACAACGCCAACGATCCGGACGAACTGACCGGCTGGAATGGCGAGCGCAGTGCGCGACTCGGTGCGGCGATGCTGCAGCCTGTTTTGCTGGCGGTTCGCCGGCTTTGATCGTTAGACGGGGACTGGCCTTGCAGGCCTGTCCCCATTGTCGATCCGAAGCAAACTCAAAATGGGGACAGGCCCGCAGGGCCAGTCCCCGGTGCTGATAGCGCCAACTGGAATCAGAAAGCCACCTCGGCACGCAACTGAAACGTCAGCGCATTGGGCCGGCGGACCACCGTATCCGGATGAATCACATACTGCAAATTCGGCGCCAGTGACACCCGCTTGGTGAACTGCCCCAGGTAGGCCAGTTCGATCGTGGTCTCCGCGCGCCTTGCCGGACCGGTCTGCAGATAATGCCTGCCGTTGCGGGCGCTCGCCACGGCCAGGCCGAATTCATCGTCGGGCCGCCCCGGCACGAAACCGGTCGCCACCATCCCCAGCCCAAGATAGGCATCGAAGCGGTTGACGCGGGCGTCCGCCCGGCCCAGTTGGACGAAGCCGGCCAGCTTGCCCGGCTTGTCCGCCGGCGCCTGGTACAACAGCTTGTCGGCCACGATATAGGCCCCGCTGCTGCCGCGCCGCCGCAGCGGGTTGCCATCGGCGCCGACATCGGACAGGTCGTCGAAATTGGCCGTGTAATGCCAGGTGCCCACTGCCACCTTGTCCTGGTAGGGATCGAGCCCGGAGGCGCGGCCGATCAGGAAGCGGCGGTCGCCCTGGTGCGAGCCGGCGGCGGGACGGTCGACCCAGGCCACTTCCAGCACAGCCAGCACGCCGTCGGCGCGGCGCGGGGCGACGGCGGCGCCGCCCTCGCGATCGACCGGCGCGCCATCGAGCAGGGCGGCGCGCAGCACCATGCCGGGAGAGGGTTTCGCTTCAAGGCGCACGCCCAGTGAAGTGGCGGGGAAAATCGACGGCCCGCCCTGGCCGCTGGCGGCGAATTCGGCGCCGATGCCAAAGGAGCTGTTGAGGAACAGTCCCGCCGAATTGAGGCGATAAAACTCGCTGTTCAAGTCGTAGCGGCCGGCCAGCAGGGACAGGCGATTGTCGAAAAAATTCTGCTGCACCCAGGCCTCTTCCAGGCGCACGCCGGAAGGGGCGGCGATGTTATCGACGCCTTGCGCGTCGCCCGTCAACAACTGGCGGCCGGCGCGGTGGGCCGCCATCACATTGAAGTAGGCGCTCGCACCCGTCCAGCCCAGGGCCTTTTCGGCGTCGAAGCTGGTCTGCCAGCGCAGCAGGCCCTGGTAGCTCTGCCCGCGCCCCGCGCCGCCGCGCAGATTGGCCAGCAGGTCGGCGTCGTAGATGAAAGTGCTGGCGAGAGGGGCATCGCTCTGCGCATGCGCCACGCCCATGGCAAGGGTGCAGGCAAGCGCTGAGAGGAATGACGGGGCAGGTTTCATGCGCGGCGAGCCCTTTATCGGGTGCGGATACGCTCAGCATCGGCGGCCAGCCCCGCCTTGTCAAACTAATTTAACGGCCGGTCAAAATTTCATCTCCATCAAGGCCCGCACTACCAGATACGTCGGCATGATAGTGGTGTCGCTCAGGCGCCCTGTCGCATCCGCATAGGCCGACTGGCTGATATTTTCCTGATGCAGGCCGTTGGCCAGCGACACGCGCAGCTGGTTCTTCGGATTGAACTTCCACAGGCCGTAGACATCCAGCGAGCGTTTCGGCACCGTGTAGGCGTACTGGTTTTGCGAGATGCGCACCGGGCCGCCATTTTGAAAACTGTAGCTGCCGCCCAGGGTCAGGGGCAGCTTGTCGAACTTCCAGTCGGCGCCGACGGTGCCGGAAAATGGCGTCTGCGAGTCGAGCCGATTGTCCGGACCGGGCACCGCTTCCAGGCGCGACCAGTTGCGCGAAGCGTTGGCGCGCAGATCGAGGTTGGGCGCTGTCTTCCAGATCGAACGCACGGGCAGCTTCGCTTCCAGTTCGATGCCGTAGGTCTTGGCCACGCCCGTATTGGTCGGCTGCGAAATCCACAAGCCGTCGATCAGCGACACCTGGTTGCGGGTGATGTCGTCGATGCGGCGCGCGTAGGTGCTGGCAGTAAGCAGCCCCCCGCCTTCCAGGTAGTGCTCAAACGCCAGGTCGAGGCCCCACGCCAGTTCCGGCTTCAGGTTCGGATTGCCCTGAAAGTCGGGCGTGGTGGCGGTGTTGTTGTTCGAGGTGAAGCGGCGCGGAATCAGGCTTCCCACCTGCGGCGCTTTATACGTGCGGGTCAGGCCCAGGCGCACCTGGTCGGCTTTACTGCCGGGGATTTTCCACAGAGTCTGGAACAGCGGGCTCCATACGCTCGACTTGTTGTCGATCGGGGCGTAATTGAGGCCGGCGCTTTTCGTTTCAATGCCTTCCCAGCGCAGGCCGAAATACATCGACAGGCGCGGATCGATCGTCCACTCGTCCTGCGCAAACAGGGCCAGGCGGCGCACGGTGGCGTCGAACACCTGGTCTTCGTCGACGGCGAGACCCGGCACGGGCGAGGACTCGCGCTGGATGCGGTCTTCATTGCGGCGGCTGAAAGCGCCATCGAAACCGGTGGCCAGCGCATGGCCTTCGAAGATCGGGGTGGAGTACTTGCCGCTGGCCGTCAAGCCCTTGTCGGTGGCGCCGGAGTTGACGCTTTCATTGAGCAGCACGGCGTCGCCGTCGCCAAAATGCTGCGACGGCACCCTGGTTTCACGGTGGTTGTAGTTGGCGCCCGCCTTCAGTTCCATCTTGGCGCCCTGCGCCAGGCGCCGGCTCCAGGACAGGTCGCTGCGCAGCAGATCGACGTCCGATTCAACCCGCGAGTTGGTGGCGTGGTAGCGCGGCGCGAAGCCCGTGATGGTGTTCACCCGCTCCGTGTTGTTGCCATTAAAACGGTTGATGTTGACGAAGCTTTGCGAGGTGATGACTTCGCCGGGCGCGAGCGTCCAGTTCACCCGCGGCGAGATATTGAAAGCTTCAAACTGCCCGCGGCTGCTCTCGGCGGAGCGGCGCAGCAGGGTCTGCGCGCCATTCGGGTCAAACCCTTCGGTGACGATTTCAGATGGCCGCTCGAATTTGGCGTAGGTGACGGCGCCGCCGATGGCGTAGGACAGCGGGCCCTTTTTGTCGGCCAGCTGGTAGTTGATGTTAGTGCCGTAGTGGCCGTGCTCTTCCTGGAAGCCCGCCTTGATCTCGCGCTGGGCCGTGACGATGGCCCGTTTGAGCACGATGTTGATGCCGCCGGCGATGGACTGGGTGCTGTATTCGGCCGTGGCTGCGCGCATGATCTCGATCCGCTCGATCATGTCGGGCGAGATGGAGTCGAGCGAAAAGCCCGGCGGGCTGGGCTCGCCGTTCAACAGGATCTGCGTGTAGCCGCTGCCGAGACCGCGCATGCGGATATCGCCACCCCGGCCCTGCACGCCGCCGATGGTGATGCCGGGCAGGCGCTTCAATACTTCGCCGATGGTGGTGTCGCCATTTTTCAGGATCTCTTCCTGCGAGATGACGATCTTGGTGGCGGTGTCGTTGCGGCGGGCGTCATAGGCTGTGGCCGCGCCTTTGATTTCGACTTGCTGGATGGGCGCGGCGGGCGGCTTGGGCTCGATGACGCTGTCCTGCTGGGCGTGGGCGAGGGTGTAGGCAAATAAGGCGGGGGCGGCGGCGAGCAGACGCAGCAATTGTGGTCGTTTGGACGTGGCGTTCATGTAATCGTGATGGTGAAGACGGCATGGTCGAGATTGACCACGGGCGCCATCTTGGCAGAGCGGGGACTTGCTGAGGGGAAAATGCGATGGAATGCGGAAATTGCGGGGTGAGATGCGGATCGGAGGGGGGTCTGGCCCTGCGGGCCTGACCCAGCTTTTTACGGGGCCAAGCGAAAATGGGGACAGGTCCGCAGGACCAGTCCCCGGTACTTTATTTTTTATTGGCGGAGATGAGGTAGTTCTGCATCGAGGCCTCAGCCACCGAGGCCCAGGTATTCTGCTCGCGGCGGAAGTTTTTCCATGGCTCGTAGATTTTCTTGAACTTGGCATTTTTCGCGGCTTCTTCGTCGAGCATTTCGGCGGCGGCCTTGTAGCCGGCGTCCATCATGTCCTTGGAGAAGAAACGCACCTTGGCGCCGTTCTTGATCAGGCGGGCCAGCGCTGCCGGGTTCTTGGCGTCGTAGTCGGCCTGCATGTAGACGTGGGCCTCGTAGGTGGCCACTTCGACGGCGGCCTGGTATTCCTTCGGCAGCTTTTCCCACTCCTTGATGTTGATGTAAAAGGAGAGTTGCGGGCCGGCTTCCCACCAGCCTGGTGCGTAGTAATACGGCGCCACTTTATAGATGCCGATTTTTTCATCGTCGTACGGGCCGACCCATTCGGCCGCGTCGATGGTGCCTTTTTCCAGCGAAGGATAAATATCGGCCGCAGGCAGTTGCTGGGTCACCACGCCCAGCTTCGCCATGGTGCGTCCGGCCAGGCCGGAAATGCGCATTTTCAGGCCTTTCAGGTCGGCTACCGTCTTGATCTCCTTGCGGAACCAGCCGCCCATCTGGGTGCCAGTGTTGCCACCGGGGAAGTTGATGATGTTGTAGCCCTTGAAGAACTCGCGCATCAATTCCTTGCCGCCGCCCACTTCCATCCAGGCCGTCTGCTGGCGCGAGGTCAGGCCGAAAGGCACGGCGCAATCAAACGCGAAGGTGGCGTCCTTGCCGACATAGTAATAAGAGGCGGTGTGGCCCATTTCCACCGTGTCATTGCGCACGGCGTCCATCACTTCCAGGGCGGGCACGATTTCGCCGGCGGCGAAGGGGCGGATGTTGAATTTGCCGTTGGTTAACGCGGCCACGCGCTTGCAGAACACTTCCGAAGCGCCAAAAATGGTGTCCAGGTTTTTCGGGAAGCTGCTGGCCAGGCGCCAGGTGACGGTGGGCAGATCGGCGGCTTGCGCCAGGGTGGGGACGACTGCGGCGCCGGCGACACCAGCGCTGACGGCCGCTTTCTTGAGGAAGGAACGACGTTCCATAAATTCTTGTCTCCTGTTAGTTTTTAGTAGGGTTTGGCTTGGCTAGTGTATTAGCCGTCTTGAAACCTTGCAACTAAAAAGCGAACAGGAAACATGGGCAGTGTTTAGCTGCCGGCAATCACCATACTTTCAATCAGAATCGAACCGGTCGACTTGTTGCCGCGGGTGAGCACGTCGGTGCCGATGGCAACGATCTGCTGGAACATGGTTTGCATATTGCCGGCGATGGTGATTTCTTCGACGGGGTACTGGATGACGCCGTTTTCCACCCAGTAGCCGGAAGCGCCGCGCGAATAGTCGCCCGTGACGTAGTTGGTGCCCTGCCCCATCAGTTCGGTCACCAGCAGGCCCGTGCCCATCTTTTTGAGCATGCCGACGAAATCGTCGCCCCGCTTGGCGCGGCTGGAGAGCATGGTCAGGTTGTGCGAGCCGCCCGCATTGCCTGTTGTTTGCATGCCCAGCTTGCGGGCCGAATAGCTCGACAGGAAATAGCCCTGCAACACACCGTTATCGACCACATTGCGCTTGACGGTGCGCACGCCTTCTTCATCGAAGGGGGCCGAGCCGATGCCGCCCACGATGTGCGGGTCTTCCACGATCTGGATATGGTCGGGGAAGATCGACTTGCCCAGCGAATCGAGCAAAAAGGTGGATTTACGGTAGAGCGCGCCGCCCGAGGTGGCCTGCACAAAGGCGCCCAGGAGACCTGCTGCCAGGGGCGCCTCGAACAGCACCGGGCAGGTGCGGGTATCGAGTTTGCGCGCGTTCAGGCGGGCCAGGGCGCGCTCGGCGGCGTAGCGGCCGACCGCTTCCGGGGCGGCCATTTTTTTCGGATCGCGCACGGAGGTGTACCAGTCGTCGCGCTGCATTTTGGCGCCCTTGCCGGCGATCGGGGCGACCGACAGGGTGTGGCGCGAGAACGGGTAGCCACCGGAGAAGCCACGCGAATTGGCCGATACGAAATGCGACTGCTGGACGTGGACGCCGGCGCCTTCGCTGTTGGTGATGCGGGGATCGACGTCGAACGCGGCCCCTTCGGCGCGCTGGGCCAGGATCACGGCTTCCTCGGTGCTGATGCGCCATGGGTAGCATAGCTGCAGGTCACGGGGATTTTTCTCGAGCAGTTCTTCGTCGGCCAGGCCGGCGCAATCGTCTTCCGCCGTAAAGCGGGCGATGTTGTAGGCCGCGTCGACGGTGGCGCGCAGGGCGGCGGCGGAAAAGTCGGAGGTGCTGGCATTGCCCCGCTTCTGGCCCACATAGACGGTCACGCCCATGCCCTTGTCCTTGTTCTGCTCTATCGTCTCGATCTTTCCCTTGCGCACCGTGACGGACAGGCCGCTGCCCTCGCTGATGTCGACGGCGGCATCGGTGCCGCCCTTCTCGCGGGCGAAGGCCAGCACGTCGGCAGCGAGCTGTTTGAGCTCATCCTGGGTATGGGTGAAGATCGATTCGTTCATGGGTGTTTTCTTCGACGGTGCACTAAAGGGGTTATCATAGCAGTCGTTTACTGTTTTTACCGGTCGCCCGCGCGGCAGCCGGCCCCTCCTATCATGCCAAATCCTAACCGCGGTTCCGTCGGCTTTCAATCGTCCGAGTTCGAACAAGAGTACGAGCGTCCTTCCAAATCCGAACTCAAACGCCAGATGAGCGAGCTGCAAAAGCTCGGCGAAGAACTGGTCGAGGCGCCCCGCGAACGGGTGAAAAAAGTGCCGATGCCGGAAGACGTGCTGGACGCGATCCTGATGTGCCAGACCATCACCAACCACGAAGGCCGCCGCCGCCAGATGCAATTCGTCGGCAAGAAGATGCGCACCCTCGACGAGGAAGAAGTGGCCATCATCCAGCGCACCATCGAAGGCTGGAAGGGCGCCTCGAAAGCCGATACGGCCTTTTTGCACGCGATGGAGCGCCGCCGCGACAAGCTGCTGGCCGACGACACGGCCCTGCCGAAGCTGATCGAGGAATATCCCCAGCTCGACGTGCAGCACCTGCGCACCCTGATCCGCAACGCGAAAAAGGAGCAGGCCGAGAACAAGCCGCCCAAGGCCTATCGCGAGATTTTCCAGATTCTGAAGGACCTGGCGAAAAAGAGCGCGAGCACGGACGAGGAAGAGGACGATGCGCCGGCCGAAGACGAGGACGACGATGCTTGAAGAGATCGTCATCGGCCTGGTGTCGATCTCCGACCGCGCCAGCGGCGGCGTGTACGAGGACAAGGGCATCCCTGCCCTGCGCGACTGGCTCACCACCGCCTTGACGAGCCCCGTGCGGTTTGAAACGCGCCTGATCGCCGATGAACGGGCCGACATCGAGCGCACCCTGATTGAACTGGTCGATGTGGCCCGTTGCAGCCTGGTGCTCACCACCGGCGGCACCGGCCCCGCGCGGCGCGATGTGACGCCCGAAGCGACGCTGGCGGTCGGCACCAAGGAAATGCCCGGATTCGGCGAGCAGATGCGCCAGATCAGCCTTCATTTCGTGCCCACCGCCGTGCTGTCGCGCCAACTGGCAGTAGTCCGCGAGACGCCAGACCACGCCGCCCTGATCATGAACCTGCCCGGCCAGCCCAAGGCCATCAAGGAAACCCTGGAAGGCTTGCGCGATGCCGACGGCAAGACGAAAGTTGGCGGGATTTTCGCGGCCGTGCCGTATTGCGTCGACCTGATCGGCGGCCCCTACATGGAAACCGATCCCGCCGTCTGCGTGGCGTGGCGCCCCAAGTCGGCCATCCGCCCCACCGTATAAGGAGCACCATGGCAGCACTACTCGAACACATTGAAATTGAAACGGCGCCCAATCCCTCGGTCGCCATCATCTGGATGCACGGCCTGGGCGCCGACGGCAACGACTTCGTGCCGCTGGTGCGCGAGCTCGATCTGGCCGGCCTGCCCGGCATCCGTTTTGTCTTCCCCCATTCCGAGACCATGCCCGTCACCGTCAACAGCGGTTACGTCATGCGCTCGTGGTACGACATCGTCCACTCGGACCTGGGCCGGCGCGAAGACGAAGCGGGCCTGCGCAAGTCGCAGGCGCAGATCGAAGCCTTGATCGCGCGTGAAAAAGCGCGCGGCATTGCCGCCAGCCGCATCATCCTGGCCGGCTTCTCGCAAGGCTGTGCCATGACGCTGCAAACGGGCCTGCGCCATCCCGAGACCCTGGCCGGCATGCTATGCCTGTCGGGCTATCTGCCGATCGCGCCGACGGTTGCGGCCGAGCGCACCGAGGCCTCGCTGGCCACCCCGATCTTCATGGGCCACGGCACGGCCGACCCGGTCGTGCCGATGGCGCGCGCTGCGCAATCGCGCGATCTGCTGCAGACGCTGGGCTACCAGGTCGAGTGGCATGACTACCCGATGCAGCACTCGCTGTGCCAACAGGAAGTCGACGACATCAGCGCCTGGCTGAAGAAAGTAATCGCAGCATGAAGAAGACCGATCTCGCAAAGAGCGACGCCAAAAAACTCATGGCGCAAGTGGCCGTGCGCCCCGGCGGCGCCGGCAAGGACGCCCCCGTCATCGACCGCCGCGAACAGCGCCGCCTCGACCAGGCAGCGGGCCTGGTGCCGTTTGCCGTCAAGATCAACGGTGACCTGGTCAAGCAGTTGCAGGAACGGGCCACTCGCGACGCAGTCGATCTCAATACCCTGGTCGGCGAGCTGCTGGCCAGGGGTTTAAGCAGCTAAGGAGCCGGTCATGGCGAAGAAAGAAGAACTCGACGAAGAGACGATGGCACTGATTAACTGGTGCATCGAAGTGGAAGGTTTTCTGGTCGCCGGCGGCGCCACGCAGAAGCAGGCTCAGGAGCATATCGAGGAACAGGTCGAGTGGTTTACGGACCAGTTTTATGATGGCTTGACGCCTGAGGAAGCGGCAAAAGAAGCGTTGGCGTGATTAGCACCGGGGACTGGCGCCGCCAGGTGCCTGTCCCCATTTTGACTTTGCCGCTGAACTGACAATGGGGACAGGCCCGCAGGGCCAGTCCCCGGCGCTGCGAATTAAAACTCTTCCCAGCCTTCTCCACCGGCAGCAACGGCCTGCCTGACAGGCTGCTTCACCACGGCGAGCGCTTTTGCCGGCGCCTTGACCGCCACCGGCCGCTCCACCACCACTTCCCGCTCCAACTTAAAGATCGACACCGCCCGCACCAGCTGGCCGGCCTGCTCGCGCAGCGAACCTGCTGCCGCTGCGGCTTCTTCGACCAGTGCTGCGTTCTGCTGGGTGACGGAGTCCATCTCGCCGATGGCCTGGTTGATCTGTTCGATGCCGGCTTCCTGTTCGTGGCTGGCGGCGGAGATTTCGCTCATGATGTCGGTGACGCGGGCGACGCTGGCGACGATGTCGTGCATGGTGGCGCCGGCTTCGTCGACCAGCTTCGAGCCGGTTTCGACGGCGGCCACGGAGTCGCCGATCAGCACCTTGATTTCCTTGGCGGCGGCGGCCGAGCGCTGCGCCAGGTTGCGCACTTCGCTGGCGACGACGGCAAAGCCGCGGCCTTGCTCACCGGCGCGCGCCGCTTCCACGGCGGCGTTCAGGGCGAGGATATGCGTTTGAAAGGCGAGGCCGTAGATGACGCCGATGATGTCGACGATCTTGCGCGCCGAGGCGTTGATCGCGCCCATGGTGTCGACCACCTGGGCCACCACCTGGCCGCCCCGCACTGCCACTTCCGAGGCGGAGCCGGCCAGGACATTGGCCTGGCGGGCGTTGTCGGCGTTCTGCTTGACGGTGGATGTCAGTTCTTCCATCGACGATGCCGTCTCTTCCAGCGCGCCGGCCTGCTGCTCGGTACGGGCTGACAGGTCGAGGTTGCCGCTGGCGATTTCTCCGCTGGCGACGGTGATGGAATCGGTGCCGCGGCGCACCTCGGTGACGATGCCATTCAAGCTGTCGTTCATCTGCTTCAGGGCGCGCATCAACTGGCCCATTTCATCTTTTGTGCGCACTTCGATCGGCGTGGTCAGGTCGCCCGCGGAGACGGCTTCGGCCGCCTTGACGGCGTATTGCACGGGCCTGACGATGGAGCGGGTGGTGAAGAACGCAATCAGGCTGCCCAGGACGATCGCCAGCGTGCCCAGCGCCAGCATGACGGCGTTGGCGGTCTGGTACATGCTCCTCGCGTGGGCGGCGCCGGCCTGTGCTTCCTTTTTTTCGTAGGCGATGATTTCGTCGATGATGGCAATCGCGGCAGCGGTGCCGGGCGCCGATTCCTTGAGCATGTATTCCGTCGCTTCGTCGCGCTTGCCGGCCATGCCCATCTCGACTGTCTTGTCCACTTTCGGCTTGGCGGCGTCGATCGCCGCGTCCAGCCTGGCGAGCATCGCGGTTTCTTCAGGGCTTTGCGGGGTGGCCAGAAAGGCCGCCTTGGCCTTGGCGTAGCCGGCGCGGGCGGCGGCGAGCTTTTCCACCTGCACCTTGACGTCGCCCGGATCGCTCACCAGCACCAGGTTGGACACGGCAAAGGAAATGTCGCGGAAATTGTCGGCGATAGCGATCGCTGCATCCGTCGAGGCGTTCTGGTTGTCGACGATGTCGCTGACCTGGGCATCGATGCGCTTCATCGATACCAGGCCCAGGCCCATGACGATGGCAAGCAGGGCCAGAATGACAGAAAAGCCACCGCCCAGGCGGACGCCAATTTTCAAATTCGCAAACGACATCGTGCTTCCTTCAACAGGTGATCGAACAAGCCGGACCGGCCACTCGCAGGGGCCAGGGGGTCCATCTTAATGTCGATTCTTGCCTGTCAGCAAGGAATACTCATGCTGTTACGCATCATTTTGATAATACGTGGCGGCGTTGCTACGCTGTCATTTTGAACACGTCAGTCAGGCAGCAGCCACTCGGTGTCGGCCGGGACCGCCGTCTGTGCACTATTCATGATCATGGCCAGAAAGGTGTAGTAGCCGTTCAGCCCCATCAGGTCGACGATGCCGTGCTCGCCGAACAGGCTGCGCGCCTTTGCATAGGTGGCGTCGCAGACCGCCTTCTCGCAGTGCAATTCGGTGCAGAACTCGATCACGGCCGCTTCGTCCTCGCGCAGGCCCGGCGGGGGCTGGCGATGGGCGATCGCATCGATGATGGCGCGGTCGATGCCGCACTTGGCGGCGATGGGGGCGTGGATGGCCCACTCGACCTTCTGGTTCCACTGGCGCGCCGTGACGAGGATGGCCAGTTCCGACAGGCGCGGGCCGATGGCGCTGCGAAAACGCAGGTACTCGCCCATGCGCTGGGCGTGCTGCATCAGTTCGGGACTGCGCAGCAAGGGCACGAAGGGACCGTAGACGGCGCCGCGGGGCCCATCGATGATCGCCTGGGCGACCACCCGCTGGGCATTGGTCATCTTTTCCATCGACAGGGGGCCGAGGCGGTCGGGCTTGGATTCACGCTGCATGCTGGGCCTTTCGAATGACGTTGATTTACTTGCGCGGCGCTTTCGCCACTGGCGTGGCCTGCACCGCCTGCTGCTGTTCGCCGAGGCCGGCGATACCCAGCCGGACCTGGTCGCCATGCTTGAGGTAACGGGGCGGCTTGCGGCCCATGCCCACGCCGGGCGGGGTGCCGGTGGCGATGATATCCCCAGCTTCGAGGGTCATGTAGCGCGACAGGTAGCTCACCAGTTGCGCCACGCCGAAAATCATGGTCGCGGTGCTACCGGTCTGCATGCGCTTGCCGTTTACTTCCAGGTACAGGTCCAGGTCCTGCACGTCCATCACCTCATCGCGCGTGACCAGCCACGGGCCGACGGGGCCGAAGCTGTCGCAGCCCTTGCCCTTGTCCCACTGCGAGCTTTGCAGCTGGTAGGCGCGCTCGGAGACGTCGTTGACGACGCAGTAGCCGGCGATAAAACCGGGCGCTTCGGCCTCGCTGACAAACCGGGCCTGCTTGCCGATCACGACTCCCAGTTCGACTTCCCAGTCGGTCTGCTTCGAGCCGGGCGGCAGCACGATTGGATCGTCCGGACCGGACAGGCAGCTGATCGCCTTGGAAAACACAATCGGCTCGGGCGGAATCGCCATGCCGGCTTCGTGGGCGTGGTCGGCGTAATTGAGGCCGATGGCGATGAATTTGCCGATGCCTTTTACCGGCACGCCGAAGCGCGGTTCGCCGCGCACCAGGGGCAGGCTGGCGGGATCGATTTTCGCCAGTTTTTTCAACGCTGCGTCGGACAACTGGGCAGGGGTGATGTCGTCGACGATGCCGGCCAGGCTGCGCAGCCGGCCGAATTCATCGATCAGGCCGGGCTTCTCCTTGCCGGGACGGCCGTAGCGGACCAGTTTCATATTCTGCTTTCATAGCGATGCCAGGCTGGCATTCTACCTTGCTGCGCAGGAGAATGATCAAGCCGACACACACGCTGGACGCGAGCAGGGCGACGCTGGCAGCGACGAACAGCAGGCAGTAGGAGGCGCGCCCCGCCATCAGGGCCACCATCAGGGCGGCGCCGCCGGCCTGGGCCAGCGAAAAACCGACGTTCATCACCGTCCAGTTGCGGCGATGCTCGCCTGCGCCGCCGATCTCCAGGGCGTAGCTGGACGCCGCGCCGACGATCCCGGGCGAAAAGAACCCCACCAGCACGGACGACGCCACCAGGGCCGCATCGCCGCTGGCGAACAGGGGCAGCGCCACCCCCAGCGCCTTTAAAGTAAATCCGGCCAGCAGGGTGGGACCGAGACCGAAGCGGTCGGCCACTACCCCCGTCAGATACGGCCCGCAGGCGGCGCCCGCGCCGAAACAGGCCCAGAAAAACCCGGCCTGGGCCAGCGGCCGGCGCAGTTCACTGTGAATAAAATCGGCCCAGAACAGGGTGTGCGGCAGGTAGCCGATGGCGTTCAAGGTATAGGCCAGCAGCAGCAGGGCAATGGACAGGGGCAGTCGCAGCCTGGGCATTTTCAGATCACGCCAGCGCCTTGGGGCCGCGGGCACAGGCGAGGCCGCCGCGCTGCCCCAGAAGCGCCAGCTGGCTGCCGTCATCAGGCTGCAGATCGCGCCCAGGGTCAGCCAGGTGGCGGCCAGGCCCTGGGCCAGCAGCAGCGGCACGACGGTGGCGGCGGCGACGATGCCCAGTCCGACACCACTGAAAATGATGCCGCCCACCCTGCCCCGCCGCGCCACCGCGGTGGCAGGCAGGATCAGCACGGGCGCCTGCACCATCAAGATGGCGCCGCAGGCGCCGGCGGCAGCGCGCCAGCCGAGGAACCAGGCGATGCCGCCGCCGCGCCAGCCGCAGGCAAAAAAACTGAGCGACACCAGCAGCATGGCCAGGCGCACCATCTGCCCCGGCCCCATGCGCCGCGCCAGCAGGGCGGCCACGCCGATGCCGGCAAAGTAGCCGGTCAGATTGGCCGCGGCCAGCGAGCCTGCCGCGGTGCGGTCGAACCACTGCTGCTGGATCAGCAGGGGCAGGATGGCGACGTAGGCGAAACGGCCGATGCCCACGCCGGTGAGCGTGGCGGCCATGCCGCACAGGCCCGGCCAGGCCAGCGGCGGCCAGCCGGCGCGGCCGGTCGCGCCGACGACAGCGCTGTCCTGCGCCACCTCAGTTACGCAGGTAGGCCGGGAACTCGGCCGTCTCGTTTTCGGCGCGGCGCAGACGGGCCGGGGCGGCTGATTCGAAACCCAGCGGACTGCTGGCGGGGACGGACTTCGGCGCCAGCGCCAGCGGCGCCTCGGGCTGCGGCTCGGACTCCTGCGTCAGCCCCTGCAGCTCTTCCTGCGCGATCTGCATGCGATTGCGTTCGGCGATGGCATCCATCATGCGGCCCACGGCGCGGCCGGCATCGACCATGGTGGTGGAATTGGCGCCCGGCCGCGGCAGCACGAAGGTATAGAATTTGCAGCCTTCGACCAGGGTGCCCAGCGCCCACAGGGTCGTCTGCGAGCTGCCGTCGCGCGCGACGACATTCATGTTGCGGTCCACCGTGATGCCGCCGGGGTGGAACTGGCCGTTCATAAAAGGACGCACGATGCCATGCTCGACCAGTTGGCGCATCAGGGGCGATTTGTCTTCCAGCGGCCCGGGCAGGGAGGCGCGGCCGCGCACCAGCACGTTGGCGCGCTCGCTGTCGCCATCCCAGTATCCGTTGACGACAAAGCTGGCGCCATCCTCATCGAGCTCGCAGCGGGCGCCAGGCCCGAAATCGGCGCGCACCACGCCCGCATCCATCAGCGCCAGCAACTGGGCAATGCGCTCCTTGGGCGGACCCACCGCCAGGCGGTTCATGATGGGCAAAAATTCGCTCAATACCCAGCGGTGCGAATGCTCGTACAGGCCGCCGAAGTCGATCGCGGCGCGCACCACGTCGCGCACGTCGCGCAGCACGTCGCAGGCCGATTTGACGGGGCTGTCGAGATTGCCCTGCAGGGCGTGCTCGACATCGCGCCACATGTGGCCGCGCAGCCAGTCGTCGAACTGGCGCCGGCTTTTCAGGGCCAGCGGCGGCACCGGGTCGACCAGTTTCGCCCACGACAATTGCTCGCGGCGGTCGATATGGCGGTCGACCAGCACCTGGCGCGCCTCCGCGCTGTCGGCGGCGAGGAACTCGTTGCTGAACATCAGCGCGGCGATCTTGTCGCGCTTTTGCTGCAGCCAGGCAAAGCAGTAAGCAAACTGCATGTCGGCCCACAGCAGGGGAATCACCTGCTTTTCGAAATCGAGTTGCCCGCCATCGGCCTTGTTGCGCAGTTCTTCCAGTTTGGCAAAGGTCAAAAATTTGGGCTTGTACTGGCCGAACACGCCTTTCTGGTTGATGGCGCGGGCGGTCAGCGGCAGGCCCGAGCGGGAGTAGAGCAAGATCCTCGGCTCCTGGCCGGAGGGGCGGTAACGCAGCCGGCCGGCCGGTTCGAGCTTGCCCGTACAGGCTTCAAACTTGCCGCCGCGGCCTTGCGTCAACTGGGCCAGCAGGTCGAAGGTGGTCAGGCCCATGCCTTCAATGGCGACCGTGTCGCCGGCCACGACGCTGGAGGTGGCGTTGCGGATCGGATAAGGCTCCAGCACCAGTTGCAAACGGGGATTGCGGGCGCGGGCCAGGTCCACCTGGCGGGTGAGCTTTTTCTCGCCATCGGACAAGACTTTGCGGGCGTGACCGGTGGTGAGATAGACGAAGTCGGCGGAAAAATTGCAGCCGTCATAGGACACCTGCCAATGGGTCTTGTCCCACTGCACATCGTCGACCCCGGCATAGTTGTGCAGATAAATCGTCAGGTGGGGCGGCGCCATGGTCTTGAGATATTCAAAGCCCCAGCGCAGGTAGTCGCCGAACAGGGCGCGCGAATAATAGCCATTGCGGTCGATCTCGATCTTGGCGTAGGTGCCTCTGCCGAGGGCGCTGTTCTTGCTGATGAGCCAGTCGGCAAACGAGGGGCCATACAACAAGGGGCCGGCGCCGCGCACGGTGTCGTCGGAAAACTGGGTCATCTGGCAGGCCACGGTGTTGACCAGCAAATGATCGGCCTGGTCAGTCGTGTGACAGCCCGGACCGAACTCCTTGCTGTCGAACAAGTACAACTCGAGCGGTGTGGCCGACGGCTCATTGCGGGTGTAGGCAATGATGCGGTCGAACACGGAAATACCCCGCGGACCAAGGCCGATAATCGCGATCTTGTACATGAGTTCCTCTTCAGAAGACTTGCGGTGGGACTGACGGGAGCCAGAACAGGGGCGTAGACAATTGCCGAGAGGGAATCATAGGTGACCTTGAACAGGGCGCATTGCGTCGCGACAAACCCACGCTGGGAGAGTGATCGCTGTGCAATTGCGCTACCGCAAAAACCGATTCGGCGGCGTCGGTACAGTGGATACCGCCACTAAATTTCCCGGAGGAAACATGGAATCCCTGCACAATGCCGTCCTGTTCATCGCCTTGGCCGCCGGCGCCACCCATGCGCCCGTCTTCGCCATGGAACCGAGCGAAAAAGATGCCATCGCCATGGTCGAAAAAGGCGCGGCATTCATGAAATCCGCCAGCAAGGAAAAAATGATCGACCGCATCAACGCCAAGGACCCCGACTTCGTCCAGGGCGCGCTGTATCTGACCATGCGCGACAGCAAGGGCGTAATCCTGGCCAACCCCGTCAATCCCGCCATGGTGGGCAAGGACCTGGTCGACGTGCCCGACGCCGACGGCAAGATGTTCCGCCGCGAAATCCTGGAAGTGGCCAAGAAAAAGGGCAAGGGCTGGATCGACTACAAGTTCAAAAATCCCGCCAGCGGCAAGGTCGAGGCCAAGACCACCTATATCCAGCTGGTGGGCGATGTCACCCTGGAAGCGGGCATTTACACGAAATAATCAGCGTTCTTATCAGTTGAAAATTACGCGGGAGGCAGCATGCTGAGCACATTACGCATTGGTCCGAAACTGTTGTTGGCGCCGGGACTGGTGCTGATCTTGCTGGTCGTTACCGCCACCAGCGCCTGGCAAGGCATGGTGCGCCAGAACGCGTCGATGGAAAACCTGGTGGAGGTGCGGGCTGCACGGCTGAAAGCGACGGCCGATGTGGCCGGCGACGCCAAGCATGCCCACGCCAATATCTATCAGTTGCTGGCGTGGATCAATGGCAGCTTCGCCAAGGCCAGGGTCGACGCCCTGACGGCCGATATCGGCAAGAAACACGGCGAGATCGCCGCCCAGTTGACGGCGCTGGCAGCGGTGGGCGATGCGAGCGAACGCAAGCTGATCGACGCCAGCAGCGCCGCCCTCGCCGCCTACCGCAAGAGCGTGCAGCAAACCATTGAACTGGCGCAGGTCGACCAGTCCACCGCCACGGCGTCGATGAGCAAGGCCGAGAAAGAGTTCACCGTGCTGCACGCCCAGCTTGGCCAGCTGGCCGTGCTGGAGCGCTCGCTCAGTGAAACGGCGTTTGCCGCGGCGAAAGCGGAATACCGCAAGCTGGTGCTGACGATGGCCGCGCTGGTGCTGCTGTCGATTGGCCTGTCGCTGGTGGCAACCATGCTGGTGCGGCGGGCCATGCTGCGCGACATCCGCGCCATTGCCGATGTGGTGGGCGAACTGGCGGAAGGCCGCCTGGCCAAGGGCGCAGCCAATCCTGGCCGCGATGAAATTGCGGCCACCTCCCGTGCACTGGGCAACACCATCGAGCGCCTCACCGCCAGCTTGCGCAGCATCATGACGTCGGTGCGCTCGATCGACACGGCGTCGCAGGAAATTGCCACCGGCAACCTGGATTTGTCGGCCCGCACTGAAATGCAGGCAAGCTCGCTGGAGGAAACTTCCAGCGCCATGGAAACCCTGACCGTGGCCGTCAAGGACAATGCCAACAACGCCAAGCTGGCAACCGAGCTGGCCGCCAGCGCCGCCAACCTCGCCTCGGATGGCGGCAAGGCGGTCAGCCGCGCCGTGGCGACGATGGAATCGATCAAGACCAGTTCGCGCAAGATTGTCGAGATTATCGGGGTGATCGACGGGATCTCGTTTCAGACCAATATCCTCGCCCTGAACGCGGCGGTGGAGGCAGCCCGCGCCGGCGAACAGGGGCGCGGCTTTGCCGTGGTGGCGTCGGAAGTGCGCACCCTGGCCCAGCGTTCGGCGGCGGCAGCAAAAGAAATCAAGGCCCTGATCGCCGACTCGGTCGCCATCATCGACGGCGGCAGCGCCTCCGTCAACGAAGCGGGCAACAGCATGGGCAACATCGTGGCCTCGGTGCAGCAGGTCAACGAGATCATCGCCCGCATCAGTCTCGCCAGCAACGAACAGGCCAACGGCATTGCCGAGGTCAACCTTGCAGTCGGTCAGATGGATGACATGACGCAACAAAATGCGGCCCTGGTCGAGGAAGCGGCGGCAGCGGCGGCCAGCTTGCACGAACAGGCGATCAACCTGGCGCAGGCGGTGTCGGTATTCAAGTTTGAAGGCTCGGAGGCGCCGGCAGCGGCCAATGAGGCGGCGTCAGCGGCCCCGGTCGATGAGTTTGAAACGTTCCAGGAACCCCAGGAGCGGCGGGCTTCAAGCAGCCCCATGCGCACTGCAGCGCCGCGTGCGCTGCCGCCGCGGCGCGCAGCCCGTTAAAACGGCCGGCTGAGAAAGCGTGAGCCTTTCAGACCGAAACGCCAGTTCGTCTCCATAGCTTTTGAAATGCCGATGCGCGGTCCCGCCACCACCTCGGCCACCTCGCTGGCCGCTTCCAGTTCAAACGGCGGCAGCGCCAGCGACAGGCCGTTGAGGGCATGGGTGACGCCCATCGCCTGGCACAGCTTGCCCGGTCCCGAACACAATTGACGGACATCGTCCATCCCGCGCCGCGCGCGCATTTGATCGAGGCCAAGCACCGGCTCGATCGCGCGCAGCAGCACCCCGGCGCCGTGGCCCGGCTCGCGGCAGACAAAATTGAGGCACCAATGCATGCCATAGGAACGGTAGACGTAGGCGTGGGCAGGCGGACCGAACATGGAGGCATTGCGCTCGGTCTGGCCCCGAAATGTATGGGAAGCGGGATCGTCGCGGTCGTAGGCCTCCGTTTCGACAATCCGCCCGCCGACGCCGTCGATGAACACCAGCACCCCGATCAGCTGGCGCGCCACCTGCTCCGAGGGTGCATAAAAATCAATTCCTGCGCATGTCTTATCCATGACACGATTCTAGCGGCATAGGCGCCACACATCCGTTTGATTTGGCACAAAACAGCATCTCGACGGTGCGGTTGCGGGACGAATCGTCTACCATGTGAATATTTCCTTAAAGCATTAATCTGGACCTTGTCCGCATGAACATGAATCATCCCGTGGCCGAGGCCAAGGCCGGGGCCAAGGCCGGAGCCGATCCAGTCGATGCCCTCATCAAGTCGATCCGCATCCCGCCGCGCCCCAGCCTGCTGGCCGACCTGCAGCGCGAACTGGCCTTGCCCGAGCCGGCGCCCGCTGCCATCGGCCGCATCATCGCCAGCGATGTCGGCATGGCCGGCGCCCTGCTAAAACTGGCCAACTCTGCCCTGTTTGGCAGCCGCCGGCCCGCCAAGTCGATCGACCAGGCCATTGCGTTTCTCGGCATGAACCAGGTCGCGGCCCTGATGACGGGCCTGCTCGCCCGCCAGGCCATTCCCGTCACCAACCCGGCGCTGGCGCAGTTCTGGGACCAGTCGGCGCGGCGCGCCCATGCCATGCTGCTGCTGTCGCGCCGCCTGCGCATCGGCGCACCCGACGTGGCCCATACCTTCGGCCTGTTTTGCGATACGGGCGTGGCCCTGCTGCTGGAACGTTTTACGGATTACGGCGTCACGTACGCGATGGCGATGGCCGATCCCGCGCGGCCCTGCACGGCCGTCGAGGACGCGCGCCACAACACCAATCACGCCGCCATCGGCTGCCTGCTGGCGCGAAACTGGGGGCTGTCGGCTGACGTCGCCTGGGCCATCCTGCACCACCATGACGTTGCCGTGCTCGACGACGCCGCCAGCGATGAGTCCCTGCGCTCGCTGGTGGCCCTGTCGCTGCTGGCCGAACGCGCCCTGCAGGCCTACCAGGGCGCACGCGATTGCCTCGAATGGGCCAAGGGCGGCGCGCGGGCCTGCGCTTACCTGGGCCTGAGCGATGGAGACGCCAGCGACCTGGTCGACCAGTTGACCGACAGTTTCAGCCGCGACTGAGCACCAGCGCGCTGCGGCTCTACAATAGAGTTTTATCCGCTGCCGCCATGTCCACCCATCCCCCGCTCGACGCCATCTTCTGGAACACCCTGACGGGCGCCCATGCCCCCTACGCCAGCGGGGCCGGTGGCGCGCGTCGCTATGCCGTCGGCTTTTCTCCCATTATCGCCTTTGCCGATAACGCCGCGCCCGACTTCGCCGCGCTGGCGCCCGTCTGCGCGGCGGACGAACATTTTTATTGCGAAGGCTGGCAAGGCGCCTGCCCCGATGGCTGGCGCATCGATGCGGAAACGACGATGTTCAGGATGGTGTGGGATGCCAGCGTGGCGACCGAAGACATGGCCCCTGCCGCCATCCTGCTCGGTCCCGAACATGCCGAGGCCGCCATGGCGCTGGCGGCCCTGTGCCGTCCGGGCCCGTTCGGCCCGCGCACCATCGAACTGGGCGATTACTTTGGCATCATCGAGGATGGGCAGTTGATTGCGATGGCCGGCCAGCGCACCCGCGTGCCCGGCTACACTGAAATCAGTGGCGTGTGCACCCATCCGGATTTCCAGGGACGGGGCCTGGCGCGGCAGCTGATGGGCAAGCTGATCCACCATCAAATGCAGGCCGGCGAACTGCCCTTCCTGCACGTCATGCGCAGCAACGATGCGGCACGCCAGTTTTATTTGCGCATGGGTTTTACGGATTACATCGAGTCAAGCGTGCGGGTGCTGACGCGACTGGGCTGAGTTCGCGAGCTCGACAGGTCTTTCGCGCGCACGATAGACCTGCACGAAAAACGCCGCTACCGCCGCGTGCTATATCTGGGATCCCATCGTTGACCGGAGACTGGCATGTCGCTCGCGCATCGTTGCATCATCGTCCTGTTGTTGCTCCTCACCGGCTGCGCGCGCCCCGCGCTGTCCCAGTCGCCGCCAGTAACGCCGACCACGCCGGCCACGCCCGCCACGGACACGCTGCGCCTGGCCCTGCCCGCGTCCGCCACAGCCGCTGAAGAACGCGCTTCCATCGAGTTCATCGGCACCGCTACCGTGCTGATCCGGTTTGGCGGCATCACCATCCTCACCGATCCCAATTTCCTGCACAAGGGCGAGAAGGTTCACCTCGGCTACGGCCTCACGTCCACGCGCCTGACCGATCCGGCCATCGACTTCGACAAGCTGCCGCCGGTCGACCTGGTGCTGCTCTCGCACATGCACGAAGACCATTTTGACCGCCTGGTGCAGCAAAAGCTGGCGCGCGCCGTGCCGATCGTCACCAACGCCCGCGCCGCCAGCCCGCTGCGCGAGCTCGGTTTTACGCAGGTGACGGGCCTGCGCACCTGGCAGCGGATCGACCTCGTCAAAGGCGGCACCACCATGTCGGCCACCAGCATGCCCGGACGACACGGACCGGCCGGCGTGGCCGCCCTGCTGCCGACCGTGATGGGCACCATGCTCGACATGCGCGATGGACGGGGCCGCAGCTACCGCATCTATATCAGCGGCGACACCATGGTCACCGACGACATCGCGGAAATCCCGCGCCGCTTCCCCGACATCGACCTCGCCGTGCTGCACCTGGGCGGCACCCGCCTGCTGGGACTGGTCACGGTCACCATGGATGCGAAGCAAGGCGTGCGCATGCTCAAGCTGATTGCACCGCGCCACGCCATTCCCATTCACTACGACGATTACGACGTTTTCAAGTCGCCATTGTCGGACTTCCAGCGCGCCGTGGCCGAGGCGGGCCTGAGCGACAAGCTCAGCTATCTGGCGCGGGGCGAAAGCTACGACTTTATTTTGCGCAGCACCACTTCACAACAAGGAGACCACTGAAATGAATCAGCCCAAACGAATCACGCCCCCTCCGGCATCGCCAGCTGCATCCACTGCGCCAGTTTGTCGTCGTAGCGCAGGGTGTAGGCCGGGCTGCTCGATGGCAGCGACAGGATGCGGTAGCGCACTGCCCACTCGCCCAGGGTTTTGAAACCCAGCCTGGCCGCGGTGCCGCCATTAAAAGCAATCGTCGTCAACGCGGGCAGGGTTTCCAGCAGGGCCAATAAATCGTTGGCGCTGTGGTCGCGGATGTTGCTGTCCAGGCTGCCCGGCCGGCTGGCCTCGGCCACCACGTCCCACAGGCCAATGCCCTGCTCGAGCAAGGCCGACAGGCGGGCCGGATAGGCCAGCGTCACGAGGTCGACGCCGGTGACGGCCGACATCAATTGCCAGAATCGGTTCTGGCGGTTGCCATAATATTCCTGCGCGGCCAGCGAGCGCTCGCCTGGCAGGCTGCCAAGCACGAGTACGCGGGTGCGCGCATCGACCACGGGATCAAAGCAGCGCTTGCGGGCGAGCGGGTCGGCGCCGGCAGATTGAAAAGAGCTCATGCGGCATTTTAGACCAGCGGCTGCGGCGATTGAAGCCGATCATGCCCTGGTCGATGGACTGCCCGCCTCGCCGCACCTACCTTGCCGACGGCACGCCGGCAACAGACAGCTCAGCGCGTTTGCGCCTGCTTGCCAACACGCAGTGGATCCTGGTCTGGCGGCGGCGCATCTTTCTGCTCTTCGAACAAAACCAGCACCGTGCAGACCACCACGTAGCCCAGCAAGATCCACACTTTTATATGCAGCGACGGTTTCATTGGCGTCCTTTTCAGGTCAAGACCTCATGATACCGATGCGGATCGCGCCGCTCGTGAGGAGCAGGGCTTGCTTGCGCCGTCTCAAAGAACAACAGTGCGGCTGTCGTTTTGTAGTGCTATCTAACAAGAAAGGATGAACTCCCGTATACTTTCGCGATGCCATCCCCGTTTCTTTTCCTGCTCGCCTCGCTGATCTGGGGCTCGACCTTCTGGGCCATCACCTTGCAACTGGGCCAGGTGCCGCCCACGGTGTCGGTCGCCTACCGCTTCGCCCTGGCCGCCGCCACCCTGTTCAGCTTTTGCCTGCTGCGGGGCGACCGCCTGCGCCTGCCCTGGCGCACCCAGCGCTGGCTGATGGTGCAGGGTTTCCTCACCTTTGGCCTGTCCTATATCTGCACTTACAGCGCCGAGCAATACCTGGTCTCGGCGCTGGTCGCCGTGCTGTTCGCCTTGATGGTGTTCTGGACGCCCCTGTGCGCCCGCCTCATGTTCGGCATGCCCATCAGCTGGCGGGTCTGGGCGGCCGGCAGCGTGGCCGTGGCCGGCGTGATCCTGCTGTTTTCGCGCTCGATCGGCGCCGCCTTGCACGATATCGGCGCTGGCGGCAAAGGACATTTTCTGCTGGGCCTGGCGCTGGCGGTCACTGCTACCGTCGCCAGTTCGGCCGGCAACGTCGTCGTCAGCAAAGTGCGCGCCGAGTCGACCAATATTTTTCTGACCACGGCCTGGTCGATGGCCTGGGGCACGACTTTGGTGCTGGCGCTGATTGCCGTCACCGGCCAGCCACTGGTGCTGCCGGCCACGCCGGCCTACTGGCTGAGCCTGTTCTATCTGTCGATTTTCGGTTCCGTCATTGCCTTTATTGCCTATTTCACCTTGATCAACCGCATAGGCGCCCAGAAAGCCGTGTACGTGGGCGTGACTTCTCCCGTCATCTCCGTGCTGCTGTCGATCCGCCTGGAACACTTCAATCCCGGCCCGCTCGAATGGCTGGGCATGGCGCTGTGCCTGGCCAGCGTGGTTTGGGCCGTGCGTGGTCCCGCGATCAAGGCCCAGACCACGTTGGCCGTCACCGTTCTGCCCGTCCCCACTCCAGCCTTGAAGACCCCATGAGCAATTTCCTGATCCGCCCCGCCCAGCCCGCCGACGTCGCCCACATCCACGCCATGATCGTCGAACTGGCCGTGTTTGAAAAACTGGAACACCTGGTGGTGGCGACCGAAGAATTGCTGCACCAGGCCCTGTTTGGCGACAAGCCGTCCTGCGAAGCCATCATGGGCGTGGCCGATGGCGAGCCGGTCAGCTTCGCCCTGTTCTTCCACAATTTTTCTACCTTCCTCACCCGCAAGGGCCTGTACCTGGAAGACTTGTACGTCAAGCAAGCGCAGCGCGGCAAAGGCTTCGGGCGCCAGATGCTGGTCGCCCTGGCGCGCATCGCCAAAGAGCGCGAGTGCGGCCGTTTTGAATGGTCCGTGCTGGACTGGAACGCCCCCGCCATCGCCTTTTACCAGGGCGTGGGCGCCGAAGTGATGCCCGAATGGCGCATCTGCCGCGTTGCCGGCGACGCCTTGACGGCGCTGGCCAGCGGCAAACAATAGGGCTTTATGCAAAAAAATCCCACGGCCGACTGCGCCGTGGGTGAACCCATACATTGCGATGGGAGGGGAGACGGGTTTCGTGCTGCAATCGTGTTGCAAAAGCGGCGGTGCAACCGTTGACCCGATATTACCTCCAGGAAAATTGATAGCCTTGCGCTGGCTCAAACCCGCGCACGTCGTGGCGCCAGCGCCCGCTCGAGTACTTCGAACACTGCCTGCGTCAACAGGGCCAGCACCGCTGCGGGAATCGCCCCGGCCAGCAGCATGGTGTTGTCGTTCAGGGCCAGGCCGATGGTGATGCGCTCGCCATAACCGCCGGCGCCGATAAAGGCGGCGATCGTCGCCGTCCCCACGCTCATGACCGCCGCCGTTTTTACGCCAGCCAAAATCACCGGCAGCGCCAGCGGCAGGTCGATCGACAGCAGGCGATCCTTTTTTGATAAGCCCAGCGCCAGCGCAGCCAGGCGCAATCCGGGCGGCACCTGCAAAATCCCTGTGCACGTGTTGCGCACGATGGGCAGCAAGGCATAGACGAACAAGGCGATCAAAGCAGGCGACGTGCCGATGCGTCCCAGCAGGGGGATCAATATCGCCAGCAGGGCCAGCGAGGGCACGGTCTGCAGCACGCCGGCAGCGGCAAGCACCGGCTGGCGCAGGCGCGGCTTGAATGCCGCCAGCACCCCGAGCGGCACGCCGGCCACGCAGGCCAGCGCCACCGAGACGATCACCAGGAACAGGTGCTCGCGCGTGAGCTGCCACAGTTTGCCGTCGAAGATGCGGTCCCACAAAGTGCTGCGTGCCGGCGCGGCGCCCGCCACCGGCGCCTTCAGAAAATCGGCGGCCACCGCGGCGAAGCTGCGGTGCTTGATCTCCACCTGCGCATTCATGGCGATCATGGCATCGGCGCTGATTTTGCCTTCCAGCGCCGCGATGGCTTGCCACTGCGCGGGAAAGCGGGCCGGCGCGTCCAGGCGGTACAGCAGAACTGCGTCGTAGCGGGGAAAATACTGCCGGTCGTCCTCCAGTACGCGCAGGCCATACTGCGCGATCTTCGCGTCGGTCGAATAGATGTCGATGACGTCGACCTGGCGCTCGGCTTGTGCGGCGTAGGCGATGCCGTGATCGAGGCCACGCGGCGTCTGCGGCAGCCCGTAGCGCTTGGCCAGTCCCGGCCAGCCATCGGCGCGGCCGATGAATTCGTGCGACAGGCCGAATGTGAGTTCGGGGTGCGCCGCCAGTTGCGACAGGCGCGTCACTTCCTTGTTATCGCCACGCACTGCCAGCGCGTAGGTGTTGTTGAAGCCCAGCGGCACGCCCATGCCAAGGCCGATTTTCGCCAGCGCCGCGCGTATCTCGGGCAAGCTTGTCGGCTTGGCGTTCTTGAGGATTTCCTGGTCGATGGTGCCGATGTATTCGGGGTAGACGTCGATGCTGCCAGCCTGCAGGGCCGCCAGCACGATGGCCGTGTTGCCCAGTCCTTCCCGATGCTGCGCGCCGCCGTGCGCCGCCGCCGTTTGCGTCAGGATCTCGCCCAGCACATACGACTCCGTAAAACGCTTCGAGCCGACCTTGATGGGATCGGCGATGGCGTGTGCAGGCAGGCAGGCGCAGACGAAAAAGACAGCCAGGCACGCGCGCAGGCGGCGCGGCGCGGCGAAAAAGTAAACAAACACGGGGACTCCAGGATTTACAGACGAGGCCAGCTTACCACCGGTGCGCGCGCCACGCCCCCATTGAAGACGCCCACGCAGGGATTCAAGCCCATGGCGTAGGCCAGGTCGCTCGGGCGCGCGATGCGCCATAGCGTGAGATCGGCGCGCTTGCCCACTTCGATGCTGCCGATGTCCGCATGCAGGCCCAGTGCGCGGGCGGCGTGGATGGTGCAGCCGGCCAGCGCTTCGGCCGGCGTCATGCGCCACAGGGTGCAGGCCATGTTCATTGCCAGCAGCAGGGAGGTCAAAGGCGAGGTGCCGGGATTGCAGTCGGTGGCCAGCGCCATCGGCACACCGGCATCGCGCAGGGCCGCGATCGGCGGCGGCTGCTGTTCACGTAAAAAATAGTAAGCGCCCGGCAGCAGCACGGCCACCGTGCCCGCCTGCGCCATCGCCGCGACACCGGCGGGCGTGAGGTGTTCAAGGTGATCGGCCGACAGTCCGCCAAAACGCGCCACCAAGGCCGCGCCGCCCTGGTCCGACAACTGCTCGGCGTGCAGTTTGACGGGCAGGCCCAGTGCCCGCGCCGCTTCAAACAGGCGCGTGGTCTGCGCCGGCGTGAACGCGATGCGCTCGCAGAAAGCGTCGACGGCATCGACCAGCCCTTCTGCTGCAAGGGTGGGCAGCATCTCGGCGATGAGATAATCAATGTAGGCGTCGGCGCGGCCGGCAAATTCGGGCGGCAATGCGTGGGCGCCCAAAAAACTGGTCACCACGCGCACCGGCAGGCGCGCACTGAGCGCGCGCGCAGCGGTCAGCATGGCCCGCTCACCGGCGAGTTCCAGGCCATAGCCGGATTTGATTTCGAGCGTCGTCACGCCCTCGGCCAGCAGGCGCAGCACGCGCCGCGCGCTTTCATCGAGCAGCGTCTCGACACTGGCGGCGCGGGTGGCGCGCACGGTGGCCGCGATGCCGCCGCCCGCGCGGGCGATGTCTTCGTAGCTGGCGCCATTCAAGCGTGCTTCGAACTCGTTGCTGCGGTTGCCGGCGTGGACGATGTGGGTGTGGCAGTCGATCAGGCCGGGCGTGACCCAGGCCCCGCCGCCATCGATCACCTCCGCGTCTTCGATGGGCGCCTCCTGGCGTGGCCCTACCCAGGAGATGCGGCCGTCTTCGATGCGCACGGCGCCATCAAGCAGGTCGCCAGCGGCGGCCATGGTTGCGAGCTCCACATTCAATAAAACGCTGGCCGTCATGGGCTGGCCGGGCGCTGGTAAATGTCGATGATGAAGACGGTGGCGTCGTCGCCTTCGAGCAGCCACAGCTTGCCGGGCTCGAACACCACGGCATCAAAGCGCACCAGGCCGATTCGCTCGTCTTCGCTGCTGACGGTCAGGCTTTCGCCGGCGGCCAGGAACAGGATGGATTTCTGGCCGCCTGGCGCGAACCTGGCGCTGCCGTCGATGCGGCGCCGGCCCAGCTTGTGCTGGCAGACCTCGCGCCGCGTCATCACATTCAGGTCCAAAGTCGGCGCGTCGTGCAGGGTGGCGATGACGTCGGCTTCGCCGGGGAAGCTGATGGCGCTGTCTTCCCCTTCCAGCAGCACCTGGCGGTTGCTGCCGATGTCGAGCGTCAGGCCAGGGCCGTCGAGCAGGGCCAGGCTGCGGTCGATGCCGGGGAAGTGGGAGAAAGGTCCGCCGTGCGAAATCGCCGCCAGGCTCAGGCGCCAGTCGAAATTGTGCAGGGTGGCGCCGGCCGGCTCGATGGCGATTTCCGTGGTGCTGCCGCCGCCATTTTTCCAGGGCGACGGCGCCAGTTGTGCGAACGGAATCAGGATGCTCATGAGGTCACTCCCGCAATTGGGCCAGGGCCGCCCGGTAGCGGCGCGCGATGGCGTCCTGTTCCGCATGCCGGCCGGCGCGCACCACCCAGCGCCCGCCCACCATCACGTCGCGCACCAGGTTGTCGTTACCGGCAAACAGAAACAGTCCCAGTATATCGTTCACAGGCGCGCCGTCCAGATTCGGATGCTGCGCGTCGAGTACCAGCAAGTCGGCACGGCAGCCGACCTGCAGTTGGCCCACCGGCCGCCCACTGGCCTGGGCGCCGCCCGCAAGCGCTGCCTGCCAGAGAAAATCGCCGACCCGGCGCTGCCCTGGCAGCACGGCGATATTGCGGCGCTGCTGGCGCAAACGCTGGCCATACTCAAGCCAGCGCAGTTCTTCCACGGGACTGTGGCTGACGTGGCTGTCGCTGCCGATGCCAAAGCGCCCGCCCGCGGCGAGGTAAGCGCCGAACGGGAACAGGCCGTCGCCCAGGTTCGCTTCCGTCGTCGGGCAGATGCCGGCGACAGCGCCGCTGGCAGCCAGCCCGGCCACCTCGGCCGCATCAACGTGGGTCGCATGCACCAGGCACCAGCGGGCATCGACGTCGATGGCGCCGAGCAGCAGGGCGACCGGGCGCTGGCCGTGCTGCGTCAGGCAGGCATCGACCTCGGCCTGCTGTTCGGCGATGTGAATGTGCAGCGGCCGCCCGGCAGGCAGGTTGTGAGCAAGCGCGGTGATCTGATCGAGGGTGGCCGCGCGTAGCGAATGGGGCGCCGCGCCCACCTCGAACTGCCCGCCGCGCAGCGGCGCAAGCGCATCCACCATGTGCAGCACCGCATCGACATCGCTGGCAAAGCGGCGCTGGCGCTCACCGAGTGGCTGGCCGCCAAAGCCGCCGTGGCTGTACATCACCGGCAGCATGGTCAAGCCCATGCCGGTCGCGCGCGCCGCCTGCGCCACCCGCTCGGCCATCTCGGCGGGACGGGCGTAAGCTGTACCATCGGCGGCCCGGTGCAGGTAGTGAAATTCGCACACGCTCGTATAGCCGTGGCGCAGGCAGTCGACAAACAACTGCGCGGCCACCGCTTCGAGTTGTTCGGGCGACAGGCGCCCGGCAAAGCGGTACATCAGTTCGCGCCAGGTCCAGAAGCTGTCCTCGCTGTCGCCGCCCGCGCTTTCCATGCCAACTTCGGTCAGCCCTGCCATGGCGCGCTGGAAGGCATGCGAGTGCAGGTTGACCATGCCGGGGATGGCGATGGCGAGTTTTTCCCCGGCAGCCGGCGTCACGCCCGCGGCGACTGCGGTGATCGTCCCGTCCTCATCCCAGTCGATGCGCACGTTCTCCGCCCAGCCATCGGGCAGCAGCGCGTGGCGGACATGGACGCTGTTCACGAACGGACCCAGCTAACCGCGGCGTCGATCATGGCGCGCAGGGTCGGCCGGATCGCCTCGGCCAGGTCGGGGCGGTAGGCAAACGGCTCGCCGTCCATCCCCGGTTCATTCATGTACAGGCACTGGCACATTTCAAGCTGGATGGCGTGGATGCCGCGCTCAGGCTGGCCGTACTGGCGAGTGATGTAGCCGCCCTTGAAGCGCCCGTTCAGGGCCGTGGTAAATTGCTGCGGCACCTGGGCCAGCACGGCCTGCGCCAGGCCAGGCGCGCTGGCGGCGCCCGCGGCCGTGCCGAAGTTCAGGTCCGGCAGGCGGCCCTCGAAAAAGCGCGGGACGTGGGACGCAATCGAATGCGCCTCCCACAGCACCACGGCACCGTGGATAGCGAGCAGGCGTTCGAGTTCGGCGTTTAATTGGCGGTGGTAGGGCTGCCAGTACAGTTCGAGGCGGCGCGCCACTTCCGCCTGATCGGGCGCCATGCCCTCGCCGTACAGGCGCTCGCGGGCGAAGGTGTCGAGCGGGCACAGGCCCGTGGTGTCCATGCCCGGATACAGATTGGTGTCTTCGGGCGGGCGATTGAGGTCGATGACGTAGCGCGAACGGTGCGCCGCCAGGGTCGATACGTCCATCTCCGCCAGAAAATCGTACAGGCGCGGCAGGTGCCAGTCGGTGTCGGCCAGCAGGGCTGCGCAGGGATTCATGCGGGCGGCGATATCGGCCGGCAGGTCGGTGCCCGCGTGCGGCATTGACACGAGGATGGGCAGGCTGCCGGCTTGAAAATCGAACTCCATGCGAACTCCTTATTGGTGCAGCGTCGTGAACAACTCCTTGCACGAAGCGCTCAGCACCCCGTCGATGACCATGCGGCGCGCCGCTTCAATGTCGGGCGCGAAGAAGCGGTCGGCCTCAAAGAACGGCACCTGCGCGCGCAACTGCGCGTGGACGTGTTCCAGGTGATCGGAACTGGCCAGCGGCCGGTGAAAGTCGATGCCCTGGGCCGCGGCCAGCAGTTCGATGCCGATGATGACGGCTGTATTTTGCGCCATATCGTCCAGGCGGCGCGCCGCAAAGGTCGCCATGCTGACATGGTCTTCCTGGTTGGCGGAGGTCGGCAGGCTGTCCACGCTGGCCGGGTGGGCCAACGACTTGTTTTCGGACGCGAGGGCCGCCGCGGTCACGTGGGCGATCATGAAGCCGGAATTGACGCCCGGGTCGCGCACGAGGAAGGGCGGCAGGCCGGACAGGCTGGCGTCGATCAGCAGCGCAATGCGCCGCTCGGCCAGGCCGCCGATTTCCGCAATCGCCAGCGCCAGCGTGTCGGCCGCAAAGGCCACCGGCTCCGCATGAAAATTCCCGCCCGAGATGATCTCACCCGTATCAGGAAAAATCAGGGGATTGTCGGTGACGGCGTTTGCTTCGATCAGCAGGGTGCGGCCCACATTGCCGATGATGTCCATCACGGCGCCCATCACCTGCGGCTGGCAGCGCAGGCTGTACGGATCCTGCACGCGCTCGTCGCCGACCAGGTGCGAAGCGCGGATGGCGCTGCCGGCCAGCAGCGCGCGGTACATGCCGGCGGTGGCGATCTGGCCGGGCTGGCCGCGCACGGCGTGGACCCGCGCATCGAACGGCGCATCGCTGCCCTTGGCCGCGTCGAGCGAGAGGGCGCCGGCCACGATGGCCGCCTCCAGCAGCCGTTCAGCCATGAACAGGCCGTGCAAAGCGAGCGCGGTCGAGACCTGGGTGCCGTTGATCAGGGCAAGGCCTTCTTTCGCAGCCAAAGTCACCGGTGCGATGCCGGCGGCGGCGAGGGCGGCGCTGGCGTCCTGCAGTTCGCCGTGCACGCGCACCTGGCCCACGCCCAGCATGGCCAGGGTCATGTGAGCCAGCGGCGCCAGGTCGCCCGAGGCGCCCACCGAACCCTTGGCGGGGATGGCTGGCATGATGCCGGCGTTGTAAAGCGCAATCAGGGTCTCGACGATCACGGGCCGCACTCCCGAGTAACCGCGCGCCAGGCTGCCGATTTTCATCAGCAGGATCAGGCGCACCACGGCGTCCGACAGCAAGGCGCCGGTGCCGACCGCGTGCGACAGGATCAGGTTCGTCTGCAGTTGTTCGAGCTTGTCGTCGGCGATGCGACTCTTGGCCAGAATGCCGAAGCCCGTGTTGATGCCGTAGGCCGCATCGCCCTTCGCGACGATCGCGCCCACGGCGGCAGCGGCGGCATCGATGGCCGGCCAGGCGGTAGCGTCCAGTGAGAGCTTTGACGGCGCGGTCCAGACGGCGCGCAGGTCGGTCAGCGTCATGGCGCCAGGGGTGAGGCTGAAATTGGTGTTCATCTTATTTGTTCGGATTGATCATGGGGAGGTCGAGGCCATTGCGCGCGGCGCAGGCAATCGCCGTGGGGTAGCCGGCGTCGGCATGGCGCATCACGCCCGAGCCGCTGTCGTTGACCAGCACGCGGGCCAGGCGGCGCGCGGCGCCTTCGCTGCCGTCGGCGACGATGACCATGCCGGCATGCTGCGAGTAGCCCATGCCGACGCCGCCGCCGTGGTGCAGCGAGACCCAGGTGGCGCCGCCCGCGGTATTGAGCATGGCATTCAACAGGGGCCAGTCGGAGACGGCGTCGGTGCCGTCGCGCATGGCTTCCGTTTCGCGATTGGGGCTGGCGACCGAACCGGTGTCGAGATGGTCGCGGCCGATCACGATGGGGGCTTTCAGTTCACCCGACTTGACCATCTCGTTGAACGCCAGGCCGGCGATGTGGCGCTCGCCCAGGCCCAGCCAGCAGATGCGCGCCGGCAGGCCCTGGAAGGCGATGCGCTCGCGCGCCATGTCCAGCCAGTGGTGCACCTGCTTCTGCTCGGGGAACAGTTCCTTGATCTTGGCATCGGTCTTGTAGATGTCTTCCGGGTCGCCCGACAAGGCCACCCAGCGGAAGGGACCGCGCCCTTCGCAAAACTGGGGACGAATATAAGCTGGCACAAAACCGGGGAAATCGAAGGCATTGGTCACGCCCTGGTCTTTCGCTACCTGGCGGATGTTTTTGCCGTAGTCGACGGCCTTCACGCCCATCGCATGGAAGTCGAGGATGGCCTTCACGTGCACGGCGCACGATTCGGCGGCGCACTGGGTCAGGTGGGCGTGGCGCGCGGGATCCTGCTGGGCGGCCTTCCACTCTTCCACCGTCCAGCCACGTGGCAGGTAGCCGTTGATCAGATCATGGGCCGAGGTCTGGTCCGTCACCATGTCCGGCACCATCCCGCCCGCCTTGGCGCGCTTGAC
>JBJMVV010000163.1:0-29077 GCA_045810505.1 Massilia sp.
ACCCCCGGCAGCAGGCCGCACGCCAGGGGCGGTGTCAGCCAGCGCCCGTCCACGCGCACGAATACGTTCGAGCGACCCCCTTCCGTCAGTTCTCCCCGTTCGTTGAAGAACAGCGAATCGAAGCCGCCGATACTTTCCGCCTGCTGCCACGCCGCGTCATACCCGGCGCGCATGCTGCTCTTGTGGCGCAGGAACAGGTCGGCGGAGTCGGTCGCCGCATCGGCAATCAACAGGCCCACCGGTTCGGCCAGCGCCGCCAGCGGCGCACGTTTGGTGGAAAATTCGCCGGCGGGCGAGAGGGCCAGGCGCAGACGGTAGCGCGCCTGGGGCGCCAGGTCGGTGCAGGCGGCAGCGACGGCGGCGCGGGCGGCAGCGTCATCGAAGGCGATGCCGTAATAGCGGCTTGACGCGGCTAGCCGCGCCAGGTGGCGCTCCAGGTGGCGCGCACCTTCGACGGCGTCGGCCCGCATGGTCTCGAACAGTTCAAAGGTCGGCGCAAGGCCCGTCAAAAAGCGCGCCTTGAGCTGACACTCGGCGTATTCGTCGGCAGCCACACTGTCGTGGACGATGCCGGCGCCCACGCCCATTTCGCCGGCCCGCACGCCGTTTGATGCGGGCTGCAAGGTCATGGTCCGGATCGGCACGGACAGGCAGAAGTCGCCGATCGTTTCATCCGGCCCTGGCGGATCGAACCAGCCGATGGCGCCCGTGTAAATGCCGCGCGCGGTGCTTTCCAGTTCGTCGATGATCTCCATGGTGCGGCGCTTGGGCGCGCCCGTGATCGAGCCGCAGGGATAGAGGGCGGTAAAAATCGCGGCCAGCCCCAGGCCCTCGCGCAGGCGCGCGCGCACGGTCGACGTCATCTGCAGCACGCCGCTGAAACGCTGCACCTCGAACAGGGCGGAGGCATCCACGCTGCCTGTCACAGCCAGGCGTCCCAGGTCGTTGCGCAGCAGGTCGACGATCATCAAGTTTTCAGCGCGGTTTTTTGGATCGGCGGCCAGCGCCGTGGACCGTGCGGCGTTGATGGCGGCATCGGCGCTGGCGGGTGCGGTGCCCTTCATGGGCTTGGCCATCAAGGTGCCGGCGCTGTGGCGGATGAACAGTTCGGGCGAGAGCGAGAGCACGGCGCGGCCATCGGGCAGCGCGATCAGGGCGCCGAAGGGCACGGGCTGGCGTTCGCGCAGGCGCTGGTACAGGCCGAACATCGAACCGTAGGCGTCGAAGCGCAGGCGGTAGGTGTAGTTGACCTGGTAGGTGTCGCCGGCGGCGATGTAGGCGCGGATGGCGTCGATGGCGGTGGTGAACGCTGCCTCATCAACGCTGGCCTTCATGCCCGCGACGCCGGCCGGACCCGCGTCGCCTTGCTGCGCCAGCCAGTCGGTCACCTGCGCCTGGGTCAGGTGCGCGCAGGCTTCAAACAGCAGCACCTGCGCCAGCGGCGCATCAATGGCGCGGGCCGGCATGCCGAGCAGGTGGCTGCCCAGTTCATAGGTGAGCACGGGGACGGCGTAGAGGCCACGCGCCAGCGCCCCTTCGAGGTCTGTCAGCAGGGCAGGCCACTGGGCGGCATCGATGCAGGTCAGCGTGTCTACATGGGCCGTGTAGAGGCGTGATGCAGGCGATAAGGGGTCGGCCAGCGCATCGTCGAGCAGCGCAAAGCAGTCAGGTGCAGCCATGGCGTTTATGGTTCGTTCATGCGGCCAGCAGCAGGGACGCCTGCAATGCAAAGCCTTCGGTCGGGTGCTGTTTAAAACCGCTCTTGGCGTAGCGATGCCAGCGTCCCACCACGTAGCTCACCAGCAGGGCGGCGCGGGCCGCGACCTCGTCTTCCTTGCCGTGGCCCTGGGTGATGGCCACGCGCAGCGACTGTTTGAAAGCCAGTTCGACCTTGTCATAAAACTGGTTCATGCGCAGTTGCAGGCGTTCGTCCTCGTTGACCAGCGCATCGCCAATGAGCACGCGGGTCATGCCGGGATTGCTGGCGCCGAACTGCAGCAGCATCTGCAGGCTCGCATAGGCCTGCGTGGCGCCGTCCTCTTCGCGCTCGCTGATCTGGTTCATCAGGCCGAACACGCTGCTTTCGATGAATTCAATCAGGCCTTCGTACATCTGCGCCTTGCTGGCGAAGTGGCGGTACAGGGCCGCTTCGGAGACGCCCAGGCGCGCCGCCAGGGCGGCCGTGGTGATTTTTTCGCCCTTGGGCTGCTCCAGCATGGCCGCGAGGGCTTGCAGGATTTGCGTTTTCCTCTGACCCGGCTTGGTGCTTGCCATGTGCTCTCGCTGGAGGTGAGTGAATGTAAAAGGCGCTTCAGCGCAGCCGGTGAAGCCGGCCCGGCAGCTGACGGACTGATTTTACTTTGACATCGACGTAAGCGGGGCGTTTTAGCATCCGCGGTAAAGTCGCCGTGCCGCTCGTATCAGTCGTGCGCAGATATTGGGTGACCCAGGCCGTGCGCATGCCCAGTTGGTGGGCCGGGCGCAGATTGGCCAGGGTGTCTTCCACCAGGATGCAGCGGCGCGCATCCAGACCGTGGCGGCGCAGCAGCCGGCGCAGCATCAGCTTCGAGGGCTTGGGGCGCAATTGGCCGTGCACCTGCATGTCCTCGATGGCGATGTGGCGGTCGAAGTGGCGCTGCAGTCCCAGTTCGCGCAGCACGTCGCTCGAATACCGGCGCGGTGCATTGGTGAGTAAAATTTTACGTCCCGGCAGGCGGCGCAGCAGCCGTTTTAGTCCCGTCTCGAAGCGCATCATGGCCGCCAGCGAGCCGGCCGGACCGAGGGCGTGGGTCTCGGCCAGAAAATGCGCCGGGTCGACCTGGTGGTGGCGCACCATCCCCAGCAAGGTCGCGCCATATTTTCTCCAGTAGCCCACCCGCGCCGCCGCGATCTGCGCTTCGGTGGGCGTGGCGCCACCGGTCGCCAGTACCCGCGCCAGATAGACGTTCATGTTGGCGCTGATGGCGGGGAAGATCGCGTGGGAGGCGTCGTGCAGGGTGTTATCGAGGTCGAAGAGCCACACGGGCGATTTAGGCAGTATATTGGGCACGGGCGACTGACTGGACGAAGAGAGAGGGAACAGCATGCAAGGTCGAATTATAGAGCGCTGGCGCCGGGTGTGGCTTTCAGCGCTGCTGCTGCTGATGGTGGCGGCGAGTGCACCCAGCCAGGCGGCCGAGCGTGGCGCCCTGTTCAAGGTGAGCGGCGGCGGCCATTCGCTCTACCTGTTCGGCACCATGCACGTGGGCCGTCCCGATTTTTATCCCTTTGAAAAGCGGCTCGACGCGGCGCTCACCAGGGCGCCCGTGCTGGCGCTGGAAATCGATCCCGGCATGGCGCCGGAAGTGGCGGCCCGCGCCATGCAAAAATATGCGCTGGCCCCAAGCGGCATGACCGTCCCGCCCGAACTGGCGCCGCGCCTGGCGAAAGCGCTCGCTGCACAGGGCGTCCCGCCGGAGAGCTTCGCCTCCTTCAAACCCTGGCTGGTGGCGACGATCTTGTCGGTCAATGAATTTATCCGCCTCGGCTACAGCCAGGCCGACGCCGTCGACGTGCGCCTGGCTGAACTGGCGCGCCAGCGCAAGGTGAAGGTGATCGAACTGGAATCGGTCGACAGCCAGATGGCCCTGTTAAATTCCCTGAGCCTGGAGCAGCAGTGGGATTTTGTGGACGAGACGCTCACGCAAATGGCGACGGGAGAAGCGGCGCAGGAGGCAAAGAAGATCGCCAACGCCTGGGGCACGGCGGACCAGAAGGCGCTCGAGGCAATCGCGCACAAGGTTGCCAGCGACGACAGCGTGGGCGGCAAATTCACCCGCGAGGTGCTGCTCGACAGCCGTAACGGCGCGCTGGCCGACAAGATCGCAGCGCTGATGGCGCGGGAAGATCACAGCGTGGCGGCGATCGGCGTGCTGCATCTGATTGGGAAGGGAAGCGTGCCGGAGCGGCTGAAGCAGAAAGGCTTGATGGTAGAGCGGGTGTATTAAAAACTGGTGCCCTTGACGTGGATTGAACACGTGGCCTCTCCCTTACCAAGGGAGTGCTCTACCACTGAGCTACAAGGGCATGTAGTGGGATCTCGAATAAGCTACTGCGCGTCCCGCTACCGGGTCGGCGTTACTCGCCGTACGCTTGTACGGCTGCGTTACTCAACCCGGTATCGGGCCTGCTCGCTACGCTTCTTCGAAATCCTGTGGCGCCCGTAAAAAAACAAACGGGGTAAAACTTTTAGTGCGACCGGATCATAGTGCCAAAAGCCTGTTCGGTCAAGACTTCCAGCAGCAGGGAGTGCTCGATGCGGCCGTCAATGATGTGGACGGTGTTGACGCCCGATTTGGCGGCGTCGAGGGCCGAGGAGATTTTCGGCAGCATGCCGCCGGAGATGGTGCCGTCGGCGAACATTTCGTCGATTTCGCGGGCGGACAGGTCGGTGACGAGGTTGCCCTTCTTGTCTTGCACGCCGGCGATGTTGGTCATCATGATCAGCTTTTCAGCTTTCAGGATTTCCGCAATTTTGCCAGCGACGACGTCGGCGTTGATGTTATAGGCCTGGCCATCCTGGCCGAAGCCGATCGGCGAGATGATGGGAATAAAGGCGTCGTCCTGCAGCGCTTTGACGACGGCCGGGTTGATGGCGTCGATTTCGCCGACAAAGCCGATGTCGAGGAACTCGCCCGGTTTTTCGCGGTCGGGCATGGACATGCGGCGGGCGCGGATCAGGCCGCCATCCTTGCCGGTCAGGCCCACGGCCTGGCCGCCGTAGTGGTTGATCAGCATGACGATGTCCTGCTGGACTTCACCGCCCAGCACCCACTCCACCACTTCCATGGTTTCTTCGTCGGTGATGCGCATGCCTTGTACAAAGGTGCCCTGCTTGCCGATTTTTTTCAGCGCGTTGTCGATCTGCGGACCGCCGCCGTGCACCACCACCGGATTCATGCCCACCAGTTTCAGCAGGATGACGTCGCGCGCGAAGCCGTGTTTCAGGCGCTCTTCCGTCATGGCGTTGCCGCCGTATTTGATGACGATGGTCTTGCCGTGGAAATTGCGGATGTAAGGCAGCGCCTCGGCCAGGATCTGCGCCTTGATCTGGGGCGAAACGGCGGCCAGATCGTCTTGCTGGGCAGGAGTAAGTGGGGGCAGGGCAGCGGTCATGGCAGGTCCGAAATGAAATTTGACGAGATTTTACAGGCAAGCGGACTTCGCCGCTTGGCCATTATAGGGCGATCATGTTGTATTTTAATTCCCGATCCGCTAAGGTAAGCCGGATATGCCCACATTCCGTTCGATTGATTGCCATGGTGGCCCCATGAGCGCCTGCAGCCGCTGCGGCGCCACCTTCAGCTGCGCCATGGCCGATGGCAGCGATCCCGCGCAGCCGTGCTGGTGCACGGCCCTGCCCGCGGCCGTGCCGCTGCCGGCAGGCGAGGGTGAAAGGGCCGCCGCCTGCTGGTGCCCGGCCTGCCTGCGCCTGCATATTGACGAGCTGAGCCGCAAGCGCGGCGAGACCCCGGCCGCATAACGGCGGCATAACTTAGCGCTTGGTCTGAAAGAAACGCATCATTTCCCGGCTGGCGTCCGGACCCTTGGCATCCGTATAACTGCCGCGTGCGCTGCCGCCCGACCAGGCGTGGCCGGCGCCGTGGATCAGCCACTGCTCCGCTTGCGGGGTGCCGTCGGCCTGGCGGTGCACCGTGCGGGTGTAGGCGTGTCCTTGCGGCACCTTGCCCGGTTCGATGAGGATGTCGCGCGCCGACGCGGCTTTACCTTGGGCAATCACGGCGTCGCCGGCTGCCGGCGCGACAGTCGTGTCGCGGTCGCCATGAAACACGATGATGGGGATGGCCGTGCCCGGTGCCCGCGGCGTGGAAAATTTGCCTTTCATGGCCGCCAGCGCCGAAGGCAGGTCGTGGGCGGCCGCAAACGGCAAACCGGAGTGAACGCCCACTGCCGCGTAAAGCTCCGGATACAGGGTGCCCATGATGGTGGCCATGGCGCCGCCGGCGGACAGGCCCGCCACATACACCTGGTTCGGGTCGACCCGGTGGCCGGCCATGATGTCGCGGGTGATGCCGGCAATGATCGAGGGCTCGCCCCGGTCGCGCAGCTGGTCCTTCTCTTGAAACCAGTTCCAGCAGCGGCTTGAATTTGCCTGCTGGGTCTGGGCGGGATAGGCGACCAGGCAGCCCAGCTCTTCGGCCAGCTGGTTCATCTGCGTGCCGCTGGCGAAGTCGACCGGGTCCTGGGTGCAGCCATGCAGCATCACCACCAAGGGCACGGCGCTGGCGCCCGTGTAATTGCTCGGAACATACAATTTATAGCTGCGCGTTCCGGCGGCGTTGCTGTGGCTGCCGTCGATGAATTTGCCCGGCAGGGCTTCCGCGGGCGCCGTCTGGCCAAACGAGGGCATCTCGAAATTCGGCATAGTGAATGCCGAGGTGCCCGCTTCGCCCATGCGGTCCAGATTCTCCATCATGTCAGGCATGAACTGGCGCATCATCTGCTGGGGATCAAAGGCGGCGTGTGGAGTCGGCGCTGCATCGCGCTCAGGCTGCGGCTGGGCCTGTGCTCCCGCGGGTGGCGGATTGATATCGCGCATGACCGGTGCGGCCTGGGGCTGCGATGGTGATGGCGACGGCGCGGCGCCTCCGTGCAAGGCTTGCTGGATGGCCGACGTCGCTGCCGCGGGGCCCTGGCTCATCAGGGTGCGGGTTGCCTGGCGCATGCCGGCAAACAGTTTTTCGTTCAGTTTCATGAGGCCTTCCTTTTCAATTGTGCATCAAAGAATGCGGCCTGCCAGTGCGGTTTTCACTGCCGTGCTGGCGTGTAAGGCGCCCAGCACTAAAATCGATTCGATCGTCGCCACGGCCAGTTCGGCAGTGACATCGCTGGCGATACTTGCCATGCCCAGTACCTGGATTTGCAGGCGCTCGCCCTTGTCGCGCGCCGCTTCCAGGTCGGCCCGGGAATAATGGTGCATGCCCAGCACGAGCGACTTCCTCGCCACCGTCTGCTTGACCACTTCCGCATGGGTATTGAGCTGATTGCGAATGGCGGTGCGGATCAGGTCCGTCCGGTTCGAATAAAAGCCCTCGTTCACCAGCAAGTCGATTTGACCGAGATCGATCAGGCCCAAGTTAATCGTGATTTTTTCCGAATCGAAGGCTTTTGCCCTCACTTCTTTCGGTTCCATTGTCCCCATATGCTGCGTCTCGCTTTCTTGTGTTTTCACAAATATCATCCATAGACCATCTGTGTGGATGGTATTTTAGCGGAAATCGCGGATGGGGGAGCGCGATTGGACTGAATACGCTAATCTGCCGGCATGCATCCAGACCTTCAGCCTGGCCAGCGTTTCAGCTGGCGCTATACCGTACCAAGCCGCGCCACCGTGCCCGCCCTCTACGAAGACACCGCTTTTTGCCGCGATATGCCGGCCGTGCTCGCCACGGGTTACCTGGTCGGCATCATGGAACTGGCCTGCCTGCACGGCCTGATGCCGTATGTCGACTGGCCGCGTGAACAAAGCCTGGGCACCATGGTCAGTTTTAAACATCTCTCGCCCAGCCTGCCCGGACAGACCCTGCGCATCGAGGGAGAGATCCTGGCCATCGAAGGCTGCACCATCCGCTTTAAGGTGAAAGCGTGGGATGAAGTCGACCAGGTGTGCGAAGGCGTGCACGAGCGCACGCTGATCGATCCGGCCCGGTTCGAGGCCAAACTGCGCGACAAAGTGGCGCGCCTGGAGGCGCTGGCATGAAGACGCTCCCGCCCGAACAGCACACCCCCGTGCCCTCGCCCTGCATCAGCCTGTGCGAGATGGCGCCCGCCGTCGATGGTGCGCCGGCCCTGTGCCGCGGCTGCCTGCGCACCATCGATGAAATCGTCCGCTGGGGCAGCGCCGACGACAGTTATAAACGCGCCGTCTACGCGCAGATCCGCCGGCGCGAAAACGATCTGGAGTTTAAATAAATGCAGTTTTATCAGCCTGAACATCCCGTCTCCGGCCCGGCCTATGCAGGTCCCTTTAAAATCGTCTCCACCGCCATCGTGCTCATTTTGCTGGGCTATGGGTTTGCCATCGCCCTGCGCTTTCCCATGCTGGCCTACGGCTTCGGGGTAAAAGTGGTGCTGGTGGGCGCAACGTCGCTGCTGATCGCCAGCTGGTACTGGTTTTTAAAAGGGCGCACCACCATCGATGGCGAAGGTGTGCGCCAGAGCGCCATGATCGACAAGCGGGTGCGCTGGGACGAAGTGAGAAGCGCAAAAATGATCGGCATCCCCTACCTCGGCTGGCTGTTCCCGCCGCGGATGGTGGTCCGCACCGGCAATTCCTTCACCACCTTCAATGGCGGCTCCCAGGCCCTGTTGATCGAATTTGCAAAAATCTCGCTGGCCTACCAGATGAAGAAGTCATGATGACCTTGCCGGCCTCGATGACCGTGTTCGAGCGAGGCTGGCTATCGGCCAATAACATTTTATTTGTCGGCGCAACGCAGACCGCCCTGGTCGACAGCGGCTACCTGACGCACGCGCCGCAAACGCTGGCGCTGGTCGAACATGCGCTGGCCGGCCGCCCCCTCGACCTGCTCGTCAACACCCACCTGCACTCCGACCACTGCGGCGGTAACGCCGCCCTGCAGGCGCGCTACCCCGGCTGCGTCACCGCGATTCCCGTCGGGGAAGCGCAGGCCGTCGCCACGTGGAATGAGGACGCCCTGTCGTACAAGGCGACCGGCCAGCAATGCGCCCGCTTTACCTTCCAGCGCACGGTGGCGCCGGGCGACTCGCTCGTGCTGGGCGACTTGCACTGGCAGGCGCTGGGCGCACCGGGCCACGATCCCCGCTCGCTGGTGCTGTACAACGCCGGTCACGGCATCCTGCTCTCGGCCGACGCCCTGTGGGAAAACGGCTTTGGCGTCATCTTCCCCGAGCTTGATGGTGAGTCGGGTTTTGCGGAAGCGGGCGATACGCTGGACATGATCGCGGGGCTCGACGTGCGCCTCGTGATCCCTGGTCACGGTGCGCCTTTTACCGACGTTGCGGGCGCCCTCGCGCGGGCGCGCTCGCGGCTGGACTATCTGCAGGCCGACCCGCGCCGCAATGCCGATAACGCCGTCAAGGTAATGCTCAAGTTTTTGCTGCTGGAGCGCCAGGCGATGCCGATGGCGGATGTCGTCGATTTGTTTGAATCGAACCAGGTGATGGCGGGGGCGCGCCGGCGTTTCCTCGGCGGCGAGGCAGTGGAACAGGCCGAGCGCACCGCCGCGGCGCTGGTGCGGGCCGGCGCCGCGCGGCGCGATGGCGCGCAATTAGTGAACGCCGACTAAAGTTTTTCAGCTTTCAGCACGATCGTTCTTTTCTGGTTCATAATGTCTTGAGCCGTCCTGATCAACCTTGAACTGAAAGTCCCCCATGGCGCTGCCGACCGCACTGCAAAACCTGACCATCCCCGTCATCGCTTCGCCCATGTTCATCGCCAGCGGCCCGGCCCTGGTGGCGGCCCAGTGCAAGGCCGGCATCGTCGGCGCTTTCCCGGCCCTGAACGCCCGTCCCGCGGAACTGCTCGACACCTGGCTGACCGACCTTAAAATTGAACTGGACGCCTTCCAGGCAGCCAACCCGGATAAAAAGGTCGGCCCCATCGCCGTCAACCAGATCGTCCACCAGTCGAACGACCGCCTGGCCCACGACGTCGAAGTATGCGTGCGCCACCAGGTCCCCATCATCATCTCCTCGCTGCGCGCGCCGCCCAAAGAGATGCTCGATGCAATCCACAGCTATGGCGGCATTGTGCTGCACGACGTGATCTCGATCCGCCACGCGCAAAAGGCGCTGGAAGCCGGTGTCGATGGCCTGATCCTGGTCGCCGCCGGCGCAGGCGGCCACGCCGGCGCCCTGTCGCCGTTTGCCCTGGTGGGCGAAGTGCGCAAATTTTTCAAGGGTCCCATTGCCCTCTCCGGGGCGATTGCCACCGGCGACGCCGTGCTGGCCGCACTGGCCATGGGCGCCGATTTTGCGTACATCGGCTCGCGCTGGCTCGCGGCGAAAGAGTCCAATGTGTCCGACGCCTACCGCGACGCCATCGTCGACTCCAGCGCGGCCGATGTCGTCTACACCAACCTGTTCACTGGCGTGCACGGCAACTACCTCAAAAAATCCATCGTCAATGCGGGACTCGATCCGGACAATCTGCCGGAATCGGACAAGAGCAAAATGAGTTTTGGCTCCGGCAGCGCCAAGGCCTGGCGCGATATCTGGGGCGCCGGGCAGGGGGTGGGGTTGATGGAAGATGTGCCGACCGTGGCCGAAATGGTGGAGCGCTTGAAAGCCGAATTCGAAGCCGCAAAAAAACGCGTACTCGGGTCTGGCGCCGCAGGTGCCTGACCCATTTTTGCTTTTACTTTAAAAAGGGGTCAGGCACCGAAGGCGCCAGACCCCGCCCTAACTGTAGTCCCGTAAATCTTCAATCAGCTTGCCGTCGTTCGGCAACGTCCCGACCTCCACAAACGCCACCTCCCCACGCAACTTCGTCACATCCCTGATCGACGCCACGACCGCTGCCGTCTGCGCCGCATCCAGGGGCGCCGCCACTTCGCAATGCAAGGTCATGACATCATTGGCCATCTTCCCCGTCACCACCAGCCTCGCTTTCGCAATCGCCGGATGGCGGCTGGTGATGTTGGTGATTTGCGCAGGATGGACGAACATGGCGCGCACCTTGGTGGTCTGGTCGGCGCGGCCCATCCAGCCGCGGATGCGGTCGTTGGTGCGGCCGCACGGCGATGGCGCGGCGTCGATCAGCATGGCCGACATGTCGCCGGTGGCGAAGCGGATCAGGGGATAGTCGTCGTTAAATAATGTCACCAGCACTTCGCCCGTGTCGCCTGGCGCGACCGGCTCGCCCGTGCCGGGGCGGACGATTTCAACGAGGACGTCTTCGTCGAGCACCATGCCCGGGTTGACGACGCCGTTGGTGGCCGTCTCGTAGGCGACGCTGCCCATGTCGGCCGAGGCATAGGTCTGCAGGACGTTGGCTACGCCATGCTCGCGGAACCAGGCGCGCAGCGACTCCGGCAGCGCCTCCGCGCCCATCAGCGCGTGCTTGACGCTGCTGATGTCGGCGTTCATTTCGTGGGCCTTTTCAATGATGATGCGTAAAAACGAGGGCGTGCCAACATAGGTGTCGGGGCGCAGGTCGGCGATGGCCTGCACCTGCATTTCCGTCTGCCCCGCGCCGGCCGGGATCACGCTGCAGCCGATGCGCGCCGCGCCCCCTTCGACCATGAAGGCGGCCGGGGTGAAGTGATAGCTGAAGCAGTTCTGCAGCAGACCTCCCGCGCGCACGCCGGCCGCGTACATGGGCCGCGCAAAGCGCCACCAGTCCGCGCCGTGGCCTTCCGGATCGTAGATGGGGCCGGGCGACACAAAAATATGCCGTAGCGCGCGCGCTGGCGTGGCGGCCAGTCCGCCAAAGGGCATGGCGCCGCGCTGCAGGTCTTTCAGTTGCGACTTGCGCGTCACGGGAAGTGCAGCCAGCGCTTCCCGGCTGTCGACGCTGGCCGCATCGACCCCTTCCAGGATGCGCGCCCAGCCGGGCGCCTGCTGGGCGCGCGCCACCAGTTGGGGCAGACGCGCCATCAGCGCGCGTTCGCGTTCCTGCGGATCGCGCGTCTCGAGGCTGTCGAGGGTGTTCATGGTGCGTCTCCGAGTTCGCGTTGCAGTTTCTTGGTCAATTTGCCAAACACCAGTTCATAGGCGCGCCGCAGCAGGGCGGCCGCCTCGACGTCGCTGAGCGCGTCGAAGCGGGTCAGGCAGACCCACTTGGCCCGCGCCAGATAAGGCGCCGGAATAAAACCGGGGCGGTCGGTCAGTTCGAGGAAGCGTTCATCTTCCACTTTAAAACTCATGCCGCCGGCGGCGACGTCGGCATCGGCCACCATGAACATCTTGCCGCCCACGGAAAACACGGTGTTGCTGCCCCATTTGATATCCTCGGTCGCGCCGGGAAAACTGCGGCAAAGCGTTTTTGCTTTTTCAATGTCCATGCTTGCTCATGCCAGCCAGCGCTTGCGGCGCCGGTAAAATTTCATGTCTCGAAAACTCTTGCGGCCCGCGCCGGATACGCCCAGATAAAACTCTTTGACGTCTTCATTGGCCGCCAGTTCATCGGCCGCCCCTTCCATCACGACGCGGCCGTTTTCAAGGATGTAGCCGAAGTCCGCGTAGCGCAGCGCCACCGTGGTGTTCTGCTCGGCGAGCAAAAACGACACGCCTTCCTTGCTGTTCAAATCCTTGACGATTTCGAAGATCTCTTCGACGATCTGGGGCGCGATGCCCATCGAAGGTTCGTCGAGCAGGATCATGGAGGGCTTGGCCATCAGGGCGCGGCCAATGGCGCACATCTGCTGCTCGCCGCCGGAGGTGTAACCGGCCTGGCTGGCGCGCCGCTCTTTTAAACGGGGAAAATAGGTGTAGACGGCGTCGAGCGAGGCTTTTTGTTCGGCGCGCGAATCGGTGCGGGTGTAGGCGCCCGTCAGCAGGTTTTCTTCGATGGTCAAATGGCCGAAGCAGTGCCGTCCTTCCATCACCTGTGACAAGCCCCGCTTGACGAGCTCACTGGGCGTCAACTGGTCGATGCGTTCATCGTTAAAGCGCACCTCGCCCTTGGTGACATCGCCCCGTTCGCCGCGCAGCAGTGTCGAAATGGTCTTCAGGGTGGTCGACTTGCCGGCGCCGTTGGCGCCCAGCAGGGCCACGATTTTCCCCTTCGGGACCTGCAGCGACACCCCTTTTAATACCAGGATGACGTGATCGTAAATGACCTCGATGTTGTTCACCGAGAGGATGGGAGCGGAAGATGTCATGGTCGTGAGCGGGCCGCGCCGCCCTGCAAGGCGGCGCGGCCGGTGCTGGTCAATTCATGCAGGCAGGGGTGATCTTCTTCTCGGCCGCGTAGGCCAGCGAGGACTCTTCCAGCAGCCTGCGCGTCAAAGCGCGGTCGCCCACCACCCAGTTCGGGGTGATGGCTTTCCACGCTTTGCCGTCCCACTGCTGCACCTTCACGGCGCCCGAGCCTTCATGGTCGTCGCAGCTGGTTTTCACGGTGGGGAACATGCCGTAGGCGCCCAGCGCTTTCTGGCGCGCTTCGTCGATGTTCAGGTGCTCCAGGCCCCAGCGCACCTGCTCGCCCGTCATGACTTTACCTTTACCGTATTTTTCCTGGGCCGTGCGGATCGCTTCCGTCCACAGGATGCCCAGCGTCATGCCGCGCATGTGGTACACGGAGCCGATGCGGCTTTGCTCGGTGAGGTTGCCTTTTCCTCCGGCGTAGATTTTCTTGCGCAGTTCGTCGATGACAGGGTAGTTACCCGGCGTATTGAAGGTCATCGAGGTGTAGCCCTTTGCCGCATCGCCCGACGGGATGGTGTCTTCTTCCGAACCGGCCCACCACACGCCCAGCATTTTCTCGCGGGGGAAGCCGTTGCGTTGCGCGGTCTTGATCGCCACTGAATTCATCACACCCCAGCCCCACAGGATCACGTGGTCGGGATTGGCCTGGCGGATCTGCAGCCACTGCGACTGCTGCTCATTGCCCGGCGGGGCGACGGGAATCTTGATCAGTTCGAAGCCGTGCTCCTTCGACAGCGCGTCAAGCACCGGCATGGGTTCCTTGCCGAACGGAGAGTCGTGATACAGGTAGGCGATTTTTTTGCCTTTCAGTTTGGCGTAGCCGCCGTCCTTGTCGCCCAGGTACTTGATCATGCCCGCGGCCTGGTCCCAGTAGCTGGTAATGAGCGGGAAGACCCACGGGAAGACCTTGCCGTTGGCGGCATCGGACCTGCCGTAACCGAGCATGGTCATGGGGATCTTGTCGGTGGCGACGCGGTCGAGGATGCCGTAGGCGATGCCGGTGGAGAGGGGATCGACCAGGGTGGCGCCGCCGTTCTTGGTTTTCAGGCGCTCGTAGCATTCCACGCCGCGCGAGGGGTTGTATTCGGTCTCGCACTCTTCCCATGCGATCTTGACGCCGTTGATGCCGCCGTTGGCATTGACCAGATTGAAGTAGTCGATGGCGCCGCCGTAAAAGCCGGAGCCGCCGGCGGCGTAGGCGCCAACGCGGTAGGAGGGCAGGGCCACAAACTGGTCGGCCGCCGCGGCGGTGTTCCATGCGCCGGCCAGGGCTGCGCACAGCAGGATGCTTTTGAATGCTTTCATCATCGTCTCCATTAAGATTTTTATGGGCGCTCTAGTGCGGGAAAGGCCACAGGCGCAACTTCTCTTTACCGACTTGCCACAAGCGCGCCAGACCGTGAGGTTCCACGATCAGGAAAAAAATGATCAACGCGCCAAATACCATCAACTCCAGGTTTGATGCAAAACTCGTCGGCAGGCCCAGGCCGTGTCCCGCGATATTCAGAAACACGGGCAGCAGCACGATGAAAGCCGCGCCCAGGAAGGAGCCCAGCACGGAGCCGACCCCACCGATGATGATCATGAAGAGAATCCGGAACGACAGGTCCAGGTTGTACGCTTCCGGCTCCACCGTGCCCAGATAGGCAAACGCATACAGCGCGCCGGCCACGCCGCAATAAAACGAGCTGACGGCAAAGGCGAGCAGCTTGGTGCGCAGGGGCCGAAAGCCGATCACTTCGGCGGCGACATCCATGTCGCGCACGGCCATCCACGAGCGGCCCACGTTCGAGCGGATCATGTTCTTCGCCAGCAGGGCCATGACGGCGACTATCGCCAGCACCAGCACGTATTTGCTGTTGGGGGAATCAAAGCTGTAGCCGAGGATCTGCATCTTCTGGACCGTCACCACGCCCGAGGAACTGTAGTTGGTCAGATAGGGAATCTTGGTGAGGCACCAGACGACAAAGAACTGGGTGGCGAGGGTGGAGGCGGCCAGATAAAAGCCCCGCACCCGCAGCGAGGGCAGGCCGAACACGATGCCCACGGCGGCCGCGCACAGACCGCCAAGAATAAACGCGATCAGCAGGGGCATGCCGGGCACGCGCGCGACAAAATTGAAGGCGGCGTAGGCGCCGACTGCCATGAAAGCGGCGGTGCCGAGCGAGAGCTGGCCGCAGTAACCGGTCAGGATGTTCAGGCCCAGCGCGGCAAGCGCAAAAATCAGAAAGGGAATCAGGATGGCCGAGAGCAGATAGGGCGAGGCAAACAGGGGCACGGCCAGGGCCGCCACGGCCAGCAGGGCGAACATGGCGGTGCGGTCCTGGCGGATGGGGAAAATCTGGTTGTCGGACTGGTAGCTCGTCTTGAACTGGCCCGCTTCACGATACAGCATCAAATCCTCCGGATGACTTTTTCGCCGAACAGGCCTTCCGGCCGCACCAGCAGGAACAGCAGCGCCAGCACGTAGGGAAACCAGCCCTCGATGCCGCCGCCGACCATGGGACCCAAATACACCTCGGCCAGTTTTTCAGAGGCGCCGATGATCAGTCCTCCCACGATGGCGCCGGGCACGGAGGTAAAACCACCCAGTATCAGCACCGGCAGCGCTTTCAATGCAATGAAGGTGAGGGCAAACTGCACGCCATTGCGGGCGCCCCACAGCAGGCCGGCCACCAGCGCGACCAGACCCGCCACCGACCAGACGATGGCCCAGATCCGCTGCAGGGGAATGCCGACGGCCAGCGCCGCCTGGTGATCGTCCGCCACCGCGCGCAGGGCCCGGCCCACCTTGGTCTTCGAGAACAGCAGCGCCAGCGCAGTGACCAGCACGGCGCAGATGGCGGCGGCGGTGACGTCGAACTGGGAGACGATGATATTAAAACGCTCCATCAGGAAACCGATCGGCACGTCCTCGATGGGCAGTTCGAGTTTATGGACCTGCGAGCCCCACAGCAGTTGGGCCAGGCCCTCGATGAAAAATGCCAGGCCGATGGTGGCCATGAACAGGGTGATTTCCGGCTGGTTGACGAGGGGCCGCAGTACCACTTTTTCAATGGCCAGACCCAGCGCCACCATCACGACAATGGTGAGCGGGATCGCGACCCACATCGGCACGCCCCATTTGTCCACCATGCCCACGCAGGTGAGAGCGGCAAAAAACACCATCGCCCCTTGCGCGAAATTGAAAACGCCGGAGGCCTTATAAATCAGCACAAAGCCAATTGCGACCAGGGCGTACATGATCCCGGAGAGCAGGCCGCCAATGAGCACTTCAAAGAAAAAATTCATGTCAGTGTCCCGCCCCAAGATATGCGCGGATGACCTCTTCGTTGGCGCGCACTTCATCCGGCGTGCCATCGGCGATCTTGCGGCCGTAGTCCAGTACCACCACGCGATCTGAAATATCCATCACCACGCCCATATCGTGTTCAATCAGGACTATCGTCGTGCCCAACTGGTCGTTCACGTCGAGGATAAAGCGGCACATATCCTGCTTTTCCTCGACGTTCATGCCGGCCATGGGTTCGTCGAGGAGCAGGATGTCCGGCTCGGCCGCCAGCGCGCGGCCCAGTTCCACCCGCTTTTGCAGGCCGTAGGGCAGGCGGCCCACCGGCGTCTTGCGGATCGCCTGGATTTCGAGGAAATCGATGATCTGTTCGGCCTTTTCGCGGTGGGCGATTTCCTCGCGCCGGGCCGGGCCCCAATACAGTGCCTGCATCAAAAAGTTGGAACGCATTTTCAGGTTCCGGCCCGTCATGATGTTGTCCAGCACCGTCATCCCCTTGAACAGGGCGATATTCTGAAAAGTGCGGGCGATGCCTGCTTTGGCGGCGGCGTGGCAGTCCATATTGCGGCGCGCTTGGCCGCGCAGGGCAATCTCTCCCTGCTGCGGGCGGTAGACGCCATTGATCACATTGAGCATCGACGACTTGCCGGCGCCATTGGGGCCGATGATGGCGCGGATCTCGTGTTCGCGCACATTGAACGAAATATCAGTGAGCGCCTTGACGCCACCAAAGGCGAGCGAGATGTGCGACAGGTCGAGGATGACGGGGCCGATTGCGCGGGTCCCGTTGCCGCCAGTGGCTGGCTGGATCATGTCCATCAGGCGGCGACCTCCATGGCCGGATAGTCACTGGACTGGCAGATGCGCAGTTCCGCGCTGGCGGTGCCGACGCGGCCATCCTCGAACTTCACCTGGGTGCTGATGTATTGCGAAGCCTTGCCGCTGTAGAGGGCGTCGATCAGCACCGCATATTTTTCAGCGATGAACTTGCGGCGCACCTTGCGGGTGCGGGTCAGTTCATCGTCGTCCGGGTCAAGTTCCTTGTGCAGCACCAGGAAGCGCTTGATCTGCGTCGGCGCCATGCCCACTTCCCCCGCCAAATCCGCATTGACCTTCTCGACGCACTCGCGCACCAGTTCATAGGTCAGATCATGGCCGGCCAGATCGGTGTAGCCGGCATACGCCACATTGCGGCGCTCGGCGTAATTGCCGACTGCTTCCATGTCGATATTAATGAAGGCGCACACTTCGCTTCGGCCGTTGCCGAAGGCAACCGCCTCTTTGATAAACGGGAAAAATTTGAGCTTGTTTTCAATGTAGTTGGGCGCGAAGATGGCGCCGCAGTCCATCTTGCCCACATCGGCCGCGCGGTCGATGATTTTAAGGTGGCCATCGCGATCGAACATGCCGGCGTCGCCCGTATGAAAATAGCCCTCGCTGTCGATCACTTCGCGCGTGGCATCGGGCCGCTTGAAATAGCCGTCCATGGTGGCGGGCGATTTGACCAGCACTTCGCCGTTGGCGGCCAGGCGCACTTCCACCCCAGGCGCGGGCAGGCCGACGCTGTCGAACTTGATGTTCCCGTCCGGTTGCAGGCAGACGTAGGCGCAGGTCTCGGTCGACCCATACAGCTGCTTTAAATTGACGCCGATGGAGCGGTAAAAGCGGAACAGGTCGGGGCCGATGGCGGCGCCCGCCGTGTAAGCCACGCGCACGCGCGAGAGGCCCAGCACATTTTTCAGGGGACCGTAGACCAGCACGCGGCCAAGCGCATACTGCAGGCGGTCGCTGGCGGCGACGCGTTTGCCATCGAGGATGGCCGAGCCGCAGCGGCGCGCCACCGCCATAAAATGATGGAACATGCGGCGTTTTAAAGCGCTCGCGTCTTCCATGCGGATCATCACACTGGTAAGCATGTTCTCGAACACGCGGGGCGGGGCAAAATAATAGGTGGGGCCGATCTCTCTCAGGTCGGTCAGCACCGTGTCGCTCGACTCGGGGCAGTTCACCGTAAAACCGGCGACCAGCGCCTGGGCCAGCGAAAACAGGCAGTCGCCCACCCAGGCCATGGGCAGGTAGGACAGGATGTCCTCGCGGTCGGTGAGGTGATCGAAGCCCACGCCGCCCGTGCCCGCGGCCAGCAGGGCGCGGTGCGACTGCACCACCCCTTTGGGTTTGCCGGTGGTGCCGGAGGTGTAGAGGATGATGGCGGGATCGAGGCTGCTGCCCGCATCGACGGCCGCGTCATAGATGCCGGGATGGGCGGCGTCCCAGACGCGGCCAAGCTCCTGCAGGCGGGCCAGCGACACCAGGCCGCTCTGGCGGTAGTGGCGCATGCCGCGCTCGTCCTCGAACACGATGTGCAGCAACTGGGGACATAGCTCCTTCAGTTCGAGCAGCTTGTCGACCTGTTCCTGGTCTTCCGCCACGGCGAAGGCGATGTCGGCGTCATTGAGGACATAGGCCATGTCGGCGGCCGGGGCGTCCTGGTACAGCGGAACTGGCACCCCGCCCAGGCTTTGCGCGGCCAGCATGGCCCAGTACAGGCGCGGGCGGTTGTCGCCCACGATGGCCAGGTTCATGCCCCGCTTGAAGCCGAGCGAGGCGAGACCGCAGGCGATCAGGCGCACTTCCTCGTTGACCTGCTGCCAGCTCCAGGTCTGCCAGATGCCCAGGTGCTTTTCACGGAAGGCGGGACGACCGGGGCGCACCCGGCCATGTTCCCGCAGCCGGCGCGTAAAGGTGTCTTGGACCTTTTCTGCCGCGCCTGTCGAAGCCTCCACCACATCGCCTCCCCATTCATTTTGACCGGCCCGATGATGCTGGTGTCCGGTGGGTTTTTTATGTGATGATAGTAGCGTGCGAGTCGTCCCTATGTTGTCTTTTGGGTGACAATTCGGTGACTTTCGATGCTGCGATGCACAACCAAAATTACAAAAACCATGACCTCCACCGCTCCGTCCCTGATCGACCACCTGCGCGCCACCATCTGGTCGCGCGGCCTGACGGCGGCTGAAATGGCGCGGGTGGAGGGCGACTGCTTCGAGCAGTTCGTGCCGCGGGGCGGTTTTGTCTGCCGCAAGGGAGAAGCGATCGAATCCTGGGTCGGCATCGTCGACGGCCTCGTAAAAATCAATAATTTTTCCGCCACCGGCAAGAGCGTCACTTTTACGGGCGTCACCCCCGGCAGCTGGTTTGGCGAAGGCTCCCTGTTAAAAGACGAGACGAGGCGGTACGACGTGATGGCCCTGCGCGACACCCGCGTGGCGCGCATGCCCCGTCCCACCTTCGAGTGGCTGCTCGAGACGAGCCTGCCGTTCAACCGCTTTTTGCTGATGCAGCTGAACGAGCGCCTGGGCCAGTTCATCGCCCAGGTCGAGAGCGACCGCACGCTCGATGTCGACACCCGCGTGGCGCGCTGCCTGGCGGCGATGTTCCACCCCCACCTGTATCCAGGGCTGGAGGCGATGGTGCACATCTCGCAGGAGGAGATCGGCTACCTGTCGGGCGCCTCGCGCCAGCGCGTGAACCAGGCCTTGCAGCTGCTGGAGAAGGAGGGTTTATTGCGGCTCGATTACGGCGGCATCCGCATCCTCGACCTGGACCGGTTGCGCCAGTTTCAGGCCTGACGATGGGATGCATCGGCGCGCGCACCGGTGCGCCATCGCGGAGTATCATTACGGGATGGATAATCTCTCTGCATCAGGCGCGCCAGGCCGCGCCGTTTTACTGGCCGCGCTGCGCGCCGCCATGGCTGCTCACGGCGTCGACGCCGTCCTGATCGCGTCAAGCGATCCGCACCTGTCCGAATACCTGCCCGGCCGCTGGAAGGGCCGCGAGCACCTCTCCGGTTTCACGGGGTCGGTCGGCACCCTCATCGTCACCGCCGGTTTTGCCGGCGTGTGGACCGATGCGCGCTACTGGGACCAGGCCGAGGTCGAACTGGCCGGCAGCGATATCGCCCTGATGAAAATCCCGTCCGGCGCCAGCCTGCTCTACATCGACTGGCTGGCGGCCAATCTGCAAGCCGGACAGACGGTGGCGGTCGATGAGCGGGTGCTGGGCCTTGCGACGGCCCGCCTGCTGCGCGAGGCCTTGAGCAAGCGCGGCGTGGCTTTAAAAGTCGATGCCGACCTGCTCGACGCGGTCTGGCACGACCGCCCGGCCCTGCCCGAAGGCGCCGTGTTCGAACACGCCGCCCCCTACGCCAGCCAGAGCCGCGCCGAGCGCCTTGCGCTGGTGCGGGCGGCCATGGCAGAGGCGCACGCCAGCCACCACTTTGTCTCGACCCTGGACGACCTGGCCTGGCTGTTCAATTTGAGGGGCGCGGACGTCAACTACAATCCGGTTTTTCTGGCCCATGCCCTGATCGACGCTGAGCGCGCCACCCTGTTCATCGGTCCCGGCAAGATCCCCGACGACGTCAAGGCGAATCTGGCCGCCGATGGCGTCGCGCTGGCGCCCTACGATGGCGCTGCCGCGGCGCTGGCCGCGCTGCCGCACGACGCCGTGCTGCTGGTCGACCCCCGCCGCATCACGGCCGGCATGCGCGCCGCCGTGCCGGAACAGGTCAACGTGGTGGAGGCGATCAATCCCAGCACCTTCGCCAAGTCGAAAAAATCGGACACGGATGCGGCGCACGTGCGCGCCACCATGGAGCAGGATGGCGCTGCCCTGTGCGAATTTTTCGCCTGGCTGGAGCCCGTGCTGGCCGATGGCGCTAGAGCCCCGTTGACGGAGCTGGACATCGACACCCGCATCTGCGCCGCACGTGCGCGCCGTCCCGGCTTTGTCAGCCCCAGTTTCGGCACCATCGCCGGTTTCAATGCCAACGGCGCCGTGATGCACTACCGCGCCACGCCTGCCGCGCACGCGGTCATTGAAGGCGACGGCCTGCTGTTGATCGACTCGGGCGGCCAGTACCTGGGCGGCACCACCGATATCACCCGCGTGGTCCCGGTGGGCGTGCCCTCGGCCGACCAGAAGCGCGATTTCACCCTGGTGCTCAAAGGGGTGATTGCCCTGTCGTCGGCGCGCTTCCCCCGCGGCACCCGTTCTCCCATGCTCGACGCGCTGGCGCGCGCGCCCATCTGGGCGGCCGGCGTCGACTATGGTCACGGCACCGGCCACGGCGTCGGCTACTTTTTGAATGTGCACGAAGGCCCGCAGTCGATCTCCCCCACCACCATGCCGGAGCCTCATACGGCGATGGAGCCGGGCATGATCACCTCGATCGAACCGGGCATCTACCGGCCGGGCCGCTGGGGCATCCGGATTGAAAACCTGGTGTTGAATGTGCCGGCACAGACGACTGAATTCGGCGAGTATCTCGCGTTCGAGACTCTCACCCTGTGCCCGATCGACACCCGCTGCCTCGATCGCTCGCTGCTGCGCGCCGATGAAATCGACTGGTTGAATGGCTATCACGCCACGGTGCGGGCGCGCCTGGCGCCCCACGTGGAAGGCGCGGCGCTGGCCTGGCTGTTGCTGCGCACGGAGGCGATCTGATGGCCAGCCCCCGTTCCACCCGCGCCAGCGCCGCCGTCGACCGCCTGAAAAACCGCAGCGGCCAGCCCGGCTGGTCGATGGCGCGCACGGGCGACGGCCTGTTCTTCATCAGCGAGTCACCCGGCAGCGAGCCCCTGTGTGCGCCGCTTGAACTGGACGACTTCGTCAAGTTCGTCAATGCGCTGGGCCCGCAGACGCCGCGCAAGGTCAGTAAACTCGACGTCAAATTTGAAAAGCAGCTGGTCAAGCGTCCGGCCAAGACCCCGCCCCAAGAATAATCCATGCCCTCCCACGAAATTCTCGCGTCCTACTGGTCCAGTTCCGAACTGGCCACCAATGGCATCATTGTCCTGAATCTGCTGGGCGCCCTGCTGCTGGGGCTCATGGTCGGCTATGAACGGTCGTATCACGGCCGCGCCGCCGGCATGCGCACCTACGGCATCGTCTGCATGGCCTCGGCCGCGCTGGTGCTGATTGGCGGCTATCCGGGCCTGTGGTTCGGCGGCCATGGCGGCACCCTGGTCGTGTCGGACCCCACCCGCATCATCCAGGGCGTCGTCACCGGTATCGGCTTTCTGGGCGCCGGCGTCATCATGCGCGAGGGTTTTAATATCAGCGGGCTGACGACGGCCGCTTCGATCTGGGCTTCGTCCGTGATCGGCGTGCTGGTAGGCGTGGGCTTTTATCCCGCCGCCTGTGCGCTGGCGGCCTTCTCGGCCCTCATCATGATTTATCTGCACCGCATCGAGGCGCTGCTGCCGTCGCGCCACGCGGTGGCCATCATGATGAAATTCAAGGCCGATTACTCACCGCGCGAAGAGGTGTTGCGCCGCATCGCGCTCGAACGGGGTTATGAAATCGCCGGCGGCTCGCTGGCCATCGGCGCTGTCGATGGCGCCCAGGAATGGCGCTTCGTGGCGCTGGCCCTGTCGCGCAAAAGCGGCGCCAAGCTGTCCGACCTGGCCGATGAACTGGCCCGCTTCGATGGCATCGACAGCTTCCAGCTGGCCCATGCCCGCAACTGATCGCTGACGAGGACAAGCCATGCAGCCCCAGGACATTCTTGACTTCTGGTTTTTGCCCAAGGCCGATCCGGCCCACGGCACGGTGCGCAAGGAGTGGTTCCGCAAGGACGCCGCCTTTGACGCCCTGATCGCGCAACGCTTCGGGCACCTGATCGATATCGCCCTGGCGGGCGGGCTGCGCGAGTGGGATCTGGCGGGCACGCACGGTGCGCTGGCGCGCCTGATGGTGCTCGACCAGTTCACCCGCAATGCTTACCGCAATGAAGCCAAATCCTTCGCCGGCGATATGCTGGCGCTGGCGGCGGCGAAAAACCTGGTCGACAGCGGCGCCCACATGGCCTTAACCACCCTGGAGCGCTGGTTCGCTTACATGCCTTTCCAGCACTCGGAGGACGCGCGCATGCAGGAGCAGTCGGTGCAGCTGTTCACCGCCCTGGCTCAAGCCGACCCCCGGTGCGCCGGCGCGTTCGATTACGCCCTGCGCCACCGCGGCGTGATCGCCCGCTTCGGCCGCTTCCCGCACCGGAACGTGATTCTGGGCCGCGCCTCCACGGCCGATGAGCTGGAGTTTTTACAGCGGCGCGGTTCGCGTTTTTAAGCCCATGACCACCCTTAACCTGATCGGCGCCGGCCACGTGGGCCGCACCCTGGGGCGCCTGTTCGCGGCCCGGGGAGACTTGACCGTGCAGGATGTGCTCACGCGTAGCGCCGCCAGCGCAGGAGAAGCGATCGGCTTTATCGGCGCCGGGCGCGCGGTGGGCGATCCTGCGCTTCTGCGGCCCGCCGATATCGTCATGCTGGCCGTGGGCGACGACCAGATCGAGGCCGTGTGCGCGAGCCTGAAGGTGGCGGCGGGTACGGTGGTGTTTCACTGCAGCGGAGCGAAGTCCTCCAGTGTACTGGCGGCGGCGCGCGCGCAAGGGGCCTTCACGGCCAGCGTGCACCCCGTGCGCAGCTTTGCCGACCCGGCGCGGGTGGCCGGCGATTTCGTCGGCACCTGGTGCGGCGTGGAAGGCGACGCCGAAGCGCTGGCGGTTTTGACGCCCATTTTAAAAGGCATCGGCGCGCAACTGGTGGCGATCGACCCGCGCGCGAAAACGGTGTATCACGCCGCTTCCGTGTTTGCGTCGAATTACCTGGTGACGCTGATGGATGCGGCCCTTTCGGCCTACCAGGCGGCCGGGATCCCGGAGCAGGTGGCGCGCGAACTGGCGCGGCCACTGGCCCTCGAGACGCTCGATAACGTGCTGCGCCTGGGCGCGCGCAAGGCGCTGTCCGGGCCGATTGCGCGGGGCGACATGGCCACTGTGGCACGCCAGCAGCAGGCGCTCGATGAGTGGGACGGCGACGTGGGCGCCTTGTACCGGGCTTTGGCGGAGGCGACGCTGACCCTTGCGCGCGAATAAGAGGCGCTAGTCCGATACAACTAGCTAGTGTTTTTGAGCAACAAACTGCCACAATTTCTTGCAGTTCATGCCGAACAGCAATAAGCTGATCCGTTCCGCTCGCAGGCCGACAAGCTGTCATGGGCCGCGGTGGGAAGGAGAGATGATGCTTTTTTTGAAATCCACCAGCGCCACCAAGGCGCCTGGCCTGTATGAAGTCGATATCGCCGCCAAACCACCCGGCAAGACCTTTGCCGTCTACCTGGCCGCCGACGCCGACCAACCCCCGGCCAGCCTGCTGTCGGCCTTGACCGGGCTCGGCTTTGTCGTCGCCAGCGAAAAAGCCTACACCCACCGCGCTGGCGGCAAGGTGCTTGATCTGCACCTGGAGAAGGCGGGAACCGACCTGTTCAAGGGCTGGACCACCGACGAAAGCGCGGCCAACCTGGCGGCGCTGGAAAAAGTGTTCGGCGACGCGGGCGTGACCATCACGCCGCGCGTCATGAGCCTGGCGGAAGCTTACCGCTAGCGCACGTCAATGTGATACAGCGCCCAGGGACATTGCCCGAAGCGCTCATTGACCGGTTTGTTGGCCAGGTCCGCGATCCGGTCCGCATCGATCACGGCCCATAGCGGCCCCAGTCCGCCCAGCGCCATCGGCTTGCCGTCCAGGTGCGTGGCGACGATAAACCGCTGGCGCTTGGCTGCCTCGAGGGGCAAATCCACTGCAAAGCCATCCACGGCGCGCAAGGTCACCGCCGCGCTTGCCTGCATGCGCGCGCCCGCGGCGGCCAACACGTCCACCAGCAGGGGGCCGCGCAGAGCATGGACCTTGCCGTCGTATTCAAGGGTGGGGCGGATGGTGATGGCGGGCAGGGCGGAAAGCGCCCCGTAATCAAAAGTGAAGCCCTTGTCAAAACTGATCTTTTGCTTGTGCATCATCTGGTCCAGGGCAGGATCGATGGGCCCCCGGTTGGTGCGCGCGATTTGTCCCGTGATGGTCAACAGGGCGGGACCGCTTGCCGAAGCCGCTGTGGATGCGGGTGCGGCCGCGGCCAGCAGAGGAAGGGCGCTGGCGGCGCCCAGGAATGCGCGTTTGTGCATTTCAAGCCTTGTAAGTCAGTCAATGGATGGGCCAATCATAGCCGCAAGCCGGTGCGGTAAGCCAGCCTGATGGGCCTTGTGGCATCATTTGCCCGCCGCCTCATTGATCGCCCCATGGACTTATTTAGCGCTTCCACCCTCAGCCCCATCCCTGTACAGGATGGCGAACTGGCGTATTTGCCCCAGCTTGCTCTGCCGGACAGCAATGCCGACCTGCTGGCCCGGCTGATCGCCGAGACCGCCTGGCGCAGCGAAGCCATTACCCTGTTCGGTAAACAGTTCCTGCAACCGCGCCTGACCGCCTGGCACGGCACGGCCGCTTACCGCTATTCCGGCTTGACCATGTCGCCCCAGCCTTTTACGCCGCTGCAAGAAACCATCCGGGCGACCGTCGAAGCGGCCACGGGCTGCTCGTTTAACAGTGTGCTGCTCAATTACTACCGGGACGGGCAGGACAGCATGGGCATGCACAGCGATGATGAGCCAGAACTGGGCCCGGCGCCGGCCATCGCCTCGGTCAGCTTCGGCGCAGAGCGGGTTCTTATCCTGCGTCACAAGGGCACGGGAGAACGGCTGCGCCTGCCGCTGGGCGATGGCAGCTTGCTGCTGATGGCGGGAGCATTGCAAAAACATTGGGCACATGGCATCAACAAGACGGCCCGGGAACCGGGGCCGCGGGTCAATCTGACCTTCCGCACCATTATGACAGCCTGAAAATCCCCTTAAGCGGGACTTAAAACCGGCCTTTACCCTGCTTACAAATTTGGTGCGGCACTGCACCATTTAGCCTCGAGAACGTCGTCAAAACGGCGTCAATGGCTGACAACGTCGGCTATTTCCAGCTAGAAAATAAGTGAATCCGCGGTCAGTAATTCACTAATTCGCTTACATCCCCTTACATTTCTTACTTCGAGCGCAATGACTTGACGGTTTGGCTTTGTTATCTTGACTACCTCGCGATTCATTGGGAATGGCGAGCCAGACGATTAACCAGTACAAAGGATCTCGCATGAAAAAGCTCATTTTCGCTCTCGTCGCCGCGACCGTTGCAGTTGGCGCCGCACAAGCTGCCGGCCCAGGCCCCGGCCCTTACATCGGTGTGGGTATCGCCAACGCCGACCACAGCGCGGACATTTCCGGCGCCTCCTCGTCGAACAGCGATGGCTGGAAAACCTCCGGCAAAATCTTCGGTGGCTATGACATCGACCAAACCTTCGGCGTTGAAGCCGGCTACACCGATTTCCGCAGCTCCAGCTACAGCTATACCCTGAACGGCGTGACCACTAATGGTTCGTCGGACGGCAAGTCCTATTACCTGGCCGGCAAAGCAACCGCCCCGATCAACGCGCAGTTCGACGTGTTCGGCAAGCTGGGCGTTGCCCGCAACGAGCGCAGCTACAGCGACGCCCTGATGTCGGGCACCAACCGCAAGACTGACCTGTATGCAGGCGTCGGCGTTGCTTACAACTTCAACCCGAACGTCGCCGTCTCGCTGGAATATGAGCGCTATGGCAAGACCCAGGACATCGGCGCCAAGTCGGACGTGATCACGCTGGCTGCGAAGTACAAGTTCTAAATATTAGTTAGAGCTTGAAGCATCGGGGACTGGTCCTGCGGACCTGTCCCCATTTTCGTTTATAGCGACAGTAAAAAAAGGAACAGCACCTGCGGGTCTGTTCCTTTTTTTTGTAGGGCAAGGTCAAAATGGGGACAGGCCCTTCGGGCTCGCTTTTGGTCCCCCGGATCAAAAGCCCTGCAAGGCCAGTCCCCGATGCTTACACCGTCAGCGGCTTGTAGCGAATCCGCTTCGGCTTCGCACCCTCTTCACCCAGGCGCTTCTTCTTGTCGGCTTCGTACTCCTGGTAGTTACCGTCAAAGAAGGTGACTTGCGAATTACCCTCGAACGCCAGGATGTGGGTGGCGATGCGGTCCAGGAACCAGCGATCGTGGGAAATGACCATCACGCTGCCGGCAAATTCCAGCAGGGCGTCTTCCAGGGCGCGCAGGGTTTCCACGTCGAGGTCGTTGGACGGTTCGTCCAGCAGCAACACGTTACCGCCTTTTAACAAGGTCTTCGCCAGGTGCAGTCGTCCCCGTTCACCGCCGGACAGGTTGCCCACCAGTTTCTGCTGATCCGACCCTTTGAAGTTAAAACGGCCCAGGTAGGCGCGCGAAGGCATATCAAAACGGCCGACCGTCAGCATGTCGGCGCCGCCGGAGACATCGTCGAACACCGTCTTGCCATCGGACAGCTTGTCGCGGCTCTGGTCGACCAGGGAGATGCGCGCGGTCTGGCCGATCGCCACTTCGCCGCTGTCCGGGGTGTCCTGGCCGGCAATCATCTTGAACAGGGTCGATTTACCGGCGCCGTTGGGGCCGATGATACCGACGATGGCGCCCGGCGGCACCGTGAAGGACACATTGTCCATCAGCAGACGGTCGCCGAAGGCTTTGCTGACGTTCTTGAACTCGATGACGTCGTTGCCCAGGCGCTCGGCCACAGGGATGAAGATCTCCTGGGTCTCGTTGCGCTTCTGGTATTCGTATTCGCTCAGCTCGTTGAAGCGGGCGAGACGCGCCTTCGACTTGGCCTGGCGCGCCTTCGGATTCTGGCGCGACCATTCCAGTTCCTTCTGCAGTGCTTTCTGGCGTGCCGATTCGGTCGCTTCTTCCTGCTTCAGGCGTGCCTGCTTCTGGTCCAGCCAGGACGAGTAATTGCCCTTCCAGGGGATGCCCGAACCGCGGTCCAGTTCCAGGATCCATTCGGCGGCGTTGTCGAGGAAGTAGCGGTCGTGGGTGATGCCGACCACGGTGCCCGGGAAGCGCAGCAGGAACTGCTCCAGCCACTCGACCGATTCGGCGTCCAGGTGGTTGGTCGGCTCGTCCAGCAGCAGCATGTCCGGCTTGCTCAGCAGCAGCTTGCACAGCGCCACGCGGCGCTTCTCGCCGCCCGACAGCACGCCGATCTTCTGGTCCCAGGGCGGCAGGCGCAGCGCGTCGGCGGCCATTTCCATCTGCAGGTTCAGGTTGCCGCCGTCGGCCGCGGCGATGATCGATTCCAGGCGCTCCTGCTCCTTGGCGAGGGCGTCGAAGTCGGCGTCTTCGTCCGCGTAGGCGGCGTACACGGCTTCCAGCTTGGCCTGGGCGTCGAAGGCTTCGCCGAGGCCGGATTCCACTTCCTGGCGCACGGTCTTTTCCGGATCCAGCTGCGGTTCCTGCGGCAGGTAGCCGATGTTCAGGCCCGGCATCGGGCGCGCTTCGCCCTGGATATCGGTATCGATGCCGGCCATGATCTTCAGCAGCGTCGACTTACCGGAGCCGTTCAGGCCCAGCACGCCGATCTTCGCGCCCGGGAAGAAGGACAACGAAATGTCTTTCAGGATCTGGCGTTTCGGTGGGACGATCTTGCCCACGCGGTTCATGGTGTAGACGTAATTGGCCATTGATTGTTATCGCGCTTGGATTTGAATGAGGACGACAGGATACTGTAGATCGGCGCGCACCGGCAGGCTGCGCGGCAGAATTTTCAAGCTTGTTTGGCCGGTACCGCCTGTGGCCGCCGGAGCAGGCCTTCCAGCGCGAACAGCGCCAGCGCCAGCCAGATCAGCACGAAGCCGACCAGGCGCTCGCCCGTAAAAGCTTCGTGGAACAGCCACACGCCGAGCACGAACTGCATCGTCGGCGACAGGTATTGCAGCAGCCCCAGCACCGACAGCGGGATCTGGCGCGCGCCCGAGGCGAACAGCAGCAGCGGAATCGCGGTAATCGGCCCGGCCGCCAGCAGCAGCGCACGCGTGCCGTTCGACGGCGTATTGATGAATGCGTTCTGGCCGTGCACGGTCAGCCAGCTCACA
>JBJMVV010000164.1:0-2171 GCA_045810505.1 Massilia sp.
CGACGCTTCGATCCTGTTCTCCGACATCCTGACCGTGCCCGATGCAATGGGCCTGGGTCTGTACTTTGCCGATGGCGAAGGGCCGAAGTTCGAGCGCCCACTGCGCACGGAAGAAGCGGTAATGAAGCTGCGCGCACCCGATCTCGATTCGCTCGACTACGTCTTCAAGGCCGTCACCCAGATCCGCCAGGCCCTGAACGGCCGCGTGCCGCTGATCGGCTTTTCGGGCAGCCCCTGGACCCTGGCCTGCTACATGGTCGAGGGCAGCGGCTCGAAGGAGTGGCACACCATCAAAAAAATGGCCTACAGCCGGCCCGACCTGATGCACCACATCCTGGCGATCAACGCCGCCGCCGTGGCGCAGTACCTCAACGCCCAGATCGATGCCGGCGCGCAGGCCGTCATGATGTTTGATTCCTGGGGCGGCGCGCTGGCCGATGGGGCCTACCAGACCTTTTCGCTCGCCTATATGCAGCAGGTGATCGGTCAGCTCAAACGCGACAAGGACGGCGTGCGCATTCCCGCCGTCGTGTTCACCAAGGGCGGCGGCCTGTGGCTCGAACAGATCGCCGACATCGGCGCCGATGCGGTGGGCCTGGACTGGACCGTCAACCTGGGCCAGGCGCGCGCGCGCGTGGGCCAGAAAGTCGCCCTGCAGGGCAATCTGGATCCGGCCATCCTGTTTGCCGCGCCCGAGCAGATCCGCGTCGAGGTGGAGCGGGCGCTCGACAGCTACGGCGCGCCCACGGCCGGCAGCGGCCACGTGTTCAACCTGGGTCACGGCATCTCGCAATTCACGCCGCCGGAATCGGTGACGGCCATGGTCGAGGCAGTACACCGTTACAGCCGCCAGCAGCGCGCCTGAATTGCTGCACCGCTATGTATTTGGCAAGATTCAGGTAAGGCACCATCACACTTATTCACAAATTTTGGCCGTCACGCTTTTTGCGCATGTGGATAGTTTGAATTATTTCGCTGGATCGTAAGTGATTGATTTTGCAGGAAGTATTAAAGATTTCTCGAAAGAAAATCTGTAACTCTGCAGGGTGCTCTCATAGGGAAAAGCCGGTTTTGCGGCCATTGTCCACAAAGTTATCCACAGGTGATGTGGATAATTTAGGAAAGTCCTTGGTTTACTGGGACTTAGCGCAAATGGTGAAGTGTTACATTAACTTCATGCTGCGTTGCATGATATTGCAGAAACATGCGGCAGGGGGCGCGGCGCTGCACACGGCAGAGTTATGCACAAAAACCCGGTCACAAAAGAGTCGTAACCGCTGCTGGGAGCACATTTGCAAGTGCTTGTTTTTATTCAGTAAAATTTATTTGACTTTTGGTTGCTGGTGGCATGTCTTGATTAACAACAAACTTTCTCGTCCTCCTACAAAGTCCTTGTCCACAAAGTTGTCCACACCCGGGCGCGGCGCGCATGAGTCTGTTTCAATGCAGGGCCACGCCGCCTGATGGAGCACTGCATCCTCAGTGTCGCTCTCGACACGCCTTTGCTGCGCCTGTTCGACTATCGCTGGTCCTGCGCGCCTGGCGAGGCGCCCCTGCCCGGTCAACTGGCGCTGGTGCCGTTCGGGCGGCGCGAGGTGGTGGGCCTGATCATGGCGGTGGGAAGCGAGACCGAGGTCCCGGCCGACAAACTCAAGGATGCGCTGGCCGTGCGCAGCCAGTTGTCTCCCCTGTCGCCGGCCTGGCTGGCGCTGGCCGCCTTCGCCGCCGACTATTATCAGCGGCCGCTGGGCGAAGTGGCTTTACCGGGCCTGCCGAAAAACCTGCGCCTGTCCACCACGGTGGCGCTGGACCGCGCCATCAAGAAGCTGGCGAAGAACACCGATGTCGCCGATGGCACCCCGTTCGAGGCGCCACCTTTGAATCCACAGCAGCAGGCGGCGGCCGATGCGATCGGCGGCGCGGCCGGATTTACCCCGCTGCTGCTGTACGGCGTCACCGGCAGCGGCAAGACCGAGGTGTATTTGCAGGCCTGCGCCCAGGTGCTGGCGCGCGAACCTGACGCGCAGATCCTGATCCTGGTCCCCGAGATCAATCTGACGCCGCAACTGGAAGGGAATATCCGCGCGCGCTTTCCGGGCCTGCTGCTGGCGACCCTGCACAGCAGCCTGTCCGAGGGCGAGCGCATGCTGCACTGGCTGGCCGCCCACCAG
>JBJMVV010000165.1:0-8438 GCA_045810505.1 Massilia sp.
ACCAGGCCGCCGCCGTGCGCGAACTGCTGGTGCTGCAGGGTTACGAGCAGGTGCAGAGCTGGACGGATTTGAGTGGCATCGAGCGGGTCTCGGGCGGCATCCTGGGCGCGGCGCTGGGATAATCGATAAGCAGCCTACGCCCACGTCAGATAACCCGCAGGGACTATGTCTCGACAAGGGCTACGACTATGAACAGGTACGCGAATGGGTCGCGCAGTTTGGCTTCACGGCGCACATCCAAGCTCGCGGTGAAGAGGCTCTGGAAATCGCCAAAGGTGCAGGATTTCGCGCTCGACATTGGGTCCTCGAGCGCACGCACAGCTGGATGAATCGGTTTCGTGGCCTGCTGATCCGTTGGCCAAAGAAGGCGAGCAATTATCTCGCTTGCCTCCACTTGGCCTGTGGAATCGTCGCATGGCACTCAGCAGGGCTACTGGGATAGGCTCTAAGTCGGCGGCTCGATGAAGCGTTCGAACCGTCCACGTTGGTCAGCAACATTGCTATCCACCCCGGAGCTCCTGCGTGGCTTTCAAAAGGTCCCTGGAAGGCGGCAGGCCGAACAGGCGAGCATATTCCCGGCTGAACTGGTTCGGGCTTTCGTAGCCGACGCTGAATGCGATCGACGTCGCGCTGCCTTGGCCGGCGATCAGTTGTGACCGCGCATGTAACAACCGGATGCGCTTCTGATATTGCAGCGGGCTCAAGGCTGTTACCGCTTTGAAATGACGATGAAATGCTGAGACGCTTAATGCCGCCATCTCAGCCAGTGCGTCCACCCTTATCTGTTCGGTAAAGTTGCGACGTATCCAATTGATGGCGACACCGATACGCGCGAGCGCAGTGTCCGGCGATGCGATGTCTCGCACCATCCAGCCGAGCGGCCCCTGAAGCACGCGGAATAATATTTCCCGCTCGTAACAAGGCGCGAGCACCGCGATCTCGTCAGGTCGTTCCATTAGCCGGAGCATTCGAATCCAAGCATCGAGAAGATCGCCACTGACTGGCGCAACCGAGAATCCTGATCCGAACAGCGTGCTGCAAACCTCAGCCGGCAAGTCGCGGATCAGCGCCGCGACGATAGCGGAGTCGAGAGTCAGGCTGACTGCAAGATATGGCTCGCCCGTGGCGGCCGGATGAACTGATCCGACGGCTGGAAGATCCACGGACATGACGAAGTAGGTCGCCGGGTCATAGTGCAAGGTGCGGTCACCGACCGTCATCGTTTTGGATCCCGTGAGAATCAGGTTGACCATTGGATCGTAGACGGCGGCGAGCAGGTGCTCCGGGATTTCACCCTGGACCATTGCGACACGCGGGATGCCGGTTTCCGTACGTCTGTTCTCCGCCCGGGAAGCCAGCGCTCTCAGTTCCTGTATTTGCTGTTCCATCGTCCGACATTACCAGAGGCTCTCCGGGCAAGCAATGCGAAAGCAGAAATAGGCAAGCTTGGAGGAAGATTGGGTGAGTCCGCCGTAGTCGACAGTCATATCATCACTCTCACCAGAAACATAGGAGAGATGTAATGAAGATTGTCATCGTGACCGGAAGCAGTCGCGGCCTCGGAGCCAGCACCGCACTCGAATGCGCCAAGCGCGGGATGGGCGTGATCGTCACCTACAACAGAAATCCGGAAAAGGCGAACGAGGTCGCGAAGGCCATCGCCGCGATCGGTGGGAAGGCGGTCGCTCTGAAGCTTGACGTCAGCGACAGTCGATCGTTTACCGATTTCCGCAAAGCGGTTTCGGCGCACCTCAGCGCCATCTGGGACAGGAAGACGTTCGACTTCCTTGTCAACAACGCCGGGTACGGGCTTTATGCGCCGATCCCCGATGTAACCGAGGAGCAGTTCGACGGCCTGTTCAACGTTCATCTCAAGGGGCCGTTCTTCCTTACTCAGATGCTCCTGCCGCTCATCGAAGACGGCGGCCACGTGGTCAACATCACTAGCGCGACCAGCCGCGTTGCCACCGCGGGCGTGGCGCCTTATGCCGCCTTCAAGGGCGGCCTGCAGGTTCTCACGCGCTACATGGCCAAGGAATTCGGAGAGCGCCGAATCAGGGCGAATTCGATCGCTCCCGGTGCGATCCGCACCGAGCTGGGCGGTGGATTGAACGAGGACTTCGAGGCCATGCTTGCGCAACAGACAGCCCTCGGCAGGGTCGGTGAACCGGAAGACATCGGTGGCGCCATCGCCAGCTTGCTGTCCGAAGAGAACCGCTGGATCAACGCCCAGAACATCGAAGTGGCGGGCGGCTACATCATCTGAATCAAGGAGAAAGCATCATGCTCGACCACGTCTTCATCTCTGTCAGCGATATCGATCGCTCGATTGCTTTCTATGAAAAGGCAATCGCACCGCTTGGCATCGCCCATGCGCTCGACTACGACGGCCGGCAAGGCCCTGCCGGCCACCCCGACCTCAAGGGGTTCGGCGCAAGCGGCCGCGTGTTCTTCTGGCTGCGCGAAGGTACGGTAGAGGGTCGCGCCGCGCACGTGGGCTTCATCGCGAACGACCGGCGCGCGGTCGATGCGGCCTTCGCGGCGGCAATGGCTGCAAATGCCACGGAAATCCATCCGCCCGGACCGCAGCTTCACTATGACCCGCGCTATTACGCGGCCCAGGTTCGCGATCCGGACGGCTACAGCTTGGAATTCGTCTACAAGGAATGGCAGCACCGACATGAATAAACTGATGATTTATGGTGCGACGGGCTATACCGGCCGCATGGCGGCGGAACGCGCCGCGGCAAGCGGCACGCCGCTTGTCCTCGCAGGACGCAGTGCGGCTGCGCTCGTATCGCTCGCCGCAAGCCTCGGTGTGGAATATCGGGTCTTCCCGCTCGACGACATCGCAGAGATTGATCGATCGCTGCGCGGCGTCGGTGCCCTTCTGAACTGCGCAGGGCCGTTCGCAAGGACTGCTGATGTCCTGATGAGAGCCTGTATTCGCAATGGCGTGCATTACCTTGACGTCGCCGCGGAACTTGACGGCTATCGCCTGGCCGAAGTGCTCGACGTCGAGGCGAAGGCTGCAGGTGTGATGCTTCTGCCAGGCAGCGGTGGCAGCGTGGCGATGCTTGGTTGCCTTGCCGGACACACCGTTGCGAGAACGAGCAATCCCTCGAGCATCAGGGTGGCCATGCATGTGTCGGGCGGTCTGTCGCGAGGCTCGGCCGTTAGCGCAATGGGAAGCATCACGTCCGAAACCCTGGCGCGCGTCGACGGGACGCTCGTTGCCCGATCTGCCGGAGCGATCCGGAAACTCGACTTCGGCATGGGTCCCGTCAACTGCTTTCAGGTGACGCTTCCCGATCTCATCACGATCTGGCGCTCTACCGGCGTTCCTGACATTGAGGCGTTCGTCCACGTGACAGGTGACGGATTTCCACAAGGTGATCTCTCTGCTCTTCCAGACGGTCCCAGTGATCAGGAACGGTTGGCCAATCGGTATCAGGCCGTTGCCGAGGTCACCGGAGCCGACGGCGATGTCGTTCGATCGATTCTCGATACGGTTAATGGCTACACGTTCACGGCGACCGCTGCCGCCGAGGCAGGCCGGCGCGTTCTGGCCGGTGAGGATCGCCGAGGCTTCCAGACCCCGGCCCTGCTGTTCGGCAACGGCTTTGCCGAGACAATCGCTGACACCACCATCGTCGACGTCTGAGGAGCGACCATGGATAAGCTCGTTGATACATTCATACAAGCCGTTAACGCCTTCGACGTCGAAGGCGCGTTGACCCTCTTTAAGTCCGATGCAATCATCGAAGACGTTTCGGTTAGGGACGCCTTCGTCGGCACCGATGGGATTCGCCATTACCTCGAGCAGTTCTTCGTTGGCTATAAAACCGCCAGCAAGCTTCTGTCGCTGGAGCAGCTGGACGATTTCGCAGGCATCGTTCGGGTCGATTTCACCGGCGACTTTGGCCACGAGATCGGATCTCTCCGGATCAAGACTAGCTCTGACGGTCTTATCGAACGCATCGAGGCAGATCTCGAATAACCACCACAGAACACACCAAATGGCGCTTGCAGGAGCGTTAATGCCGGGGATGGCTTCACCTTGTAAGCCTCCGGAACACTAAGGAATCCTTATGACCATGTCACCATCTCTCACCAGCGAGGCCGCAGACAAGCTTGCGGTCATCGACGCCCTCTATCGTTTTGCCGCTGGCATCGATCTTCGCGACAAGAGCCTTCTGTCGTCCGCTCTTGCAGAAAACGCCGTATCGGACTTTCGCCCGGCTGCGGCCAAAGCCGGGTTTGAATATCCGGTCATTGAGGGCAGAGATATTATCGTTGCTGCCCTTACGGCGTCTCTCGCGAAACTGGATACGACGCACTCTGTGACGAACCCGCGTGTAACTATCGACGGTGACACGGCGCGTTTGGACGCACTTGTGGAAGCCCAGCATGTCTCACAGGACGATCATACTCTCCGCTATCTAATGAAGAACCGCTACGATGTCGAGCTTGCAAGGAAGGGCGACGGCTGGGTCATCACGCGTAACACTGTCGACAACGTGTGGCGTTCTGGAGATATTTCTGTTCTTTCTGCCATATAAAGGTGGCCGTACTCTCAGCGTCGTCCCGATCTACCGAGTGGAAAACGAGATGATGTTTTGTCAACCGCTGGGAAGCGGGATATAGCCGCCCAGCTTGGCGGCACAGTTCCAAGGCAGGAAGTCGTGCACCCGGTTGACGGGATGCTCGGCGATGCGCTCCAGCACAATGGCGCAGCCAGGCCTCGGGGTCGACGCCATTGAGTTTGGCGTGCCGATCAAGCCATACATGGGGCCGCGCGCCCGCCGCCGCTGTCGGCGCCGGCAAGCAGGAAATTGCGCCGGCCCAGTGCTACGCCGCGCAGCGCCCGCTCGGCGGCCGAGTTGTCGATCTCGATGCGGCCGTCGTCGGCGTAGCGGGTCAAGGCTGGCCACAGCTACCGGACCGCCGCCGCCATGTCCGACTTCCGCGACAGGGTGGCAAGCGTGGCTTGAAGCCGGCCGCGATCCTTCACCGCGACCGGCAGGAAAGTCGTCTCGACATCAGCACCAAGCAGCCCGGCGCGGTACTGGCGACGCCATTTGAATACCATGTTCGCATTGACCTCGTGTTCCAAGGCCAGGTTCCACACCGAAACATTCGGTGTGCAGGCCGCGATGGCCAAGCGCCGCTTGAAGTCCATTAATAGTTCGGGCGCCCTTTGCGCGTGCCCTGTTTGACCGCTGTGCCCATTGTGATTCCCGCTAAAAAGTAGCGGGAACTACTCTGGGGTCTCGCGTCCATTACGTCCAGACGGTGCTGGTTTGACGCTCACTTCCCAACAGGGCAATTAAGCGTTTCTGCAGGCGCTTCAACTATCATTATTGCTTGACCTCGAGTGCACTCCAACTTCTACCATCCTTCCATGACATCCGCGCTAACCATCCAGCAAGCCGCCGTCGCCAGTGGCTTGAGCATTCACACGCTGCGTTACTACGAGCGTATCGGGCTGATCCAGCCGGTGCCGCGCCGTGGCAATGGCCATCGCCGTTATCGCGATGAAGACATGCTCTGGATTGCGTTCCTGCTGCGGCTGCGTACGACGGGAATGTCGGTGGGGGAGATGCAGCGCTATGCCCGGCTGCGGGAGGCGGGCGACGAAGCCGCCAGCGTAGTGGAGCGCAAGCGCATGCTGGAGGCGCATGCGGAGCGTGTCGAAGCCGAAGTGCTGGCTTTGACTGAAACGCTGGCCCAGCTCCGCCACAAGATTTCCCTTTATGAGCAACTGGAACATCGCTTGAAGGGAGCACAGCATGACCAGCCAAACGGCAACTGAAACAACGCGCTATCAACGGGGTTGGGAGCGTTTGAAAGAAGTAGACGGCACCGCCGGTGAGCGCGTGATCGCATCACTGGCCGAGATTTGCCCGGACCTGGGCCGCTATATCGTGGAGTTCGGCTTTGGCGACGTGTATTCCCGCCCCGGTCTGTCCCTGCGCGAACGCGAGCTTGCCACCATCGCCGCCTTGACTGCAATGGGCACGGCCACGCCCCAGCTCAAGGTGCATATCGCGGCCGGCCTGCATGTCGGCCTGACCCGCGAAGCGATCCTGGAAACCATCATGCAGATGAGTCTGTATGCGGGTTTTCCCGCTGCCTTGAACGGGGTGTTCGCCGCCAAAGAGGTTTTTACGCAGCGCGACGCGGCGTAGCCGCAAACAATCAGCGATCCGGTTCACGCGCGGAAGCGCAAAGCCGGATAATTTTTACCGTCACCGAAGCATCGTTGCGCGGCACGAAAGCGACGTGACAGCCATCGGGTGACACCTCAAGGCGTTCGAGCGCGCAGTCTTTGCCATGACGCGCCGTCGGCAGGCACCATATCCGCGTGATGGCGCCGGCCTGGCTCAGATACAAACCGCCCCCTTGCGCAGGCCTCCCATCGTAATTGATTAACAGTCCGGCGGCGGTCGGTTGCGTGGCGCCGCCGCCGCCCAGGGTATCGCGGTCCAGTGCGGCCTTGAGGGACGCCGGCAGCATCTGCCGGGTCACCGTGCCGCCCCGCGTCATCGTGATGGCAGGCAGCTGGTTGACCATTTTGCCCTTGTGATCGATGGCTCCCCGGGTGAGAAAGACGCCGGGGGCCAGCAGGTACTGGTCAGTGAAGGCAAGGTACTTCGGCGCCAGCGCAATATCGCTTGCGGCGACGTCCACCGGTATCGCTGCGCTGCCCGGTTTTGCCAGAAATACCGCCGGCGCATCGTCCCTTGACGCGGGCGCTTTCCATTGAAGGACGCCATCGCGCGCCTTCAGATAGCGCAGATTGCGATCACCGTAGCTGATGGCGGCGCGCCGGATGTCCTCTGCCTTAGTTTGCGCGCAAATGTGCCAGCTCCAGGTGGGCTTCGATTCCGGCTCCTCGGACTCGAGCTGCTTTGACCTGGCGTTCCAGCGATAGAAAACATTGACCGGGTCAGGTGCGCCCGCCTTGAGAAAATCGGGCGCAAACTGGCGCGCCAGGCTGCCCTTGGTCACGGCCACCAGGCCGTCGTTGCTGCAGTTCAGGAAGCCGTGCGCCAGGATGACAGCGGTGTTGCGGGCGGCGACATCCACCGCCACCGTCGTACCGTTCCAGAACTCGCCATACATCGACGTGGTAACTGCCAGCGTGTTGGCGTCGAGCCAGAGCATGCCGCCAAGCCGCGACGGGAAGGGCACCTTGGTATCGAACACCGGCAGTGGGGCATCGACGATGCCGGGCGCCACCTGCGCTACTCCGGCGTGCGCCAACGGCGGCGGAAGGCGCGTGGCCGCAGCCACGGGGCGCTGGTTCGGCCGGGATGCTTGGACCTGGTCCAGCAAAGCGTCGACGGACGGTTTTGCGCGCTCGAGGAATGCCACGATTTCCGCGCGCAAGGGTGCGCTCTTCTGCGCGAGCAAAGGCTGACAGGACGCGATATTGAAAAGTTCCGGGCAAGGCGTCGTCGCCCGACGTTTGGAAGCATTCTTGTCAAGAGCGTACTCACGAATGAGGTAGATGGTGCGATAGGGTTCGCTCGTGTCCTTGCAGGCTGGCGTCTGGTCGACGTCGGTAGCACAGGTCGATGCAAGCAGGATCAGGATGCTCGTGGGCGACTCGATGGTCATCGACGAAAATAGTGCTGCTGGCGCCGGTTTGGGCAGCGACATGCTTTTGCCGCCCACCAGCAAGCCATCGAGCGACCATCCCCAGCCCTTCGTAAACGAGATCTTCGTGCCGTCGAATTGAAAGTAGACCCGCTCGGGCACTTCAATGGAAGGATCAATCCCGGTGGCGTTGTTGGCCATATAACCGAAGGCCACGCCCGCATGGCGTGTCTGTGTCGAGTAATAGAGATTCGAGGAAGTCTCGTTGACGCGCAACTTCTGCACGACTGTCCCCATCCCCTCGGCCTTGCCGTTGACGCACTCGCCGTCCCACGCATAGGTCGATGCATCTTGCTGGATGGGGATCACCGTGAGCGCGCAGCCGGTCGCGGTCTTGACTTCAACAAATCCTACGGCATGCGCTGCAGTAGAAACGGAACAGACCAGCGCTGCGCACAGCTGTAAGAAAATCTTCACAATGTCCTCATTGTTGTCGGATAGGCGGCACTGCGCTGGGGCAGTGAAAAAAGAAACATTGCCTGATTGCAATGGTGAGTCTAGCGTATTTACCGTTGACCGCACAGGCTTTAATGAACAGATCGGGGGAGTGGCGCTCATACAGGCGCGCTGCAATCTGGTCATTTTTGCTACGATAGGCCTTCCCCATCCGGAGTGCCTGCATGCGTCGTCTGTTTGCCCTGTGTCTGCTGCTTTCGGCGTGCAATCTTGCCTGCGCCGGGGACAATGCCGACGACAAGGCGCGCGCGCTGTTCGCCAGCGACTGGCAATGGCGCATGCAGGCCCAGCCGGAACTGGCCACGGCGCTCGGTGAC
>JBJMVV010000166.1:0-3213 GCA_045810505.1 Massilia sp.
GGCCCCGCTGCGCAGCCGGCAGGCACTCGGCGAGGTACAGCGGCACCACCACCCCGATCAGGCCGCCACTGATCCCCTGCAGCAGGCGCCCCGCCAGCAGCGGCGTGTAGCCATCGGCCAGCGCGATCAGGGGAATGCTCAGGCTGAACAGCGCCCCGGCCGCCACCATCGCCCAGCGCCGGCCGATCCAGTCCGCCAGCGCGCCGGCAAACAGCGAAGACAGCACGGATCCCAGCAGCACCGCCGCGACAATGAAGGACAACTGCTGGGCTGACAGCTTCCATGCCACCGAGGCCGTCGATTCGAGGTAGGGCAGGGCGCCGGCGATGATGCCGACGTCGATGCCATATAACAGTCCGCCCATGCCGGCGATGAAGAGAAGGTAGCGCATGGCCAGCTTGGGAGGATGCATTGAAACTCCATGGTCGGTGGACATTGACGGCGCCCGGTGGGTCCTGGTGGCGCCCGGTGGTAACGCGATTATGTATCAAAACGGAAACATAATGAACGGTCATCGATCAGCTCGCTCCAATAAATCAGTTGACGATCTTTCACTTGTCGGTTGGAATTGTCGGCAGTGAGCAGGACAACATCAACCGGGGACGCATATGTACGCACTTGGCTATCTGATTTCGGGCATGGACATTGTCGGCACGCTGTTCACGGAGGCCGCATGAGGCCGTCGGCAGCGGCCGCCGAGGCCGAAGCCCGCCGCATCCAGCGCTGGGCCCGCGTGGCAGGCGTGCTGTACCTGATCATCATCCTCATCGGCCTGTTCAGCGAAGCGCAGATCCGCGGCGCCCTGGTGGTGCCGGGCGACCCGGCCGCGACCGCCACCCGCATCCTCGCCGCGCAGACCACCTGGCGGCTGGGCGTCGCCGCGGAAGACCTGTTGCTGCTGTGCGCCGTGGGCCTGGGCTACGCCTGGTACCTGCTGCTGCGCCCGGTCGACCGCAGTTTGATCTGGCTGGCCATGTTCCTTGGGCTGGTGTCCCTGTCGGTTGAGAGCGTGGGCGCGCTGCAACTGCATGCCGTGCTGACGCCGCTGGTGGACGACGCTTTCGTTCGCATCGCCGGCCCGCAGATGGCGCAGTTGATGGCCTACCAGGCCCTCACCGCCCACACCCACGCCTTCGGCCTCGCCCTGATCTTTTTCGGCGCCGAATGCCTGGTGATCGGCCACCTGGTCCGCCGCTCGGGGTACTTTCCGGCATGGGTCGGCGTCCTGATGCAACTGGCCGGCGCCTGCTACCTCATCAACAGCTTCAGCATGATCATCGCGCCCGCGCTGCAAAATGTACTGTTTCCGATGGTCCTGCTGCCCTGCCTGGTGGGCGAGGGCTGCTTCTGCCTGTGGCTGCTTTTCAAGGGCGTCGACACAGCCGCGTGGAACAAACATGCGCAAATCGCAGGGGCCGTCGCATGATGCCGCCGCTGCTGTTTTCGACCCGGGCCGGCACGCTCGCGCTGGCGCTCCTGCTTGCCGCAGCCACGGCGCACGCCGACGACGCGGCGCTGGCCGCCCGCGTTGACCGCCTGCTGACGGCCCATCCCGTCATCGATGGCCACAACGATCTGGCCGAGCAACTGCGCGAGCGCTACGGCCTGAACCTCGACAAAATCGATCTGCGCAAGGACACGGCGCACCTGCCCCTGCCGCCGCAGATCCCGGCCGACACGCCGCCCCTGATGACCGACCTGCCGCGCCTGAAAGCGGGCCACGTCGGCGGCCAGTTCTGGTCGGTGTGGATTTCAACGGAAGTAACGGGGCCCGCTGCCGTCGTCATGACGCTCGAGCAGATCGACCTGGTCAAGCGCCTGGCCCAGCGCTATCCGGACCGCCTGGCCATGGCCTACAGCGCCGACGACATCGAGCGCCAGTTCAAGGCGGGCAAGGTGGCCTCGCTGATCGGCATCGAAGGGGGCCACCAGATCGACCATTCGCTGCCCGTGCTGCGCCAGTTGTACGATGCGGGTGCGCGCTACATGACCCTGACCCACTCGCGTAACACGCCCTGGGCCGACTCGGCCACCGACAACCCCGTCCACCATGGCCTGTCGCCCGTCGGCCGCACACTGGTGCACGAGATGAACCGGATCGGCATGCTGGTCGATCTGAGCCACGTCTCCGCCGACACGGCGCGCGACGCGCTTGCAGTGAGCCAGGCGCCGGTCATCTTCTCGCACTCGGGCGCCCGCGCCCTGGTCGACCATCCGCGCAACCTGTCGGACGACACCCTGCGCCTGGTCGCCGCCAATCACGGCGTGGTGATGGTCGATTTTGCCCCCGGCTATACATCGGCCGACCAGGCCCGCTGGCAAGCCGACGAGGCCGCCGAAGCCGCCCGCTTCAACGCCCCGCCGTTTGCCGGCATCTACCTGGGCCAGCCTGAACGCGCCCGCGCCGCCATGGAGCAGTGGCGCCGCGCCCACCCGAAGCCGCGCGTGACGCTTGCCATGGTGGCCGACCACGTCGAGCACATCCGCAAAGTCTGCGGCCCCGACTGCGTCGGCATCGGCGCCGATTTCGACGGCATTGAAACCACCATCCCCGACCTCGACGGCGTCGACAAATACCCGGCACTGTTCATCGAACTGGCCCGCCGGGGATGGTCGGACGCCGACCTGGCGAAACTGGCCAATGGCAATGTGCTGCGGGTAATGCGTGGCGCCGAGGCCACCGCGCTGCGCTGGCAGAAAAGTGAGCAGGCATCGACCGAGGCGCTGGAGCGACGATAGTGGCACCGAAAGGGCAGGAAGCCGATAAGCCCTGCGATTCCTGGTCCCCCGCGGTCCATGAACCCAGCTATGCCCAATTTCCTTGCGCTGCATGATTTATTCGATCATTGCGATCAATCGCAGCTCAGATCTATTAGTCGTGGGCGCGTCTCGCGGGCCCAGCGGCGCGCGACGACGACAGAGACTGGATGGAACTGGTAATTACTGCCATGAGTGAAGTTCAACTCCGCCTGCCTCGTCCTTGATAAGACACCTTGTCCTGACGGCGAATCACCACTTGACGCCGGCTATTAAATTTTGACCGTAATCAAAATTGCGGATTGCAATTCGGACACATAACATTTGATGCGGCAATATCTCGGGTTCGACCGCAATGATGCGACATCGCGGACTTGGACTTTCAGGATAAACAATGCATACCTTGAACCGCGGGGCAGTAAAGATGCGGGTGTTACTCGCAGACGAGAACGAAGA
>JBJMVV010000167.1:0-17029 GCA_045810505.1 Massilia sp.
CCTGCCCGGTGAACGCAGCCTGTCCAACTCGGGCGGGGTGCTGCAACAGGCGCAACTGTCCGAAGCTCTGGCGAACGACTGGGTGCGCCCCGGCATCATGCTGTACGGCGGCACCCCGGGCGGCCCGTCGGCGGCCGATTACAAATTGCGTCCGACCATGACCCTGGCCTCCGAAATCATCGGCATCCAGCAACTGCAGGCGGGCGACACGGTCGGCTACGGCAGCAGCTTCCAGGCCGCAGCGCCGATGCTGGTGGGCGTGGTTGCCTGCGGTTACGCGGACGGCTATCCCCGCCACGCCCCGCACGGCACCCCGGTACTGGTCGATGGCGTACGCACCCGCCTGGTGGGCCGGGTCTCGATGGACATGATGACGGTCGACCTGACGCCGATTGCCAACGCCCGCGTGGGCAGCAAGGTGGTGCTGTGGGGCGACGGCTTGCCGGTCGACGAGGTGGCGGCCGCCGCCGGCACCATCGGCTATGAGCTGATGTGCGCGGTCGCGCCGCGGGTGCGGGTGCGCGAAGGGCTGCTGGGGCAGGCGGCCTAAGTTGTCTTGGCTTGGGGCGCCTCGGCCGGGGGCGGCATCTCGAGCAAATGAAATAAAGCGGCGCGGGTGTCGGGATCGCGTGCCATCAGCACCAGCTCATCCTGCGAGAAGCGCTGCACGATGTGCTGGGGACAATTGAAGTCGAGCGCCTCGACCGTGATGACGCAGACCCGTTCGACCCGGGCCCGGTAACCGTCCATTTTGACCTTGGCAAGCAGTTCCGCATCGTCTTTGGCATCGACCATTTTCGCGTGGCCCCAGATCTTGAGGCGGATGCGGCGGGCGAAATCCATCAGGATCAGCATGGTGCGCCCGTCGTTGTCGAGGTTGCCTGTCGAGACATATTGACCGTTGCCGCGAAAGTCGGCAAACGCCAGCGTGGCCGCATCGATCACCTTCAGAAATCCCCGTGGACCACCCCGGTGCTGCACATAGGGCCAGCCCGTCTCGCCCACGCTGGCCATGAAAAACGTTTCCACCTGGTCGATGAAGTCGGCGTCGCGCGGCGTAATGAACTTGCGCGCCTCCGGATCGTCATCAAAGCCCGCATTCGCGCGCCGCGTCCCGAAACGCTCCTGCGCCCGCCGCACGGACGGCGTATAGGTAATAGTGGAAAAGGCGCGTGCCATGCTCGTCCCCTGTAAAAGCGCCCGGCCGGGCGTTCAATAATAATTATGCACCCATCCATGAATCCCGGCAGACAGCCCCTCGAAGCACCCTCCACCCTGTAAAATGACGCCAACCGTTACGCGCAAAGTTGGCCCCAGCACGCCGCCTTTGCGTAGCCCTTTCCTGTAAAAATCATCTGGCTCTGCCAGGGATTTTTACGTCGACCCCAAACAAGAGTAGGGGTCCACTTTTGTTTGATTGTTCATGGCTAAACCTAAAATCAATTACACCTGCAGCGACTGCGGCGCCATCGCCAGCAAATGGAGCGGGCAGTGCACGTCGTGCCACCAGTGGAATACCCTGGTGGAAACGGTGGTCGAGGCGCCTGGCCTGAATCGCCTGTCCAATCCCGTCCATAAAAGCCTGGCGCAGACGGCGCCCGTGCTGTCGTTGGCCGATATCGAGGCGACCGACGTGCCCCGCTTCGGCACCGGCATCGAGGAATTCGACCGGGTGCTGGGCGGCGGCCTGGTGGCCGGTGGCGTCGTGCTGATCGGCGGCGATCCGGGCATCGGCAAATCGACCCTGCTGCTGCAGGCGCTGGCCAATATTTCGGCAGTGAAATCCACGCTCTACGTCAGCGGCGAGGAATCCGGCGCCCAGATTGCCTTGCGCGCGCGACGCCTGTCGGTCGAGGGCAGCGCCTTGAAGCTGCAGGCTGAAATCCAGCTGGAAAAAATCCTCGGCACCCTGGCCGACCTGAAGCCCGAAGTGGCGGTGATCGATTCGATCCAGACCCTGTATTCGGACGCCCTGAGTTCGGCCCCCGGTTCGGTGGCCCAGGTGCGCGAGTGCGCGGCCCAGTTGACACGGGTGGCCAAGCAGACCGGGGTGACGATCATCCTGGTCGGCCACGTGACGAAAGAGGGCGCATTGGCCGGGCCGCGCGTGCTGGAACACATCGTCGACACGGTGCTGTATTTCGAGGGCGACACCCAGTCCAGCTTCCGCCTGGTGCGCGCCATCAAGAATCGCTTTGGCGCCGTCAACGAACTGGGCGTGTTCGCCATGACGGAGAAAGGCTTGAAGGGGGTCTCCAACCCTTCGGCCCTGTTCCTGTCCAGCCACGACACGGCCGTGCCCGGTTCCTGCGTGATGGTGACCCAGGAGGGCACCCGGCCCCTGCTGGTGGAAATCCAGGCCCTGGTCGACACCAGCCACCTGCCCAATGCGCGCCGCCTGTCCGTGGGCCTGGAGCAGAACCGCCTGGCCATGCTGCTGGCCGTGCTGCACCGCCACGCCGGCATTGCCGCTTTTGATCAGGACGTGTTCATCAACGCAGTCGGCGGCGTGAAGATCACCGAACCGGCCGCTGACCTCGCCGTGCTGCTGGCGATCAATTCCTCGATGCGCAACAAGCCGCTGCCGCGCGGACTGGTGGTGTTCGGCGAAGTGGGCCTGGCCGGGGAAATCCGTCCGGCGCCGCGTGGCCAGGAACGCCTCAAGGAAGCCGCCAAGCTGGGCTTTTCAATTGCCGTGATCCCAAAATCGAATGCGCCCAAGCAAAAGATCGAAGGCATGAAGATTGTGGCGGTGGAACGGATCGACGAAGCATTCAATAAATTGCGCGAGCTGGATTAATCGTGGCGCGGGGCCGGCGGGACCTGTCAACAATCCCGGCCAGGCAGATCGACAACATCAACAAGAAAAAGCACCCGATTACAAGCATGAATTCAGGCAGCAACGATAAGCATTTTTCCGACGCCTGGCCCGCCAGCGCAGAGCAGCGCGCCGAGCGGCGCAAGCCCATCAAGACGCGCGCCACCCTCACCGTCAAGGGCGCCCCGCCCTTGAGCGTGCGGACCATCGACATCAGCGGCCGCGGCGTCTGCCTGTCCTTCCTGCAGCCCATGCCGATCGGCCTGACGGGGCAACTGGAGATCGAGCTGCTCATCGAAGGCCGCCTGCACAGCATCGGCGCCCAGGGCAAGGCAGCCTACTGCATCTTCAGCGATGGCCAGTACAAGGTAGGCTTTCAATTCACCAGCATCGACCTGCCGACCATCACCCTGCTGGCCAAATTCCTGAAATAGGCGCGCCGCCTGCTAGACGGAGCGGGCATACGGCATGATGCACTGCAGATCATCGTCGGAATTTTCCGTGACGTTGCGCGTGGCCAGGTTGATCTGTTCGATGGGAATTTTCGGCACCCGCTCGGCGGTCAGCAGGCCATTGGTCTCCTGGAAGGTGTCGGTGAACTGGGTGTAGCAGAATCCGCTGAACATGAAGGTCTGGTTCACCACGGCCAATAGTTCGCGGTAATGCTCGTGGAAGGATTCCGGGCTGCGAGCGCGCGCGTAGCCCCAGCTGCGCCCATTGCCCGGTTGCGCATCGACATCAAAGGCAATGCCGCCGAATTCCGTGAGGACGATGGGCTGACCGCGGTGCGGGAAACCGTCCAGGGTCAGGATGCGCCCACCGGGACGGCGCTGGTCAAACAGGGTGCGGCCCGGATCGCTCACTTCGTAGCGGGCGCGCAGGCGTGTTGGATCGCTCTCGTAGTCGTGGATGCCGAGGATGTCCGTGGCGGCCGCCTCCCAGCCATCGTTGCCGATCACGGGGCGGGTGCCATCGAGCATGCGGGTCAGGTGATACAGGGCCTCGACGGCATTGCGATGCGCCTGCATGGAGGTCAGGTTGGGCACGCCCCAGGATTCATTGAAGGGCACCCAGACGATCACGCAGGGGTGGCTGTAGTCGCGCTCGATGGCCTCGGTCCATTCGCGCGTCAGCCGGTTCATCGAGATGGGGCTGAAGGTGTAGGTGGAGGGCATTTCCTCCCACACCAGCAGACCGAGCCGGTCGGCCCAGTACAGGTAGCGGGGATCCTCGATTTTCTGATGCTTGCGTACGCCATTGAAACCCATGGCCTTGGCCAGTTCGACGTCCGCGCGCAGGGCCTCGTCGTTGGGCGCCGTCATGAGCGACTCGGGCCAGTAGCCCTGGTCGAGCACCAGGCGCATGGGATAGGGCCGCCCGTTGAGCATGAAGCGGTCGCGGTTGATGGCCACCGAGCGCAGGGCGGTGTAGGAGCGCACGGTGTCGAGCACGACGTCGCCGTGGCGCAACTGCAACTGGGCATCGAACAGGGTGGGGCGCTCGGGGCTCCATAGCAGTTCGTTGCGCGAATCGTCGATGCCGGGGTCGGGCACGCCGATCTTGCGGGTGACGTCCTTGCCGATCAGGCTGTAGTGGTCGTTGGCGATGTTCTTGTCGCCATGCCAGAGCTTGACGTCAACGGTGAGGCCTTCGAGCAACTCGCCGCCGGCACGCACCTCGCAGCCGATTTCAAAGCCGTCGAAGTAGGGCGTCCAGCGCAGGCTCTTGATGTAGGTGGCCGGCAGGGGTTCGAGCCAGACCGTCTGCCAGATGCCGGTGGTGCGGGGATACCAGATGGAATGGGGTTCCAGTTGCCAGTCCTGCTTGCCGCGCGGCTTGGCGAGATCGAAAGGATCGTCCTTGGCGCGTACCACCAGCACCTGCTCGCCGTCGCCGTTGTTGATGAGCGCGTCCGTGATGTCGACCGAAAAAGGCGTGTGGCCGCCCTGGTGCTCGGCCACCAGGCGCTCGTTGACCCAGACCCGGGCCTTGTAGTCGACCGCGCCGAAATGGAGCATGGCGCGCGCCGCCTTGTGCTGGACGATGAATCGGCGCCGGTACCAGCAGGCAGCGTGGAATCCCGTGTCGCCGATGCCGCTGGCGCGTGACTCGGGGGCGAAGGGCACGCAGATGTTGCGGTCCCATGGGATGGGGTCGGTCGGCGAGCGAAAGCGCACTTCGTCGTCGAAGGCGAACTCCCACAGGCCATTCAACGATTGCCAGTTCGGCCTGACCAACTGGGGGCGGGGATAGCCGGTTTCAGTCATGGTGCAAGCGGTCCTCGAAGGAAAAAACCATGGACCATACTAACAACTCAGTAGCAATTGCGCAGCCCGATTTCATCTCAATTCCGCGCTGCAAAACCGCCGCGCCGGGCAAGCGCGGCCCGCCCACATTTGAGCCAGATCAAACGTCAGGGCGCGCCGGGATTTAGGCTGGATATCCGCTGCGCATGCCAGTCCCGCTGGGGGGCGAGGCCTGGCAATGCGCACCATCAGGCATCAAATATGACAAGGGAGATCATCATGAACCATACCGAACGCGATCCATACGGCATGTACAAATCCATGCAGAGCGGCAGCCCCGGCCCGGGTCCCCGCCTGATGGGCGCCAACACCCTGATCGGCGACGACGTCCTCAACACCCAGGGCGACAACCTGGGCGACATCAAGGAAATCATGCTCGACATGACCACCGGCCAGGTGGCCTACGCCGTGCTGTCGTTTGGCGGCATGATGGGCATCGGCGAAAAGCTGTTCGCCGTCCCCTGGCAGGCGCTCCGGCTCGACACCGTCAACAAGTGTTTCACGCTCGACGTCGCCAAGGATCAGCTGCAGAACGCGCCCGGCTTCGACAAGGATGCCTGGCCGGATATGGAGGATATGCAGTGGCAGACGCAGGTGCATAATTTTTATGGGACGGCGGCGGGCAGCGCGGGGATACATTAGCACCGGGGACTGGCCCTGCGGGCCTGTCCCCATTCAATCTTTACCCTCGCCCCCGGCGACCGTTTTGCAGTAATGGCTGATCGAAGAATGGGGACAGGCCTGCAAGGCCAGTCCCCGGCTCCGTGTTACTTCACCAGATCTGCCGTCATCACGGCCTTAAGATAGATACTGTCCGCATCCTTCGCGTCGCGCTGCACGAACCACCAGGCACTGGCTTTTTTCATGTCCCAGGACTGGGGCTGGCCGCACAGGAGCAGGGCGGCGACCTGGCCGAGGGTGGGTTGGTGGCCCACCACCAGCACGGCTTCGCGGCTATTGGGCCAGTTGGCGGCGCGCAGCACGTCTTCGGGCGAAGCGCCGGGGGCGAGGGCGTCGATGATCTTGAACTTGCGGCCCAGCGGGTCCACGGTCTGCAGGGTGCGCACGGCGGGACTGACCAGCACCTTGCATCCTTCAGGCAATTGCGAGGCCAGCCATTCGCCCATGCGGCGGGCTTGCTTTTGGCCCTTGGGCGTCAGGTGACGGGACATGTCGGGCGTGGTGTCTTCCGCTTCGGCGTGGCGCCATAAAATCAAGTCCATGCTGTTCTCCACAAGCGTTGGTTCAATGGTCGATGCTGCTCTCCGTCGACCCCAGCAATTCCATCAGGTAGCGCTGCGCTGAAAACTCGGTCTGCTTGCCGCGGGCGCGGCGGCGGTGGTAGCGCCCGTCCGCATCGAGTTCCCAGGCGTTGGAGTTGTCTTTCAGGTAGGGGTTCAATCCTTCCGTGATGACGCGGCGCTTCAAGGCCTTGTCCAGTACGGGGAAGGCGACTTCGATGCGGCGGAACAGGTTGCGGCTCATCCAGTCGGCGCTGGCCAGGTGCACATCGTGGGCCAGGTCGTTGCGGAAATAATAGATGCGGCTGTGTTCCAGGAAGCGCCCGATGATGGAGCGCACCTTGATGTTGTCCGACAGCCCCGGCACGCCCGGTCGCAGGGTGCAGGCGCCGCGCACGATCAGGTCGATCTTGACGCCGTCCTGGGACGCCGCGTACAGGGCCCGGATCAGCGATTCATCCACCAGGGCGTTGACCTTGACGATGATGCGGCCCTGGCCGCCGCCCTTGGCGATGCGCGCCTCGTTGCGGATTGCCTTGATCAGTTCGCTCTGGAGGGCAAACGGCGCCAGCCACAAATGGGTCAGCTTGTGGGGCTTGGTCAGGCTGGTGAGATGGATGAAAATCTCGTTGACTTCTTCGCCCATCTGCTGGTTGGCGGTGAGCAGGCCAAAGTCCGTGTACAGGCGCGTGGTGGTCAGATGGTAATTGCCCGTTCCCAGGTGGGCGTAATAGCGCAAGCCTTCCACCTCGCGGCGGATCACCAGGGCCACCTTCGCATGGGTTTTCAGGCCCACCACGCCGTATACCACCTGGGCCCCGGCCTGCTCGAGCCTGTCGGCCCAGTTGATATTGGCTTCCTCGTCAAAGCGCGCTTTCAGTTCGACGATGACGACCACTTCCTTGCCCTTGTTGGCGGCCGTCACCAGCGCTTCCATCAGGTCCGAATCCATGCCGGTGCGGTAAATCGTTTGTTTGATTGCTACCACCTGCGGGTCGCTGGCGGCCACGCAGATGAAATCGATCACGGTCTGGAACGACTGGAACGGGTGATGCAGCAGGATGTCGTGCTTGTTCATCTGCTCGAAGATGTCCAGGTTGGCCGTCTTGGGCGGCATGCCGGGAATGAAGGGCGGGAAGCGCAGGGCGGGCTGGCGCACTTCGCCGATCATTTCCGCCAGGCGCACCAGGTTGACGGGGCCGTCGACCGCGTACAGGCGGCTGGGGGCCAGGTTGAACTGGTCGAGCAGGAATTGTGACAACTCGGCCGGGCAATTTTTCGCCACCTCCAGCCGCACGGCCGTGCCGTATTGGCGTCCCTGCAACTCGCCTTTGAGGGCCTGGCGCAGGTTTTTGACTTCACCTTCATCGACCCACAGGTCGCTGTCGCGGGTGACGCGAAATTGCGAGTAGGCGATGACGTCGCGGCCCGTGAACATTTCTTCCATGTGGGCGTGGATGACCGAGCTGAGCAGGCAAAAGGCCTGTCCGTCGCCCTTGGTCAGGTGTTCCGGCAACTCGATCACGCGCGGCAGCACCCGCGGCGCCTTGACGATGGCAATCGCCGTGCCTCGCCCGAAAGCATCCTTGCCGGACAGGGAGACGATGAAATTGAGACTCTTGTTGCTGACCTGGGGGAAGGGGTGGGCCGGGTCAAGCCCGATTGGCGTGAGCAGGGGCCGCACCTGCTGGTCGAAATACTGCTTGACCCAGGCCCGCTGGGCTTCATTGCGGTCGGTGTGGCGCACCAGGTGCACGCCTTTCTGGCGCAACTGGGGCAGCACTTCGCTATTTAATATGTCGTACTGCTGGCGCACCAGGGCGTGGCACTCGGCGCTGATGCGCTCGAACATGGTGGCCAGGGCCGGATCGGGGTGCAGCGCGTCCTGGGCCAGCAGGCTGGCGACCCGCACTTCAAAAAATTCGTCGAGGTTATTGCTGACAATACAGAGGTAGCGCAGGCGCTCGAGCAGGGGCAGGCGCTTGTCTTCGGCCTGGGCAAGCACGCGCCGGTTGAACATCAACAGGGAAATTTCGCGGTCAAGAAAGGTGGCGCTTTTCGGGACCTCGGCGCTCTGCTGGGATTTGGGTGTCATCGGCGTGGCCTGGCGTGCTCAAGAAATCAACAATTCATTCTAAAGGGAATTTGTGACAGCTGTATGACGCCACAAATTAGGGAAGCGGGCGTGGATGAGGCCGTATCTCGGCTATGATGCGCTGAAATTGAAATATTTCAGCAAATTTCACCATGTCATAAACGTGTCATATTTGGGCGATAGACTGCGCAGCATTCAACCGCCACACCCTAGCCAAAGGAATTGATATGCGCATGAAAAAGCTGTTTGCCTCGATGCTGATCGCATCGACCGCCGTCCTGACCTCGGGCGTCACCCTGGCTGCCGACATGACGGGCGCCGGCGCCACCTTCCCGTACCCGATCTATGCCAAGTGGGCCGATATGTACAAGAAGACCACTGGTAACGGCCTGAACTATCAATCGGTTGGCTCGGGTGCTGGCATCAAGCAGATCAAGGCCAAGACGGTCGACTTCGGCGCCTCCGACATGCCCCTGCAGGCAGCCGAGCTGGACGAAGCCGGCCTGGTGCAGTTTCCCGCCATCATGGGCGGCGTCGTCACCGTGGTGAACCTGGACGGCATCGCTCCTGGCGCCATGAAGCTGACCGGCGCCGTCGTCGCCGACATCTACCTGGGCAAAATCACCAAGTGGAACGATCCCCAGATCGCGGCCTTAAATCCCGGCATGAAGCTGCCGGCTGACGACATCACCGTGGTGCACCGCGCCGACGGTTCGGGCACGTCCTTCCTGTTCACCGACTACCTGTCGAAAACCAATCCCGAGTTCAAGACCAAGATTGGTTCCGGCACCGCCGTGAAGTGGCCAACCGGCATGGGCGGCAAGGGCAATGAGGGCGTCGCCGCCAACGTGCAGCGCATCAAGGGTTCGATCGGCTACGTCGAGTGGGCCTTCGCCAAGAAAAACAAGATGTCGCACACCCAGCTGAAGAACAAGGATGGCGTGTTCCTGCAGCCGGATGATGACAACTTCAAGGCCGCCGCAGCCGGCGCCGAGTGGACCAAGACGCCAGGCTTTGCCGTCGTGCTGACCGACCAGGCAGGCAAGCAGAGCTGGCCGATCACGGGCGTGTCCTACATCCTGATGCACAAGGCCCAGGCTGATGCGGCCAAGGGCAAGGAAGTGCTGAAGTTCTTCGACTGGGCCTACAAGAACGGCGGCGCCGCTGCTGCCGAACTGGACTACGTGCCACTGCCAGCCAGCGTCACCAAGCTGGTGGAAGAAAACTGGAAATCGAGCCTGAAAGACGGTTCGGGCAAGGCAGTCTGGTAATCGGTAACATCTGCAACATCGTCAGCGTTTAAACTCGCAAGCGCAGCGCCTCACACGAAGCGCTGCGCTTGCAAGCACATAAAGAATCTCTCCATGAGCGCGAATCCACCAGCAGCCCTGGCTGAAATGCAGGCGACGGAATCCTCCGAGCGCCAGGCCGCGATGCATTCGACCATGCGCATGCAGCGCATCCAGGACTTCCTGTTCCACAAGATCACGATGCTGTTCGCCGCCTCGGTCCTGCTGGTACTGATCGGCATCATCATCTCCCTCATCATCGGCGCCATCCCCGCCTTCCGCGAATTCGGCCTCGGCTTCATCACCCGGGTCGAATGGGATCCCGTCAACGACCAGTACGGCGCCCTGATTGCCATCACCGGCACCCTGGTCACATCCGTGATTGCCTTGCTGGTGGCGTTTCCAATCAGCTTCGGCATCGCCCTGTTTCTGACTGAAATCTGCCCCGTCTGGTTGCGCCGCCCGATGGGCACGGCGGTCGAACTGCTCGCCGGCGTGCCATCCATCATCTACGGCATGTGGGGCCTGTTCGTGTTCGCGCCCCTGTTTGGCGACTATGTCCAGCCCCTGCTCAAACACACCCTGGGCACCCTGCCCATTATCGGCAAACTGTTTTCCGGCCCGACCATGGGCATCGGCATGCTTACCGCCGGCCTGATCCTGGCGGTGATGATCATCCCCTTTATTTCCTCGGTGATGCGCGACGTGTTTGAAATCGTCCCCGCCGTGCTGAAGGAGTCCGCATACGGTCTCGGCTGCACCAAGTGGGAAGTGGTGCGCAAGATCGTGCTGCCCTACACCAAGACGGGCGTGGTCGGCGGCGTCATGCTGGGCCTGGGCCGCGCACTGGGCGAAACCATGGCCGTGACGTTTGTGATCGGCAATGCGAATAATCTCTCCTGGTCGCTGTTCGCGCCGGGCAATTCGATTTCCTCGACCCTGGCCAACGAGTTCGCCGAGGCGGCCAATCCGCTGCACGTGTCGTCCCTGTTCGCGCTGGCGCTGATCCTGTTTGCCATCACCTTTATCGTCCTGTCCGCCGCCAAGCTGATGCTGGCAGGCATGTCCCGCAAGGAGGGCGTCAAATGAACCAAGCCAACCAGGCGAGCCAGGCAAGCCCAAGCCCAAACGCCGCCATGCTGCACGCCGCCAACAACCCGGTCTACCGCAAGCGCCTGCTGCGCCACCGCATCGGCATTGCCCTGTCCGTACTGGCCATGTCGATTGGTCTGGCCGTGCTGGCGTGGATCCTGATCACGCTGTTGATGAAGGGTTTTGGCGGACTCACCACGGCCATCGTGACGCAGGACACCCCGGCCCCCGGCGGCGATGGCGGTGGCTTGCGCAACGCCATCGTCGGCAGCCTGATGATGGTGTCCCTGTCCACCCTGATCAGCACGCCCATCGGCATCTTCGCCGGCATCTATCTGGCAGAGTACGGCGAGCGCAACAAGTTCGCCCAGGTGACGCGCTTCGTGACCGACATCATGTTGTCGGCCCCGTCGATCGTGATCGGCCTGTTCGTCTACGCCCTGTATGTGGCGCACGTGAAACACTTCTCGGGCTGGGCCGGCACCATCGCCCTGTCCCTGATTGCCGTGCCCGTCGTCGTGCGCACCACCGACAATATGCTGCGCCTGGTCCCCAACAGCCTGCTCGAAGCGGCCTTTGCGCTGGGTGCGCCGCGCTGGAAAGTATCGACCATGGTGCGCCTGCGCGCTGTCAAGGCCGGCGTGGTGACGGGCGTGCTGCTGGCGCTGGCCCGCATCGCCGGGGAAACGGCGCCGCTGCTGTTCACGGCGCTCAACAACCAGTTCTTCAGCGCCGACATGAACGCGCCCCTGGCCAACCTGCCGGTGGTGATCTACGGTTTCGCGATGAGCCCGTACGACAACTGGCGCAGTCTGGCCTGGGGCGGGGCACTGATCGTCACCTTCAGCGTGCTCTTACTTAATATCCTGTCGCGCACCGTCTTCAGCCAGAAAACGCCGAATTGAAAGCCACTACCATGACTTTAGCCATGCCCAGCGCCATCCCCACCGTCAGCACCCGCGCCAAGACCATCGAGATCGCCGGCCTGAATTTTTTCTACGGGAAAACCCAGAGCCTGCACAACGTCAATCTCGACATCCATGAGAAGCAGGTGACGGCCTTCATCGGGCCGTCAGGCTGCGGCAAATCGACCTTGCTGCGCACGCTGAACCGCATGTACGATCTGTATCCCGGTCAGCGCGCCGAAGGGTCGATCATGTATCGCGGCCACAATATCCTGAACCCCGGCCAGGACGTCAACATGCTGCGCGCCAAGGTCGGCATGGTGTTCCAGAAGCCGACGCCGTTTCCGATGTCGATCTACGACAACATCGCTTTCGGCGTGCGCCTGTACGAAAACCTGTCCAAGGGCGAAATGGACGAGCGGGTCGAGTGGGCCCTGCGCAAGGCCGCCCTGTGGACTGAAGCGAAAGACAAGCTGTCCAAGAGCGGCCTGTCGCTGTCCGGCGGGCAGCAGCAGCGCCTGTGCATCGCGCGCGGCGTGGCGGTGAAACCCGATGTGCTGCTGCTGGACGAGCCGACCTCGGCGCTGGACCCGATCTCGACGGCCAAGGTGGAAGAGCTGATCAGCGAACTGAAGCAGGATTACACCATCGCCATCGTCACCCACAATATGCAGCAGGCGGCCCGTTGCTCGGACTACACGGCATATATGTACCTGGGCGAGCTGGTGGAATTCGGCGAGACGGATCAATTGTTCATGAATCCGGCACGTAAGGAAACCCAGGATTACATCACCGGCCGCTTCGGCTGACCGGTTACCACATATAAAGCAAGAACCAAAACACGACGGGGAGCAGTAATGATAGGCGAGCATTCATCCAAACAATACGATCACGAACTCGAGGCAATCCGCTCCAAGGTGCTGCTGATGGGCGGCATCGTCGAGACACAATTTACCGACGCCATGAACTGCTTCCGCGTGGGCGACATCGAGCAGTCCGACCGCGTGATTGCCGAAGATGATGCCGTCAACCAGTTGGAAGTATCGCTCGACGATGCCTGCAGCCACCTGATCGTGCGCCGCCAGCCAGCCGCCAACGACCTGCGCACCGTGATGGCCACCATCAAGGTCATCACCGACCTCGAGCGCATCGGCGACGAGGCGGCGAAAATTGCCCGCATGTCGAAAAGCCTGCACACGCGCGGCGTGGTTGGCGTGAACCATTTTGAGACGGTGCGAGCAATTGCCAGCCAGACGTCCGACATGCTGCACGACGCGCTCGACGCCTTTGCCCGCCTGGACGGCAAGCAGGCCATCGCCCTGATTGCCCAGGACGAAATCGTCGACCACGAATTTCGCACCATCATGCGCAATCTCATCACCTTCATGATGGAAGACCCGCGCACGATTTCCTCGGCGCTCGATACGCTGTGGGTGGCCAAGGCCATCGAACGGATTGGCGACCACGCGAAAAACATCGCCGAGTACGTGATCTACGTGGTGGAAGGCAAGGACATCCGTCACTCGAAACCGGCGCTCAGCGTCCCGAAAGCGGACCTGTAAGCGACAATGGCAAGCGCAACTTCCAGCGGCGTGGCCCACAGCGCCACGACCGTCCTCATCGTCGAGGACGAGCCCGCCATCATCGAACTCGTCAAATTTTCCCTGCGCGAAGCGGCCTGGGACCTGGTGGCCGTGCAGTCGGCCGCCGAGGCCTGGGATTTCCTCGCCACTCACACGCCCAAGCTGATCCTGCTGGACTGGATGCTGCCCGACCAGACGGGACTGCGCCTGCTGGCCCGGATCCGCGCCGACCGTAATTTCCAGAAGATCCCCGTCATCATGCTCACCGCCAAGAGCATGGAAGAAGACAAGATCGCGGGCCTCAACAATGGCGCCGACGACTACGTCACCAAGCCTTTTTCCCCGCGCGAACTGCTTGCGCGCGTAAAAGCGCTGATGCGGCGCAATGCGCCCGAGGCGGCTGAAATTTCCCTGCGGGTGGGGCCGGTGCAACTTGATCCGGTCAGCAACAGCGTCTCGATCAACAGCGAGCGCATCGAGATCGGCCACGCCGAATTCAAGTTGCTGAAATTTTTGATGGCCCATCCGGAGCGGGTGTTTTCGCGCAGCCAGTTGCTCGACAAAGTGTGGGGCAATCATGCCGTCATCGAAGAGCGCACTGTCGACGTCCACGTGCTGCGCCTGCGCAAGGCCCTGAAAGAAGCGGAAGGCCTGGTGCGCACCGTGCGCAGCGTCGGCTACATGCTGTCGGAAAAATAGATGAATCCACGCCTGCTGTTCTGGGTGCCAGCCCTGTTGCGCCTGGCCATGTTGATGGGCCTGGCGGGACTGGCCTGGTGGATGGCCGGCGCCGTCGCCGGCCTGTGGGTCGCCGTGCTGCTCCTGTTGCTGCAACTGGGGCTGCAACTGTCCTATCTGCAGCAGCTGAGTGCCTGGCTGGACGATTTCAATTCGGCCAAATTGCCCGATGGCTGGGGCGCCTGGACCGATGTGTTTTCGCGTTTGTACAGGCTGCGGCGCGACGACGAGCGCAGCCAGGCTGAGCTGTCTGAGTGGCTGGCGCGCTTTCGCCAGGCCATGCATTTGTTGCCGGACGGCGTGGCGATCATGGACGATGTGCTGTTCCTGGAGTGGTGCAACCCGGCCGCCGAGCAGCACCTGGGATTGACCTTGTCGCGCGACAAGGGCATGCGCGTGACCAACCTGGTGCGCCATCCCGACTTCATCGACTACATCGTGCTGGGCAGGTACGAGCAGCCATTGACCCTGTCGCTGCGCGACCGCAAGCTGATCGTCCAGATCATCCCGTTTGAAAACCGCCGCCAGATCCTGGTCACGCACGACGCCACCGAAAGCGCCCGCATCGAGGAAATGCGCCGCGATTTCATTGCCAACGCCTCGCACGAGTTGCGCACGCCCTTGACGGTGATCGTGGGCTTCCTGGAAATTGCGTCGAGCATGCCCGACCTGGACGCGGCCACCCGCCAGTCCCATTTGAAACTGATGACGGAGCAGGGCCGGCGCATGCAGCGCCTGATCGAGGACATGCTGACCTTATCGCGCCTGGAATCGGTCGATTACCCCATGCGCCCCGAACCCGTCAACGTGCGCGCCCTGGTGGAAGATGTGCTGGAAGAAGCGAGGGCCCTGTCGAATGGCCAGCACACCATCACCGCCCGCATCGACGGCCCGGACATCGTCGGCAGCATGGAGGAGTTACGCAGCGCCTTTGCCAACCTGGCCTCGAATGCCGTGCGCTATACGCCGCCCGGGGGCAAGGTCGAGCTGATCTGGGAAGATTCGGTGGATGGTCCCCGTTTCACCGTCAGCGACAGCGGGATCGGCATCGATCAACTGCACATTGCCCGCCTGACAGAGCGTTTCTATCGCGTCGACAAGAGCCGCTCGCGCGAGACGCAGGGCACGGGCCTGGGGCTGGCGATTGTCAAGCACGTGTTGCTGCGGCATCGGGCGAGTCTCACTATTGATTCGGTGCCGGGGAAGGGGAGCTGCTTCACGGTGGCGTTCCCGCGGCGTTAAAAGTATCGGGGTCTGGCGCCAATAGGTGCCTGACCCCATTTTCAGATCCGAAGCAAAGTCAAAATGGGGACAGGCCCGCAGGGCCAGTCCCCGGTGCTATTCGCGTTACAATCGCTGGTCTTTCATGAACCCAGCATCCATGACCTCACGCCGCACCTCCCTGCTTGGAATTGCCCTGTTACTGGCCGGCTGCCGCGCCACAGCGCCGGTCGCGCCGGTGGTCACACCGCCACCCACCCCCGTCGTCCAGGCCCCACCCAAAAAAATCAAGATCGCCCTCGCCCTCGGCGGCGGCGCAGCCCGCGGCTTCGCCCACATCGGCGTGATCAAGGCGCTGGAAGCCCAAGGCATCTATCCGGACATTGTCGTCGGCACCAGTGCCGGCAGCGTGGTGGGCGCGCTGTATGCGGCGGGCAATAACGGCTTCCAGTTGCAGCGGGTGGCGATGGACATGGACGAGGCCACTATTTCCGACTGGGCCATTCCGCTGTTCGGCAAGGTGTCGGGCGTGCTCAAGGGCGATGCGCTGCAGGCTTACGTCAACAAGGCAGTCCACAACGCGCCGATTGAAAAGCTGAAGATCCCGTTTGGCGCGGTGGCGACCGATCTCAACAACGGCCAGCCGATCCTATTCCAACGCGGCAATACGGGCCAGGCGGTGCGCGCCTCGTCCGCCGTGCCGGGCGTGTTCCAGTCCGTGAAGATTGGCGCGCGCACCTATGTCGACGGCGGCCTGGTGGCGCCCGTGCCGGTGCGTTTTGCGCGCGAGATGGGAGCCGACTTTATTATTGCCGTGAACATTTCGACACAGACGGACACGCAGGCGACCCTGAGCTCGCTCGAGGTGATCATGCAGACCTTCAGCATCATGGGGCAGCGCCTCAACCATTACGAACTGAAAGACGCCGACGTCGTCATCACCCCCAGCCTGGGCGCCATGGGCGGGGGCGATTTTAATTCGCGCAACCTGGCCATCCTGGCAGGCGAGCAGGCCGCCGCAGCGGTGATGCCGCAGCTGAAGGCCAAGCTGAAGGCCAAGCAACAACCGTAATAATTATTTATTTGATATCAAGGAGATAGCATGCAATCCAAACCCGTACTGACCCTGGAAGAGGCCAAGAAAATCGCCGCCGCCTGCGAAGCGGAAGCGAAGTCGAACAACTGGCCTGTGGTCATTTCCATCGTCGATGACGGCGGTCACTTGCTCTGGTTGCAGCGCATGGACGGCGTGGCGCCCATCTCGGCCTATATCGCCCCCGCCAAGGCCAAGACGGCCGCCCTGGGCCGCCGCGAAAGCAAGGTCTACGAAGACATGATCAACAACGGCCGCATGTCCTTCATGTCGGCGCCCGAAATCGAGGGCATGCTCGAGGGCGGCATCCCCATCGTGGTCGAAGGGCAGTACGTGGGCGCCGTGGGCGTGTCGGGCGTGAAGTCCGGGGAAGATGCGCAAATCGCCCGGGCTGGCATTGCCGCCCTGGGCTTGTGATACAGGTTTTGCCCTAACTCTTAAAAAACCGTATCAATCATTAGCACCGGGGACTGGCCCTGCGGGCCTGTCCCCATTTTAAATTCACAGGCGAACAAACGCTAAGCACTCTTGCCACCAGACCCCGCGTGTATCTCCGCACTCTCGGGCATCGAATCCAGAGCACCACTCCGCTCCAGCCAAGCCTCCAACTTCTCCATATCCCGCACCAAAATCTCGCTCCCCTCGATA
>JBJMVV010000168.1:0-31276 GCA_045810505.1 Massilia sp.
AGGAGATCGAATCTATAAGCGCCTGTCAGCAGGCCCATGAATACTTCCTGCACCACGTCGGCCGCGATCTCGGCGGAGCCGCTGCGCATCAGGCAGAAACGGTAGAGGGGACCCTGGTGGCGACGGTACAGCGCCTCGAAAGCGATGGCGGCGCCCCCCTGAATCTGGCGCAGGAGGTCGTGGTCGTCGGTGGGGGCGGGGGCTGGGCTCATGGTCGGGTCTCTGAGTGTATTCCCAAAGCCGACCCGAAAAGTTCCAACTTTTTTAATCGAGCCAGTTCACCCGCGGAAACTTGCTGCGAAATTCTTCCGGCATGGCCACCACCTGGCCCACCTTGTAGTTATAAAAGACAAAGCCGGACTTGGCCATGGCGACCAGCGCCTTGTCTTTCGGGCGGGTGATGCGAAAGGTGATGTCGCCGCCGTACTTATTAAAATCCATCACGCCCACTTCAAACAGCAACTGGTCGCGTGCGTGCGCCTCGGCCCGGTAGGTGGTGGCGAGATCGGTGACGATGATGCCGCTGCCGTCCCGTTCCGTTTCCGGCACGCCGAATTCGAACAGGAAGCGGGCGCGGGCTTCGGAGATCATCGAGATCATCGAATCGTTGCCCAGGTGGTTGGCGCCGTTGATGTCGGTGACACGCACAGTCAATGGCGTGGTGTAGTAATACTGGTCCTCAGGAAAATCGAGGTGGAGGCGGGCCATAAGCAGGATGAACAATATAAAAGGCCATTTTACTGCGCACGCAGCATGGACTCGAATTGCCCGGCCGGCACCGCGTGGCCGTACAGAAAACCTTGCGCATAATCGCAACCGGCCGACTTGAGCAAGGCCGCCTGCTGGGCTGTTTCCACGCCCTCGGCCACCACGCGCAGGCCCAGTTTGTGGGCCATCACGATGATGGCTTCGCACAGGGCGACGTTGGCGGCGTCGAATTCCAGGTTGTAGACGAAGGACTTGTCGATTTTCAAAAAATCGAGGGCGAACTTGCGCAGGTAGGACAGCGAGGAATAGCCGGTGCCGAAATCGTCCAGCGCGATCTTGATGCCGGCCTGCTGAAAGGCCAGAAGTTGCTTGAGCACATCCGTGTCCGAGGCCAGCAGCAGGCCCTCGGTAATTTCCAGGCCCATTTCCGGCACTGTGGGCGCCTCGCTGAGCCAGCGGCGGCAGGCTTCGCCATCGCCGTCGTAAAACTGCAGGGGCGACACATTGACGTTGATGGTCAGACACGGATGCTGCTCGCGCCAACTGCGCGCCTGCGCCAGCGCCCGCTGGTAGACCCAGTTGCCGATGGTGGAAATCAGGCCCGTGTGCTCGGCAATGGGGATGAATTCAAGCGGGCTGATTTCGCCCCGCTCCGGATGCTTCCAGCGCAGCAGGGCCTCCGCCTTGCGGATGCGGCCGTTGTCGAGGTCGACGATGGGCTGGTAATACACTTCCAGCTGTTCTTCCTCGACCGCGCGGCGCAACTCGTTGCTGATGGTCATGCGGTTCTGCGCCGCATCCTGCATGCTGCTTTTAAAATAGGCAAAGCGGTTGCGGCCTCTTTCCTTGGAACGGTACATGGCCTGGTCGGCATTGCGCAGCAGTTCGCTTGCCGTGCTGGCGTCGCGGGGAAAAATGGTGATGCCGATGCTGGCCGAGATATACGCCATTTCATCGCCCACCATGAAGGGCCGCGCCAGGTCGTCGCACAGCTTTTGCGCCAGGTCCGTCACCGAGCCAAGATCGTGCAGTTCGGCCAGGGTGATGGTGAATTCGTCGCCGCCCAGGCGCGCCACCGTGTCGCTGCCCCGCACATGCCTTTGCAGGCGCCGCCCCACGGCTTTTAACAGCAAATCACCGGCATCGTGGCCGCGGGTGTCGTTGATTTCCTTGAAGTGATCGAGGTCGATGAACAGCAGGGCCAGCGGCAGGCCGCTGCGCTGGGCCTTCTTGATATCAATTTCCAGGCGGTCCTGGAACACATTGCGGTTGGCCAGTCCCGTCAGCTTGTCGATATTCACTTCCTGCAGGGCTTGCTCGACGAGGCGGCGGTCGTGCACCTCGCGCCGCAGCGCTTGCGCCTGTTGCTGGAGCGAGGCTATGCTGCGCTGCAGGGCGTCGCGCTGGCCGCGCAGGTCGACCGTTTCGGCGGGACGCACCTCCTGGTGCAGGGTGCAGGTTTGCTCGAAGGAGACCTGGTCGTCCGCCGCCGGGAATGTGGCCATGGGATACATGCATAGCAGGTGAAACGGCGTCTCATACATCAAGGTGATAAACAGTTCTTCCAGCTGTATGGCGGGTCCGCGCGGGTCCGCTTCGCCGGGCGCAGCCGGGTGCTCGTTGCGCGACAAGGCCCCTGTCTCGCCCACCACGAACAGATCGCCATTGGCCGCCTTGCTCGCTTCCTGCAGCACGGCGCCCAGGCTGCGCCGGAAGCGCTGCGGATCCGCTTGGCCATCAACCATGAACTGCTCGAGCATCTGGTGGGCGTCGAGCGCCAGGTAGCGGCCGGCTTCGGGGAGACCGCTGGCGTCGAGCGCGCCGCGCTGGCGCAGGGCTTGTTCGAGCGTCCTCAGGTGGGGCGCGCTGACCAGTGCGGCCGCGCTTGCTCCGCTGGCCAGGGCCGCGCCGACATAATCGGCCATGGCTTCAATGAGGAAGGGCTCGTCTTCATAGAACTGGACTGTGTGGGAGGACATACATCTGGCCGGACAAACGTGAAAGCAGAGAGTTGGACAGTGGAATGCCTGATTTGTTCGCGCGGCGCAAAAATATTTATTGGTAGACCTCGGTGGCGCGGCGCGTCTTGCTGACCACCCCGCGCGGGTCGAGCACGATGACGACTTCCCCAAACGGCGCCTGGCCGCTGGGGCCGGGCAGCAGGTAGCGCCACACTTCGACGCCGCTGTCGAAGCGGATCGAGGTGGTCGGACCCAGCATGGAGAGCAGGTCGGCCTTGGTGGTTACGCCCGGCTGGATCTGGCTGGCCTTGGCGTCAGGCACGACGGTCCCGGGCGGGGCTGGCGGGCTGACGGCGCAGGCGCTCAGCAGCAGCGCCGTTGCAAAGATCAAGGCGTGGCGCACTGGCATCATGGCGTGCTCCCGTCAATAAAATCGAATTCGACCAGGGTGTCATCCGGCCAGCGGGCATCCCACACGGGCGCATAGTAACTGCGGTCGAGCAGCACCTGGCAATCGCAGTAGGGCAGGGTTTCCGCAGTCTGGTCACCAGCCGCGTACAGCAGGCGGAAGGGCAGGGCCAGGCGGCGCTCGCCGTAGTGCAGGGTGACGCCGTAAATGGGCTGTTCGGCAAAGAACAGGTAATTGCCTTCTGGGCTGGAACAGACTTTATCGGTGTCGGTGAGCATGTTCGACAGCCAGCCGAAAATTGGCGCGCTGTTTGAAATCAGACCGGCATCCATGCCGACCTTGCACTCCAGGCGCAAATCGCCCAGGCGGCGCACATTCTCGGGCAGGCCCGGTGTACGCACGGACACGCGCCAGGTCATGCTGTTGGTCTTGCGGTTGGCCAGCAAGGCGGCGTCCTGGCGGTAGGCCACATCGTTACGGGGTAACACGAAACTATTGTCTTCGGCGATGGGGACGGGCACGGTGATGCTGTCTCCCACGATGCGCAGGGTGATGCCCGTCATCTTCGCGTTGGGCAATCGCGGCAGCAGCCGGAAGCGCAGCGTGGCTTGAGGCGCCAGCGCGTGCTCGCGCTCGAAGCGGTCCATGCCCTTGATCATGCGGCGGTAGGATTTGTCGACCGGATCGCGCGTGGACGACACGGTGACGCTCTGCACCGGCCCCGATGGGGGCGGAGGAGGAGGCGCTGTTTGCGCAACGGCGCTGGCGCTCAGCACCGAAGCTGTCGCAAATAAATAAGATCGAATGGACATCATCGGTTCATGGTACGCCGATCCGCGCGGGATTGACGCACCCCTGAACCCGCCAGCATCACCAGTGGCGCACGCGCCCCGTGTCCATGTGGACAAATTGCGAGTCGGGGTAGTAGCCGACGCCGCCGGCGGCCGCGCCCATGGCCGCCTTGCGCAGGTTCGCCAGCGCCACGCCGGGCATGCGCACGTCGATGGCGCGCCCGTCCAGGTGCATGCTGTGTTTCGCCACCCCATTGGTGGTGTCGGCAAGCATCTGGTTCGATTCCGGCGAGCGGTAGCCGGAGATGATGTGGATGACACTGTCTGGTTTGACTTGCGTGCTGACTTGGTCGAGCAAGAGCACCAGCTTGGGGTCCATCTGGGCAATCTTGTTGTTCCGGTGATCGCGCAGCAACTTGTTGATGTCGTTCATCGATTCAGGGATGAAACGCCCCTCGGCCCAGTAGGTCGTCTTGATCGATTCACCCGTGTGGGTGTTGTACATGCGCAAGGTACGATCGCGCATCACGCTGGACGGCATTGCCGCCGCGCGGCCCAGAACGGGCAAGCTGGCCATTGAAGCAAGTACTGCGGAACGCTTGAGGAACTCACGGCGTTGTGTCATTGAAAACCCTCCACAGACAATCAGCAAACGAAGAGTATACCGGGCTTTATGGAGAGGCGCAGAACTTGTATGAGTGCAAACAGACCAGCCAAAACGCGGGGTGCGCCGACGCGAATTTCTGTCCAGGCCTAAAATGGCCCATCGAATTTCTCAGTGAGCCCCCATGATTCCCCTCTCAGTTCTCGACCTCGCACCGATCGCCGAAGGCAGTGACGCCGGCCAGGCCATGCATAACAGCCTGTCGCTGGCCCGCCTTGCCGAGCAGCTCAATTTCCAGCGTTTCTGGCTGGCTGAACACCATGGCATGCCCGGCATTGCCAGCGCCGCCACCTCGGTGCTGATCGGCTTCGTTGCCAACGGCACCAGCCGGATCCGCGTCGGCGCTGGGGGCATCATGTTGCCGAACCACTCGCCGCTGGTGATTGCCGAACAGTTCGGTACGCTTGCGTCCTTGTATCCCGGCCGCATCGACCTGGGCCTCGGCCGCGCGCCCGGTTCCGATCAACTGACGGCGCGCGCCCTGCGCCGCAACCTGTCGGCCGACGCCGACGAGTTTCCGCAAGATGTGGTGGAACTGCAGGATTACCTGTCGGACGAGCCACGCCAGCGCGTACGCGCCGTGCCGGGCGCGGGCACCAAAGTGCCCCTGTGGATTTTGGGTTCGAGCCTGTTCGGCGCCCAGCTTGCGGCCCACCTTGGCCTGCCTTACGCCTTCGCGTCTCACTTCGCACCCCAGCAGATGATGCAGGCGATTCAGATTTACCGTGAAACCTTCAAGCCCTCGGCCCAGCTCGACAAGCCGCATGTGATGCTCGGCTTTAATGTGTTCGCGGCTGACACGGATGCAGAAGCCCATTTGCTGGCCACCTCGATGCAAAAAGCCTTCGTCAACCTGCGCACGGGCCGGCCCGGCAAGCTCCAGCCGCCCGAGCCGGGCTACCTGGACACCTTGCCGCCGGAAGCGTCCGGCATGCTTGAGTCGGTGCTGTCCTGCTCGGCCATCGGCAGCCCGGTGACGGTCAAGCGCGCGCTCGACGCTTTCATCGCCCGCACTGGTGCGGATGAGTTGATGATTACGTCGCAGATCTGGGATCATCAGGCGCGGCTGCGCTCGTATGAAATCACGGCGCAGGTGCACGGGATGAGTTAGCACCGGGGACAGGCCCAAAAGAAGGCCAGTCCCCTTAGCTTGCTTTCTTGCGCTTGCTCTTCTCGTATTCCTGAAACACCTCGATGTGTTCCAGCCTGCGCAACAGTTTTGAATGGGGATCGAGTGTATAACTCGCCCCCGCCGGCAGAGCCACGCTGCCGGCCCCATCCTTCATCACGACTGTCTCGATCCTTTCTCCCACCCGCACCTCAACCGGCATTGGAAACGGCTTATCGCCCGGCACTTTCCAGCGCAAGGTCAAGGTGCTGCCCACCGGCATGGCGACCAGTTCCGGCAAATCCTTCTGGTACATATACACGTCGAAAAACCAGCCCAGATCCTGGCCGCTGGCCTGGTTGACCAGCTGAATGAATTCGCGCGTGCTGCCGTAGCGGGGTTGCAGGCGGCCCGGCTGCGGGGTGTTGGTGCCGTAGACTTCCTCGCGCACGGCCCTGAAAAAAGCCTGGTCGCCGATCAGGGCGCGCAGGGTGTGCATCACCAGCGCGCCTTTTACGTAGATATCCTGGCCGGGGCCGCCGCGTTTCTGGTCGTACACGTCTTCCTCGGTGCGGGGCGTGCCTGACACCAGAGGCGCCTTGTTGACGATGGTCGAGCGCATCCGCATCAGGCTGGCGTAGTACTCCTGGTCGCCCCGCAGGTATTGCATGTAGAGGGGCTGCATGTAGCTGCCGAGGCCCTCGTGGATCCACATATCGTCCCAGTTGGCATTGGTCACCTGGTTGCCAAAATACTCGTGGGCGAATTCGTGCTGGAGCAGGTCGTCGTAGCCGTACATGGTCCTGGCGTACTCGTTGCCGTAAGCATTGATGGTCTGGTGCTCCATGCCCTTGTGCGGGGTTTCGACGACGCCCATTTTTTCGTCCGCGAAAGGGTAGGGGCCGATGGTCGATTCAAAAAAATCCAGGATCAGCGGAAACTCCTTCATCAACTCCCTGGCCTTGGCCTCGCTGCTGGGCAAGTACCAGAAGCGCAGCGGGATGGTGTTGCCGTAGCGGCTTTTGTAATCCTCGGACAGCAGCTGATATGGCCCCACGTTGACCGAAATGCCGTAGGTACTGGGGTTTTTTGCGCGCCAGTGCCAGGTGCGCCAGCCGTCCTTTTCATCCATGCCCATCGCCACGCCCGCGCCCGCGGCCACCAGCGGCGCCGGCACGGTGATGTGCTGGTCGACCAGTTTGGCGCGCCCTTGCGGGTGATCGATGCAGGGCCAGAACAGGTCGCAGCCTTCGCCCTGCACGGCGCTGGCCACCCAGGGCGCGCCGTCCGGCGTCGTTGCCCACACAAAGCCGCCGTCCCACGGCGCCTTCTTTGCCACGTGCGGCGCGCCGTGGTACTGCACCCGAATGCTGACTTTTTCGCCCGCCGCGATCGGGCGCGGCAATTGAATGCTGAGGCGACCGTCCGGATCGCTCCAGGCCGTGTTCGCCAAGGCCTGGCCGTCGCTGCTGATGGCGTCGATGGTGAAATGGTTGTCGAGGTCGAGCAGGACGCGCGACAGGGGAGCAGCGGCCGTGAACGTGAGCGTGGCGTCGCCGCGGATGGTCTTGCTGGCTGGCTCGATCCGCAGGCCAAGGTCGGCATGTTCGAACACCAGCGCCAGTTGCTCGGGCGGACGTTCAGCGCCCGAGGCTTCCGTGCGCGCCGTCAACGGGGGCTGGGTGGCGCAGGCCGACAGCAGCAGGCAGGCGGCAAAAAGCAGGGGGTATTTCATGGGCAGGCGGTTCCGGACAGGGCAGAATGACAGGACGGCCGGCTTGCCCCTCCTGCATGAGTGCAGGAAATTTAACACAGCCATTGACGATGATGCAATCGATCACAAGGCGGTTTTCGGCTGGCTCTGCTACAGTGAGGCGCACTGCGATTTTCGCGCTTTGGCCTGTATGTACGCCAGCTTTGCCACCATGTTCCGTCGTCTCCTGATGCTAGCCTCCACCGTTCTCCTGACTGCCTGCGCATCCGCGCCACCTACCGTCCAGTTTGATGCCGCCCGGCTTGCCGAGGTCGACGGGGCCATCAGCGCGCTGGTCGCCCGCCACGCCACACCGGGCGCCCAGTTCCACCTGGAACGTGACGGCGCCGTGTTCGAGCGCTCTTACGGCAACATCAGCTATGGGCAGCCCGAACCCATCACCGCCGACACCCTGTTCGACGTGGCCTCGCTGAGCAAGGTGCTGGCCACGGCGCCGTCGGTGCTGCTGCTGGCCGAAGAAGGCAAGCTGGACCTGGAAGCGCCGCTGGCGCGCTACCTGCCCGAATGCGGCAGCCGTGGCCGCGACGGCATCACCGTGCGCCATCTGCTCACCCACAGTTCCGGCTTTCCCGCCGGCCTGCCGGCCCGTCCCGCCTGGGAAGGCCGCGCCGCCGCGCTGGCGCTGGCCTGCGGCATCGACCCGACCGATCCGCCGGGAACGCTGTTTCGCTACTCCGACATCAACTATATTTTGCTGGGCATCATTGTCGAGCAGGTCTCGGGCCAGAGCCTGGACCGCTTCGCCGCCGAGCGCATTTTTACGCCCCTTAAAATGACGCAGACGGGCTTTTTGCCGCTGCAGCGTTACAGCGCGGCGCGTATCGCGCCGACCCAGTTCTCGCCAGAAGGCGAGTTGCTGCAAGGCGTGGTGCATGACCCGACCGCGCGGCGCATGGGCGGCGTAGCGGGCTCGGCCGGTGTGTTTTCCACCACCCGCGATATCGCCCGCTTTGTGCGCATGCTGCTCGCCGGCGGCGAACTGGACGGGGTACGTGTGCTCTCGCCCGACAGCGTGCGCCTGTTGACGACGGTGCAGTCGCCGCTCGGCCTGGCGCAGCGGGCGATGGGCATGGACATCGGCTCCTCGTTTGCCCGCCCGCGCGGCACGATTTTTCCGGCGGGCAGCTACGGCCACACCGGCTACACGGGCTGCTTCCTGTGGATCGACCCCACCTCGCGCACGTTTGATATCTTCCTGTCGAACCGGGTTTATCCGGACGACAAGTCGATCATCCTGCCCTTTTATGTCGAGCTGGGCACGCTGGCGGCGCGCGCGGCGGGGCTGCCGGACCGGCCCCAATAAAGCGCCGGGGATTATGCGTAACTTTGCATAAATCCATTCTCACCCCGGGGCGGCTTCCGGCCGGGGTGAGCGGGAAAGCATCACGGCAAGGGGTGGAAATCGAAGCTGCCTTTCGAGCTCACAAAGACCAGGCATTCCGTTTGCGAAATGCACTTGGTGACATGTTCCTCGCCACCTTTCTGATACCAGTAGGAACCGGGCGCCAGCGGCCGGTCAACGGCGCCGCGCGCCTGCTCATTGGCGACGACGCCGGCGATGACGACGCCGTAGTAATCGGCCGTATGGACATGGCGGGGACTGATCGTCCCGCCCGGCAAACGAATGTAATTGCTGTGTGCGCCATTGGCCGGGTCGCCATAGCCCTTGGCGACCGGCATGCCGAATAGATCGTAAAACTTGAGCTCGGTGACCGATACATTGCTCGAGGCCTGTTGCGCCAGCGCGCCCTGGCCTGCCAGCAAAGCCGCGATTGCAACGAGAATGGTCTTCACGATGTGCCTCCTCAGTGGATCGATGGTGTGCTGCACTGAATTGAGTATTCAGGCAAACGCCATCCCTGAGAACGCCAGTGCGGGAAACGCACAATTGAGCGGCTGGCAGCAAACATCGGCTGGCATGCCTGCGCTGCAGCGGGAACAACAGGCCGGCATGCCGCGCCGGCCTTGCGTGCTTATTGGGTGCTTATTTAGCGCTCAGGCAGGTCTTCATGAAGGCCTTGCGCTCGTCGCCTTTCTTGCCGGCAGCGTCGGCGTTACAGGTCTTCATCTTGGTCTGCTGCGCCGTCATGGGTTTTTCCGGCGCGGCCGCGGGTTTGGCGGAGAGGCAGGTTTTCATGAAAACCTTGCGCTCATCGCCCTTCTTGCCGGCGGCGTCGGCATTACAGGTCGTCATTTTATTTTGCTGGGCCGTCTTGGCCGCAGGCTCGGCGCCAGGGGCGGCGGAGCCGGCAAAGGCGGTGGCCGACAGCGACAGCGCGAAACAGGCAATGAGAGTCGTTTTCATGGGTTTTTCCTGTAGTGAAAGGCGAGATGCCTGAAGGAATGATGCAACCAAAGCCGTGAAAGCTCAAGCGAAACAGCGGTGCGCTTGTGTTTTTTTACGCGACTGATACTCTGGACAGACACTTGTTCATGCAGGAGCAGTCATGTCTGAAGCGTTGCCCGCAGTGCTGAATTACGTTGACGGGTTCGTCGTCCCCGTCCCCCGCGAAAAACTCGAGGCCTACCGCGCCATGTCGCGCCTGTGCGGCGCCGTCTGGCGCGAGCATGGCGCCCTGGCGTTTCGCGAATGCGTGGCCGACGACGTCAAGTCGGGCAAGTGGACTTCCTTCCCCCAGAGCGTCAAGCTGGAGGAAGACGAGGTGGTGGTGTTTTCCTGGATCGAGTACGCATCGCGCGAGGAGCGCGACCGCATCAACGACGCCGTCATGAAAGATCCCCGCCTGACCAAGGTGCTCAAGGCCGATGCGCTTCCCTTCGATGGCAAGCGCATGATCTACGGCGGCTTCAAGAGTATCGTGTCGCTGTAAATCTCACGCCACCTGCAGGGCCTGCCCCTGCCCCTGCGCCTGTGCCTGCGCCTGTGCCTGTTCACGCAGCAGCTCTCCGACCTGGTCCGGATGCAGCGGTCGGTCGAACAGATAACCCTGGGCGGCGTCGCAATCCATTGCCTGCAGGGCGCTTCTCTGTTCGGCCGTTTCCACCGCTTCGGCCACCACTTTCAGATTCAGGCCGTGCGCCAGCTGGACGATGGCGCGTGCCAGCGCAAACGAGCGCTCGCCAGAAGCCGGCAGGCCAGGCAGGCCAAGGCGGTTGACGAAGGAGCGGTCCATTTTCAGGATGTCGGCGGGCAGCTCGGCCAGGTAGCCGAGGCTCGAGTAGCCGGTGCCGAAATCGTCAATGGAGATTTTGACGCCCGCCGCGCGCAGCATTTCCAGGCCGGGCTGCAGGGCGGCGAAGTCGTCGATCAAGATCCCTTCGGTGATCTCCAGTTCCAGGCAGTGCGCATCGATGCCGGTATCGGCGATGATATGCAGGATGCGCTCGACCAGCTGGGGATGGCGCAGCTGGCGCGCCGACACGTTCACCGCCGTGGTCAGCGCGGGCAGGCCGGCGTCGAGCCAGGCGCGGTTCTGGACGCAGGCCGTGTGCATCACCCACTCGCCGATCGGCACGATCAAACCGGTTTCCTCGGCCAGCGAAATGAAGCGGGCCGGTTCGATCCGGCCCAGTTGCGGATGGCGCCAGCGCACCAGTGCTTCCACCCCGATCATGCAGCCGCTCGCAAGGTCGATCTGCGGCTGGTACTCGACAAACAGCTCGCCATTTTGCAGCGCGCCGCGCAACTGGTTCTTGAGGATGAAGCGTTCGCTCGGCGGCATCACCGCTTCGCTCGGAAACAGCTGGACCCGGTTTTCGCCCCAGGTCTTGGCCGCCTTCATGGCGCTGTCGGCGCGCTTGAGCAGCAGGTCGATGTCGGCTGTCGCGCCAGGGAAGGCGGCCACGCCGATACTGAGGCTGATGAACACTTCGTGGCCATCGAGCAGCAGGGGCATGCCGAACTGCGCGAGGATCTTGTCGGCCACGAGTACGGCGTCTTCTTCGCGCGCCAGTTCTTCCAGCACCAGGGCCAGTTCGTCGCCGCCCCAGCGCACGATGGTGTCGGCATCGTGCAGGCAGGCCCGCACACGGTGGGCGATCTGCACCAGCACGGCGTCGCCCGCATCGACGCCCAGCGCCTCGTTCACTTCGCGGAATTTGTTCACGTTTAACAGCATCAGCGCGCCGCCGCGGCCAGCGAAAGGCATGCGCGCCAGCGCCGCGGCCAGGCGCTCGCGCAGGAAGCGCCGGTCCGGCAAACCGGTCAGATGGTCGTGCAGGCCGGCGCCGGCAGCGCTGGCCGGACGCACGCCGGCCAGGCTCGATGGCGGATGGCGCACCACCGCCGCGGGCGGCACGTCGCTGACCGGCTGGCCGTGGAACACCACGCGGTTGCGCCCGCGCGCCTTGGCCAGGTACAGCGCCTCGTCGGCCCGCGCGATTGCCTGGGCGATGCTCTCGCCAGGGCGGAACTGGGCCACGCCGATCGACACCGACACCGTCAGCGCGGCGTCGATGTCGACAAAGCGCAGCGTCTCGACGGCCGCGCGGATGCGCTCGACCAGAAAGGCCGCGGCCTCCAGCGAGGTCTCCGGCAGCATCAGCAGGAACTCCTCGCCGCCGTAACGGCCGAAGCAGTCGGCGTCGCGCACCTGCGCCTGCACGGCGGTGGCGAACTCGCGCAGGACGCAGTCGCCGGCCGAGTGGCCGTAGGTATCGTTGATGCGCTTGAAAAAATCGATATCGAGCAGGCACAGGCAAAATGGCCGCGCCGCGCGCGCGCTCCGGGCCTGCTCCACTTCGATCAGCGAGAGCAGGTGGCGGCGGTTGTGCACCCCCGTGAGCTCGTCGCGGATGGCCAGTTCATTGATGAAGTTGAGGGCCCGTTCGAGCTTGATGAAGCCCTGGGTGCGGGTCATTTCAAACAGCAGCACAAAGCCCACCACCAGCACCACCAGGCCCACGGCCGACAGGAAGTGCAGGGTTTGCAGATCGACCAGGGGATAAGCCGGCAGCGCGACACCCAGGTGGGGCAGGGCGTACAGGGCAGTCAGGGCCATGCAACTGAGGGTGGTCCAGCCGACGGCGCTTCGCATCCCGGCGATCAGCATGGCTACCACGGGCGGCACGATCAGCCAGGCCGCAATCGGCGAAGTGACCCCGCCCAGGTGCGCGGAGAGCCAGGAAAACAGGACGAAGCAGGCGCTGACGAACACTTCGCAGGCGGCGCGCATGCTGCCGCTCCAGCGCATCACGAAGGGCGCCGCCAGCATGGGCACGCAGGCGGCGAGGATCACGCAAGCGCCAGTGGCAAAACCGAGCACATAATAGACGCAGGCGAAAAACGGTCCGGCCACCGCGGCCATGACGACAGCATTGATGATGTTCTGCGCCCGGCTGAGCAGCGCTGGGGTGTGCTGCAAATGGGCCGGAATGAACCAGTGTATGACGGCCATATAACGGCGCATCAGGCGCGATCCCACGGTTTTCATGTCTCGATGTATGTTCAATTAGTCAAGCAACGGATCGGCTGCCCGTTGTGTATTACTTAATAGTAACATAGCAATTTGTGAAGAAACCTTTCCGGAAGTACATATTTGAACGATTGTGACTGCGCAGTCACACTGTCCGGCGTGACAGGGCTATCGGTTCAGTTGGCGCGATTGACCCGCTGAGGGCGACCGGGTTCGGCTTTTTGCACGGCGCTGTCACGTTATAATGGGACTTCCACCCTGAAAGCGGTTCACCATGACACCGAAAGACCACGACAGCCTGACTCCCCTGGGGCCGAGCGACTACCGCACCGGCACCGCCGCCCGCCTGGCTGGCCTGCCCGTTGAAACCCTGCGGGTGTGGGAGAGGCGCTACGCGATTTCCGACACCGCCCGCTCGGCGCGGGGACAGCGCCTGTACTCGGATGCCCAGGTGCGCCGCCTGGCGCTGATCAAGCAACTTGTTGACCAGGGCCATGGGGTCGGCACGCTGGCGCGCCTGTCGGACGAAGAACTGCGCGCGCTGCTGCCGGCTGCCGGCAGCCACGCCGGCGCTGGCGTTGATGCCCGTCCGGTGCGGGTGGCGCTGGTGGGTGACGCCCTGGTGCGCCGCCTGGCCGCGGGCGGGCGCGAACTGTTTGCGCTCGACCTGGTGGCCGCCTGTGCGGGGCTGGACGACACCTCGCGGCTGGCCACCAGCGGCGCCGAAGTGCTGCTGATTGAACTGGCCGAATTGAGCGAGGCGGCGCTGGCGCCGATCAGCGCATTGCGCCGCGACCTGAACGCCGCCGCGGTGGTGCTGTACCGCTTCGGCGCCAGCAGCACCCTGGCACGCCTGCGCGCCGACGGCTGCGTGGTGGCGCAGGCCCCGGCCGACCTGGCCCAACTGGTGCTGCTGTGCGAATCGGCGCGCGCCCAGTCGGCCGGCGCCGCGGGCGCTCCCGCCAACGCCCGCGCCGTGCTGCCCGCGCCCACGCCGCCCCGCTTCGACGACGCGACTTTGTCGTCGCTCTCGACCGTGCGCAGCAGCGTGGTGTGCGAATGCCCGCGCCACCTGGCCGACCTGTTGATGATGCTGGCCAGCTTCGAGCGTTACAGCGGCGAGTGCGCCAACCGCACCCCGGCCGACGCCGTGCTGCACCAGGATCTCGGTTTGGCCGCCGGTCAGGCCAGGGTGCTGCTGGAAGCGGCGCTTGAAAGGCTGGCCCGCGCCGAGGGGCTGCCGCTGGCGCAGCAGGCGTGAACGCTGCCGCGCCGGCACGGGTGCAGCTGAACCCGGCCAAGCTCATTAAAAGCAAGTGGACCGCCTGTGCTCCCGTGGGCAAGGAAAAGCATTTCATGGTGGTGGCCGCGCTGGAACCGGCGCCGCCGGGACCCGTCGTCGAAGTGACCATGGAGGCGGTGATTTCGGGCCGCCAGTTCAACATCGCCTGGCGCGACTTGTGCGACCAGGAGCGCTGGCGGCAGGGGTGGAAGTGAGCCCCCCGGCATGCCACTTTACGCGCTGAGATGGAGCGCACGCCCGCCACCGTAGTGCGCCTGATCCTGGGCGACCAGCTCAATGGCAGCCACTCCTGGTACCGCGTGCCCGATCCCGAGGTCCTGTTCGTGCTGATGGAAGTGCGCCAGGAGACCGATTATGTGCTGCACCACGCGCAAAAAATCCTCGCCATCTTCGCCGCCATGCGCGCCTTTGCGGCCCAACTGCGCGCGGCCGGTCACCGGGTCGCGTATTTTCATATCGACGACAGTTTCAATCGCCAGTCGATCACGGCCAACCTGGAGGCGCTCATCGCACAGTGCGGCGCCAGCGAATTCGCCTACCAGGAGCCGGACGAATACCGCCTCGACGAACAGCTGCATGCCTGGTGCGGCACGATAGCCCAGGCCAGCCGCATGGTCAGCAGCGAACATTTTTACACCCACCGCGACGATGCCGCCCGCCTGTTCGAAGGCCGGCCCAAATGGCTGATGGAGCATTTCTACCGGCACATGCGCGCCGCCCACGGGGTCTTGATGGCAGACGGCGAGCCGGCTGGCGGGCAGTGGAATTACGACCACGACAACCGCCAGAAGTGGCCGGGCCTGCCCGCTGCGCCTGCCGACATCCGGCCCTTGCACGACCATGCGGCGCTGTGGGAGACCATCGTGCAGGCGGGCGTGGCCAGTTTCGGTGAGCCTGCCGCCGACCATTTCAGATGGCCCGTCGACCGCGCCGAAGCCTTGCACCAGCTCGACGCGTTCATTACCCAGGCGCTGCCTCACTTCGGCCAGTTCCAGGACGCCATGAGCAGCCGCGCCTGGCGGCTGTTCCACTCACTGCTTTCGTTTGCCATGAACGTCAAGCTGCTGGCGCCGCGCGAAGTGGTGGACCGGGTCGAGGCGGCGTGGCGTAACGGCGCCGTGCCGCTGGCCTCGGCCGAAGGGTTTATCCGGCAGATCCTGGGCTGGCGCGAGTATGTGCGGGGGGTCTACTGGGCGCGCATGCCCCATTACGCCGAGCACAATGTGTTCGGCCACACGCGCGATCTGCCCCGCTGGTTCTGGGACGGGCAGACGAAGATGCGCTGCATGGCCCACGCCATCGGCCACTCGCTCGAACACGCCCACGCCCACCACATCCACCGCCTGATGGTGATCGGTAATTTCGCCCTGCTGGCCGGACTGGCGCCGAAGCAGGTGCACCAGTGGTACCTGGGCGTCTACATCGACGCCTTCGAGTGGGTCGAGCTGCCCAACACGCTGGGCATGAGCCAGTACGCCGACAACGGCATGATGGCCACCAAGCCGTATGTGTCAGGCGCGGCGTATATCGACCGCATGAGCGACTATTGCAAGGGCTGCCACTACGACAAGAAGGACCGCAACGGCGACCAGGCTTGCCCATTCAATGCCATGTATTGGGATTTTTTCGCCCGTAACGAAGAGCGACTGGGCGCCAATCCCCGCATCGGCATGGTGTACCCGCAGCTGCGCAAAATGACGCCTGAGGCGCGCCAGGCGCTGGCGGCCAAGGCCGCGCAGTTGCGCGAGCAGCTCGACGATCTGTAGACGCGCCTTCACCACGGCAGCACCTCGCCCGCATACGAGCGGAAGCAGCCGCTGTCGGCGGCAGATAAACCATCGAGCACGGCCAGCATGTCGGCGCACGCCTGCGCGGCCGGGCGGCCGATCTGCTCGCCCCTGAATGGTTGGGACAGACGCGAGTTGACCGTGCCTGGGTGGAGCGCCGCCAGCACGCTGTCGGGCTGCAATCGCGCCACTTCAATCGCGGCCGTTTTCACCAGCATGTTCAGCGCCGCCTTGGAAGCGCGGTAGCTGTACCAGCCGCCCAGGCGGTTGTCGCCGATGCTGCCGACTTTGGCCGAGAGCATGGCAAGCAGGGCGCGCTCGGGTGCGAGCAGGGGGACGAAATGGCGCAGCACCAGGGCAGGGCCGAAGGTGTTGGCCTGGAAGGTCGCCTGCAACTGGGCGTAGGCCAGGTCGGCCAGGCGTTTTTCGGGCTTGACGTCGGCATTGTGCAGCAGGCCCGCCGCATTGATGATGAGGTGGAAGCGGGGCCCGGCCGCCAGCGCCTGCGCCGCTGCCGCCACGCTGGCCTCGTCGGCGAAATCGATGGGCGGCAGCGAGTGACGGTGCAGGCCCACCACGCTGGCGCAGCGCGGATCGGCGCGCAGCAACTGTTCAAAGGCGGCGCCGATGGTGCCGGAAGCGCCGATGACGAGGGCGTGGTAGCCGTCGGGCAGGCTGTGCATCATGCTTGCGCCCCGCCAGCGCTCGCGCCGGCGCGGCGGCAGCGCTCCGAACAGAATTTCACCTGTTCCCAGTCGCGCTGCCATTTTTTGCGCCAGCAGAAGGGCAGGGCGCAGACGGCGCAGATCTTTTGCGGCAGCTCGGCCTTCTTGCGCATCTTCATGCGCGGCTCCCTGGCCGCGCGGCTGCGATCAGCGCGGCGTGGCGAACACCTGGGTCCAGTAAAGGGTGTGGTTTTCGCTGGCCCGGTTGACGGCGTAGGCCGCGCCCATCTGCGTATAGTTCGGGTTCATCAGGTTGGCGCAGTGGCCCGGGCTGGCGATCCAGCCGGCCACCGCTTCTTCGGGCGAACCCAGGCCCGAGGCGATGTTTTCTCCGATGCGCGACCAGCGGTAGCCCAGGCGCAGCGCCCGTTCCCCGGCGTCGCTGCCATCGGCTTCGTGGTGATCGAAGTAGCGCCGCTCCGCCATGTCGCGGCTGTGTCCCAGCGCGGCCTGGCCCAGCACCTCGTTCCAGGTCACCGGCGGCGCCGCGCCGAACTGACGCTCGCCGCATGCGCGCGGGCGGGCGCGCGCCGCATTGACCGCAGCCAGGATGGACTTGCCGGCCTTCGGCCAGTCGGCCAGCACGGGCGCGCGATACGGCGCCGCCAGCAGCACCACCCAGTCGTCGCCCACGTGCAGCACGCCGATATCGCTGAAACGGGCGCTGGTGAGCAGCGCGCAGTAGGGCCGCTCGATGGCCTGCATCGCCGCGCGCGCGTCGCGTGCGCCCGTCACCGACACCGCATTGGCGTACTCGGCGCGGTAGCCGGCGTTCTTCATCGCGCTCTCCAGCAGCAGGCCGCGCTGCAGGTGCACGTCGAACAGGGCCGATTGCAGCGACAGCGGCTGCGCGGGCGTGGCTTCGCCGCCCTGGCAGTCCGGCGGGTCGGCCCGATAGTCGTTGATGTGGCTGGCCAGTTGCTGCGCTTCGTAGTCCACCGAACGGGCCCGCGCCGCGCGCGGCGCGGCCTCGGTGCAGGTGGTGATGAACAGGAGAGGAAGCAGGGCGCACAACAGGCGCGGAGAAAGCGGATAGGCGAGAGCAGGCACGGGACAGTCGGCAGAGTGAAAAGCGGGCCAGGGCCCGGACGGCAGATTGTAGCGTGGACTGCATGGGAAGCCTGAGGGGTTCTTGAACGATTTTTTTTGGTTTTGTCTAGCAGTTAACGAAGCTGGCAAAAAAACAGGAAGCCGGCGCGCCCGCCAGCCTCCTGCAAGCGCCACTACATGAAATTACATTTTCGGCATCAGCACCGTGTCGATCACGTGGATCACGCCATTGTCGGCAACGATGTCGGTCTTGGTCACATTGGATTTGTCGACCATGACCTTGCCGCCCATCGCCTTGACGGTCACGGAATCACCCTCGACCGTCTTGACCATGCCTGGCTTGACGTCGGCTGCCATCACCGAGCCTGGCACCACGTGGTAGGTCAGTACCTTGGTCAGCGCGGCCTTGTCCTTCAACAGCGCGTCCAGCTTGGCCTTGGGGATCTTGGCAAAGGCGGCGTCGGTGGGGGCGAACACGGTGAACGGGCCGGGGCCTTTCAGGGTGTCGGTCAGGCCGGCTGCCTGCACGGCGGTGATCAGGGTATTGAAGCTGCCGGCCGACTTGGCGGTGTCGACGATGTCGGCGGCTTGGGCGGCGCCAAATGCCAGGGTCAGGGCGGCTGCGGTAAAGAGTTTTTTCATTTGGTATCTCCAGGGTATGTCGGCGCGACACCACGATGGTTGTTTAACGCCGAACCAGTGTTGAACCGGTATGTGTTCAATTTATCGTGTAAATTACGCTGTGTCCAAGAGTGTGTACCGGTACAATTGATGTTTGGCGGTTCAATAACGGGTCATTTCCATGAAGAACGAACAACTTCCAGAACAAAACAGGGGCGAGGCGCCCACCGATGAACCGGGGTATCGCAGCGGTGTCGCGGCGCGCCTGGCAGGCCTGTCGGCGGCGACCTTGCGGGTGTGGGAGCGGCGTTACCAGCTGACAGCCACCCTGCGTTCGGCCACCGGGCAGCGTCTCTACACGGCCAGCCAGGTGCGCCGGCTGGGTCTGCTGAAACAGCTGGTGGACCGGGGCCATCCGATCGGCACCCTGGCCGCGCTGGCGCCGGAACGTCTGCTGGCGCTGTGCGGTTCAGGCGCGGCGGCGGCGGTCGATGCGATCGACGTCATCGACGTCAGCGCGGTGGGCGCGGGACTGGTGAGAAGGCTGGCGGCTGCCATCGACGAAGGCCTGCCGCTGCGCTTGACGGGACAGGCGCTGGGGCTGGGGCAGGCGGCAGCGGCTGCAGTTGCGGGTACGGCAAAGCCGGCCGACAGCGGCGCCGTGCTGCTGGTCGAACTGGCCGAACCGGACCACGCCGCCATCGAACAACTGCTGGCCGCGCGCATGGCCAGCGGCGTGCAGGCGGCCGTGGTGCTATACCGCTTTTGTTCCAGCGCCACCGTGCGGGCGCTGCGCGCGCAGGGCTTCCTGGTGGCGCGCTTTCCCGCCGAACTGGGCGAGTTGCCGCTGCTGTGCCGGGCCGCGCTGCAGCGCCTGCGGCGGCCGGTGCAGCCGCTGGCCGGTGCGTTTGACAGCGCGCTGGCCGGGCGCTTCGATGAGGCGGCGCTGGCAGCGATTGCGGCCCAGGCCAGGGTGCACCCAGGCGACGGCGCGCGCGGTGAGTGTGCCCGTGCGCTGGCCGACGTGCTGCTCAATATGCGCAGCTTCGAGCGTTACAGCGCGCGTTGCGCCGATGACATCAGCGATCCGGCGTCGGATCACGCCGGCATGCTCGACGCGGCCATGCACCGCCATCTCGAGGAAGTGGCGGCGCAGGCGCGCACCCTGCTGGAGCAGGCCATGGGGCGCCTGCTGCGCGAGCGTTAGGAACTGGTCTACTCGCCGGCCGGACGTTTTTCGTCCTGCTGCTGGCGGATCTGTTCGCGTAACTGCTGCGCGTTCAGGTGGGTGTAGTCCTTGTTGATTTCAAAGGTGACGGCAGCCTGCACGTGCGGGTCCATCACCTTGCGCAACAGCCCGAGCAGGCGCGGCGCGGCGGCGATGACGAGGCTGTCGAAGCGCTTTTGCTGCTGCGCCTGCAGCAGCGCTGCCGACAGGTCCTTGGCAAACGATTCGGCGTCGCGCTCGTCCTGGGTCTGCGGCGGTTCGTACTGTTTATTGGGCGCGGCGCCGCCCGTGTTGTGGATGCTCTGGCCGGCCGAGGTGGGGCCGAGGCGGTCGGTCAGCTTGTCGGAAATCCGCATGCGGATCGCCGTGTTGACCATGTCGTCGATTTCCTGCAGGGGCTCTTGCTTGCCGCTGTCGGCAAAGATGCGCGCCCGTCCCGCATCGGCTGTCACGATCCAGGTGGTATTCATCAGCGCCTCCGATGTGCTCTCGTTCGCTGCGCGCGAGGAGCGCGCGCGGCCTGCACAAAAGTCTAGCGGAATTGGGCGGCGGGGCGCGTCACGATTGGCGCGGATTGTCTAGCGGTTGGCGAAATAAAAGCCGACGCTGGCGGCGATCGCCGACAGCAGCGTGCCCCAGGCGATGTCGATGAAAGTGAGGGGCAGGGGCCAGCCCCGCAAGGTGGCGAGATTGCTCAAGTCGTAAGTGGCGTAGGCAACCAGGCCCAGCAGCGCGCCCATCATCGCGGCGTGGCGCCAGCCGCCTTCGCGCAAGGCCGGCACGATCGCAAACGCGACCAGGCCCACCGTATAGAGCAGATAAAAGATCGCGGCGGGAATCAGCTTTGGCTGCGACAGCATCAGCTCGCCGAGGTAGGACTTGTAGGTCGAACCCATCAGCACGGTGAGCCACAAGGCGTCGATGGCGAGCAGGGTGACCAGGGTGCTGAGGTAAGCGATGAGGAGGCGGGACATGGCGGCGCTTTCATTGAGGGAGGTGGAAAAGCTGGCGCCGATTCTAAACGGACTCGGCAGTGATGCAGCCATCATCACCGGGTCGTCGCGATCACTCCGTTGAACCGCGCACATATCACTGGCGTCTGCGGTCGAGTGGCCGCCACGCCACAAATAATGATTACGAAAGGCTACGGAGCGCTCCCCTGTCCGCTACGTCGTTACACTAGTTGTTCTCACTTTATGTCATTGATATTGTTGAGTTTTCTTCCGCGTAGCATCAACTTTCGCGTCGGCATTCTTGCCGCCGTGAGGGCTGCTGTTGTGCCTGGAAAATCGGTGCCACCGTAACGGCGCCTACGGCAATCCAACCTTCTCAGGAGATCGACAATGAACCACCTACTCAAAGCAGTAATCGGCGCCTCAGTGCTTGCAGCGATCGCTGGCGCCCCGGTCGCACAAGCCCAGTCGTCCGGCAGCAGCAGCAGCCAGACCAATGCCACCGGCACCCAGGCCGGTAGCCAGGACACCAGCAGCGGCAGCACCGGCACGAGCAAGTCTTCGAAAAAATCGAAGAAGCACAGTTCCTCGTCGGGCAGCAGCGGCAGCAGTGGCAGCAGCGGCAGCAGCAGCAGCGGCAGCGGATCGGGCGGTAGTTCCGGCATGAGCGGCAGCGGCTCCAGTGGCGGCAGTTCGGGCATGAGCGGAAGCGGCTCCAGCGGCGGCAGTTCGGGCATGAGCGGCAGTGGCTCCAGCGGCGGCTCGAGCGGCACCAGCGGTTCCGGTTCCAGCGGCTCGGGCAGTAGCGGCGGCGGATCGAGCGGCTCGGGCAGCAGCGGTAGCAGCGGCACCGGCGGCAGCAGCGGGTCCGGCAGCAGCGGTTCCAGCGGCTCCAGCGGCATGAGCGGCAGCAGCGGCACCAGCGGCACCAGCGGCACCAGCGGCACCGGCACCTCGTCGGGCGGCACCAACACGGGCAGCGGCAGCGGCCGTTAATTCGCCTCGATCATCCGAGCGTGAAAACACCAGCGTGCGCGCTGGTGTTTTTTTTCGCCCAAATTTTTTAACACATGCAGATGTCAGAAATATGACACAGCTTCATCGCTTAGCAAGATTTGACAAACATGGCCCGCGCGCTGGCACCACAATCGAGCCCATTAGTGGAGAGGCGTATCAACGCCCGCCGAATCAAGACTGGAATAACAATAAGAGCGTCGCCGTGCCGCAAGGCCGCGTGAACGCTCCACATTAAACCTGGGCCAGCGCGCGTCTGCATGCAGACGATGCCGGCCACCACACAGTTTTGGGGGAGTCATGAACAAGTCGAAGGCAGGCCAGCAGGCACGGCAACAACACACCCGCACCGCCATTGCGGCCGCCGTCACCGTTTTGATGATGGGTGCATCCGTCTCAGCGCTCGCGCAGGAGGCTGCGCCCGATGGACAGGTGCAGTCCGTCGTCGTCACCGGCGTGCGCGCCGCACTGGAACAATCGCTGCGCCAGAAACGCAGCGCCGATGCCGTGGTCGATGTCGTCACCGCCGAAGACATCGGCAAAATGCCTGATAAAAACGTCGCCGACGCCATCCAGCGCCTGCCCGGCGTGAACACGCAATCGTCCGCCGGCGGCGAAGGCGGCTTCGGCGAAAACGACCGGGTCAGCCTGCGCGGCACCAGTCCCAGCCTGCAGCAAACCCTGTTCAACGGCCACGCCATCAGCACCGGCGACTGGTTCGTGCTCAACCAGATCGGCGGCAATGTCGGCCGCTCGAGCAGCTTCTCCCTGCTGCCATCTGAACTGGTCAGCTCCATCGTCGTGCAGAAAAGCCCGACCGCCGACCTGCCGGAAGGGGGCGTCTCCGGCGCCATCAACGTCATCACCCGCCGACCACTCGACCTGCGCCAGGCGCTGACGGTGGAAGGCTCGATTCAAGCCAACTACAACGACCTGGCCGGCAAATACGAGCCCCAGTATTCGGGCCTGGTGTCCTGGAAAAACCCGGCCAACACCTTCGGTATCATGGTGCAGGGCTTCTCGGAGAAGCAGCGGGTGCGCCGCGATGGACAGGAGATCCTTGGCTACACGCCGATTTCCGCCACCAGCGCCGCCGCAAAGGCCGACCCATCCCTGACTGGCGTGGCCGTGCCGACCTTCATCGGCGCCAGCCTGTTCGAGCAAACCAAGAAGCGCGAAGGCGGCGCTTTTGATCTCGACTTCCGTCCCAACCGCGACATGTCGCTCGATTTCAACGGCTTCTATTCGCAGCTGAAGGCGCCGCACCAGAACACCAACTGGCTCGCCGCACCCGCCAATTCCATCAATGGGTCCAACCAGATCCCCATCAATCCGGTGGTGCGCAATAACACCCTGGTCGCAGCCGGTTTTCCCATCAACAGCGGCGAAGTCGATAACATCTACCGTCCCGACGCGGGCGGCGAATCGTGGTACCTGGACCTCGACGGGAAATACCGCGTCAACGCGGACCTGACCCTGACGGGCAAGGTCGGCAAGACCCACGGCGTCGGCTACGATCGCAGCGATGTCTACTACCAGAACAACGTCGACGGCGGGATGGTGTATGCCCTGAACGGCCTGTCGCCGGCGAACGTCAGCTACCCCGGCGGCGTCACCAACAAGCCTGGATCGACCGCTTGGGCGGGCGGCGGCGAAGCGCAGTCGGTGGATCAGGAAAAGTATGCGCAGATCGATGCCGACTGGCGCCTGCATGATTCGATGGTCGAATCGGTCAAGTTCGGCGCGCGCTTCACGGACCACCAGCGCACCGCGGAACACCCGCTGGAAACCCGTCCCGGCCCGCTCGGTTTTTCCAACCCCGGCCCGGCCTGGAACGGCCAGATGTACCCGTCGGATTTTGCGTCCGACCTGGGCGGCAACCTGTCGTCGAACTATTTCAAATATGATGGCGCAGCCCTGGGCGCCTGGGGCGCCGTGCCGGGCAACCGCCTGCTCGACTACACCTTGCGCCACAACTGGACCGACGAATTCAAGGTCAAGGAAAAAACCACGGCGCTGTATGCCATGGCCGATTTCGGCGGCAGCAACTGGCACGGCAATGTCGGCCTGCGCGCCATTGAAACGAAGCAGACCACGATCGTCAACCTGCCTGGCGGGCCGGCGCCGGTGACGGGTTCGGCCTTCGGTCCCTACACCCCGACCCCGTTCGAGCGCAGCTACCGCGACTACCTGCCAAGCGCCAATCTGAAGTTCGACGTGCGCCCTGATCTGCTGATCCGCACCGCGTTGGCCAAGACCATCGCGCGTCCCGACTACTCCGCGCTGGGCGGCTCGGTTTCGCTCAACGACGACGCCTTGTCCGGCAGCGGCGGCAACGTCAATCTGGACCCGATCCGTTCGACCAACTTCGACCTCGGCGTCGAGTGGTACTTCGCACCGAAGTCGCTGCTCTCGGCCGGCTTCTTCTACATGGACCTGCGCTCGATCGTCGCCCAGGGCACCTCGTCGGCCACCTTCTTCAACAGCAAGCGCAATGCGCCGGCGGTCTATCAGATCACGTCGCCTTACAACACCAGCGGCAAGAACAAGGGCGCGGAACTGAGCTGGCAGCAGCCCATCGCGGGTGACTTCGGCGCTCTGGTGAACTACACCTACGCCGACGGCAAGCTCGATGACGGCGGCGAACTGCTCAACTCATCGCGCAACACCTACAACGTGACGGGCTTCTACGAGAACCAGCGCTTTTCGGCACGCCTGGCCTATAACTACCGCTCGTCCTACAAGGCTGGCGTGGACCGTGGCGCCAGCCAGCACGTCGACAGCATGCCTTCGCTGGCTGCCTCGATCAATGTCAAGTTGACTGAGCAGCTCTCGCTCACCTTCGACGCGCTCAATCTGACCAATGAGACGATCAAGATGTATGCCGAAAACAAGGATCGTCCACGCGCGTTTTATTCCAACGGCCGCACTTTTTATGTGGGCCTGCGCGCCAAGCTGTAATGGCTGACGCGATTTAGCCATCCCGTTGTTGTCATCTGTATTCCAGTAGTGCTTGGGGCAAGGCCGAAGAGGGCCTTGCCCATTTTTTTGCCGGCACGCCGATGTTTTACGCCTGCCCGCCAAGGATCACCATGCCCACATCCGCCGTCACCGGCCGCGCCGCACCGATTGCCCTGCACTGGGCCTGCCTCTCCAATTTCCACCACGATAATGCCTTTAGCGCCCGCCTGACCCTGACCAACAACACGGGTGAGGCCATCGCGCCCGGCTGGGCGATCTTTTTCAATACCTGCCGCAAGACCATCGCCGGCTCCGTCGCCGCGCCGTTTGCCATCGACCACGTCAACGGCGACCTGTTTCGCCTGTCCGCAACGGGAAGCCAGGAATGGCCGGCCGGCGCCACCCTGACGGTCGATTACCAGGCCCGGTTCTGGGCCATCAGCATCACCGACGCGCCGCTGGGTTTTTATATCGTCAGCAGCAGCGGTGCCGCGGTTGATCTGGGCGACCCCGTCATCGCCCCCTTCGATGCGCCGCGCAACCGCCACCGGGGACCGGGCGACCAGGCCCCCGCCCAGGATGCGGCATGGCGCTACGCCGACAACGCAAAGACGCCGCCGCTGCCGCCGGCGCAGGTGGGGCGCCTGACGCCGCAACCGGTCAGCGCCAGGTTCGACGGCGGCAGCGCGCGCCTGTTGCGGCGCACCTCCATCGTGTTCTCGCAGGGTCTGGGCGCGGAAGCGGCGCTGCTGCGCACCCTGCTCGATGGCTTGCCTGATAGCTCGCCCGATGCAGCCCAGGGCGAAGGCTACGTCAGCCGCATCGTGCTCGATGGTGGCCTGAGCGATAGCCACCTCACCGGCGGCGCGGCGCCCCATGAGGCCTACCGCCTCGACATCGCCGTTGATGGCATCTGCATCCGCGGCGGCGGCGCCCATGGCGTGTTCAATGGCATCCAGAGCCTGCGCCAGCTGCTCGAAGGCGCCACCGTCCCGCTCGGCCGCGTCGAGGACGCGCCCCGCTTTGCCTACCGCGGCATGATGCTCGATGTCGCCCGCCACTTCGCCAGCAAGGAGACCGTGTTTCGCCTGCTGGACTGCATGGCCCTGTATAAACTGAACCGCTTTCATTTTCACCTGACCGACGACGAGGGCTGGCGTTTCGCCGTGCCGGCGCTGCCCGAACTGACGGCCATTGGCGCGCGCCGCGGCGTGGGCGCCGATTGCCTGCCGCCCTCATTCGGCTCCGGCGCGGCCATCGCCGATTCGGCCGGCACGGGTTTTTATGGCGCCGCCGATTTTGTCGAGATCCTGCGTTACGCCCACGCCCTGCACATCGAGGTAATCCCCGAATTTAACGTGCCGGGCCACGCCCGCGCGGCGATTGTCGCCATGCGCGCGCGCCACGACCGCCTGCTGGCGGCGGGCGACCAGGCCGGCGCCGTCGAATACCTGCTCGACGACGCCAACGACCGCTCCGTCTACGAATCCGTCCAGCTGTGGCGCGACAACGTGATCTGCATCGCCTTGCCCTCGGTCGACCGCTTCTTCGACACCGTCGTCACGGCCCTGGCCGATTTGTACGCGCAAGCGAGCGTACCGCTGCGCAGCGTGCACACGGGCGGCGACGAGGTGCCGGTGGGCGCCTGGCTGCATTCTCCCATCTGCCAGGCGCGCATGGCGGAGAAGGGCTGGACCAGCCTGGCGCAGTTGCGCGGCGATTTCGTCGCCCGTTGCCACGCCATCCTGGCCCGCCACGGTATCGCCTACGCCGGCTGGGAAGAGACGGCGCTGGAGCACACGGACGGCAAGCTGCGCCCCAGTGAACGGTTCGCCCGGTCGAACTTCCAGGTCTACGCCTGGAACAATGCCTGGGGCTGGGGCCAGGAAGACATCGCCTACCAGCTGGCCAATGCGGGCTACCAGGTGGTGATGGCCAACGCGGCCAGCCTGTATTTCGATCTCGCCTACGCCAAGGACGGCGCCGAGCCGGGATACTATTGGGCCGGTTTTGTCGGCACCCGCGATGCTTTCAGTTTCTGCCCGCTCGATTCAGGCGCCACCGCCGGGACCGAGCCGATGGGCGGTGCCGTCGCGCCGGCGCTGCTGGCCTCCATGCGCAAGCTCGATGCCGCCGGCGCCGCCCGCATCACCGGCATGCAAGGGCAGTTGTGGGGCGAGAACGCCAATTCGCGCGCGCGCATCGAGTACCTGGCCGCGCCGCGCCTGATCGCGCTGGGCGAGCGGGCCTGGGCGCCTGATCCGAAGTGGGAGAGCATCGCGCCGGCCGCACGCGCCGATGCGGTGCAGGCGGCGTGGGTGGAGTTTGCCAACCGTCTTGGGCAACGGGTGCTGCCGCGGCTCGATGCGGCCCTGGCTTTCGGCTACCGCCTGCCGCCACCCGGCGTGATCCGCCAGCCGGTGGCGGGCAGCACCACGGTGCTGGCCAACGCCGCTTTACCAGGGCTGGCGCTGCATTACACTGTCGACGGCAGCGAGCCGAAGGCGGGCAGCCCGCGCTACACGCAACCGGTCGCGCGTCCGCCTGGCGCCGCCGTGTTTAAAATCGCCGCCTTCGACACCCTCGGGCGCAAGAGCCGCACTGTCGCCATCGACCTGGACACCGAATTTGATGAATAAGCTTGCAGAGATCGAAGCGCCCAGCGCCCCGGCCCGCCATCCCCTGGCCTGGGTGCCCACCCTGTACCTGGCGCAGGGCTTGCCCTTCTACGCCATCGCCGTGGTCGCCGGCCAGATGTTCAAGAGTCTCGGTGTCGCCAACGACGCCATCGCCCACTGGACCGGCATCCTCGGCCTCGCGTGGGTGTTCAAGGCCCTGTGGAGTCCCTTCCTGGAACTGGCGCGCAGCAAAAAAGCCGTCGTCGTATTTTTTCAGTTGACCGGCGGCGTGGCGCTGGGCGGGGTCGCGCTGGCGCTGAACCTGCCCGGCTGGTTCGCCGCCAGCATCGCGCTGTTCGCCGTGGTGGCGATTGCGTCAAGCACCCACGACATCGCCGCCGACGGCCTGTATATTGCGAGCCTGAGCGCGCGCCAGCAGGCCGCCTACGCGGGCTGGCAGGGGGCGTTTTTCAACGGCGCCAAGTTCATCTCGCTGGGCGGCCTGGTGATCCTGGCGGGCCACCTGGAACCGCGCATCGGCGTGGCGCCTGCGTGGTCGGTGATCTTCGCCATCCTCGGCGCGGCCCTCGCCGGCATGGGTTTGTATCACCTGTGGGCGCTGCCCGGCACCGCCAATGCGGCAGCCGCCGATGGCGCCCACACGGCGCGGGTGGTGGCGGCGACCCTGTTCGATGTGGTGCGGGCCTTTTTCGCCAAGCCCGGCATCTGGGTCGCGATCCTGTTTATTATTTTGTTCCGCGCCGGAGAAGGGCAGATCCAGACCATAGGCCCCCTGTTCCTGCGCGACGCAAAAGCGCTCGGCGGGCTGGGACTGACGACAGGGCAGGTGGGCGCCGTGTATGGCACCGCGGGCACGCTGGCGTTTTTGGCCGGCAGCATCGGCGGCGGCTACTTTACTTCGCGCCTGGGCCTGCGCCGCGCCATGCCCTGGCTGATCCTGGCCATGAACGTGCCCAACCTGGTATTCTGGTTTTTGAGCGCACAGCAGCCCGATTCGCTCTCCGTCATCACGGCGGCGCTGTCGTGCGAAATGTTCGGCTACGGCTTCGGCTTTGTCGGCGTGATCCTCTTCATCATGCAGGTCGTCGCCAGCGGCAAATACCAGACCGCCCACTACGCGCTGGGCACGGGTTTCATGCAGCTGGGTTTTGTGCTTTTCAAATTCATCAGCGGCGACATCCAGCAGGCGCTGGGCTACCGGCATTTCTTCGTGTGGGTGCTGCTTGCCGCGCTGCCGGTCCTGGTCTTGTCTCGCTTCATGCGCTTTGGCGACGGGGATGCACCTAGCGCTTCTTGACGGGCAGGGCCAGCCAGCCGCGCCACTGGCCTTCGCCGTCGCGCTCGACCTTCTGGATGTGGGGCCGGGTGCTGTCCAGGCGCCACAGAGCCTGGTGCTCCAGCCAGTCCTCGTACATCGAGCGAAAGCGCGGCCACTCGCCCTGAAAGTCGAGGATGGCATAGTCGCCGGCGGGCAGCACGCGCAGGCCCAGGTTGGGGTCGGCCACGTCGACCCCGGCCACGCCGAAGTCGTAGCAGTATTCGCGCTCGCCCGTAAAGCCGGGGTCTTCGTCGAACACGCCGTAGAAGGGGGTGTGGGCGGGGGCGCCGTCAAGGTTTTCGCGGTCGCCGATAAAGCCATTGCACGCGATCGACAGGGCGGCGCCCGACTGGCCGAAAAAGCGCTGGTAACGCAACTGCACGGCGGGCAGGGCGCGCACGCGAATGCGGGCTGCGATGCTGCCCGGCTGGGGTGCGATGTAGGGCGCCAGGATGGCTTCGAGGTTGTCCGGTTCGGCGACGAAAAAACTGACGTCGCTCTCGCGCCCCACCTGCTGGTCCATGTACTCGCGCCAGCCCCCTTCGCGCCAGGCCTTGGCGGACATGGCGAACTGCTGTTTGAAGGCCTTGGCGAAAGCGGCGTTGGAAGGAAAGCCGCAATCCTGCGCGATGCGCACGATCGGCACATCCGGTTCGTGGCGCAGCAGGTGAGCGGCGCGGCGGAGGCGCCGTTTTCTCTGGTATTCGACGGCGGAAAAACCGGTCAGCTCGCGGAAGATGCGGTCGAAGTGGAAGGACGAATAGCTGGCCGAGGCGGCCAGGGTTTCCAGCGCCAGCGGGTCGCCCACTGAATCGAGCATCAGGTCCATCACCTCGCACAGGCGCGAGACGCGTGAGGACGCGGCAGGTTTCACTGGCCGCCCCGTACGCAGGCAGCGCAATCGGACCAACGGTCAACAGGCATCAGACAGGACATTGAAGGCTTCGGTAGGCAAGGTGCGACAATTATGGGCCAAACAACATGTTTTGGCGACGTTGCCGGGCTTGCCACTGCGGGCGGCGTTGGGAATATCCCACGATTATGGCCGCCCCGGGGCGGGCGCAAGCGGATTAACAGTTTTGCCCCTTGCCATCAAGGCGGGCAGGCGCGGGATTTGCTATGCTGTCGGCTGCCCACGGGGGCGCAATTACGGAGCAGATGATGGTGTCCTTGCACGAACAATTACTCAAGGCCGGCCTGGTCGACAAGAACAAGGCCAAGCAGGCGGCGCACAGCCAGCAAAAACAGAAGAAGGCCGAACGCAAGGCCGGCACGGAAACGGTCGATGAGGTGCGCGCCGCTGCTTTGGAATTGCAGCGCAAGAATGCGGAAAAGGCGCGCGAAGCCAACGCCCAGCGCGACGCCGCGGCGCAGCAGAAGGCCATCGTGGCGCAGATCGCGCAGATGATCAAGCAAAACCGCCAGCCGAAAGCGGCCGGCGGCCAGGGCGATATCGCCTATAACTTCACCCATGGCAGCAAGATCGAGCGCATTTATGTGTCGGCATCCGTGCGCGAACACCTGGTGGCGGGCCGCCTCGTGATCGTGGTGCTCAATGGCGTGGTCGAACTGGTGCCGCGCGTGATCGCCGACAAAATTGCCGAGCGCGACGCCACGCTGGTGGTGCGGGTCAACAAATCGGCGGCGCAGGTGGAAGAGGATGACCCGTACGCCGCATTCAAGATTCCTGACGATTTGATGTGGTGAGCATGGCGCCTGCCGTGCTTCACTGATCGGCCGATTGTGCTTCAATGAGCCATCAGGATCAGGGAGCGCGCATGGGCACCGCATTCAAGGCAGGCGACAAGGTCAGCTGGAAATCTTCGCAAGGCGTGGTGCACGGCACCGTCAAGAAAAAGCTGACGGCGCCGACCGACATCAAGGGTCATCACGTGGCCGCATCGCCCGAGCATCCCGAATACCTGGTGGTGAGCGACCAGACCGGCGCTGAGGCCGCGCACAAGGCCGAGGCGCTGAGCAAATCCTAGGTAGCCATGCGGGACAGGGCGAAAAGTTGTAAGTGTTAAACTGGCCACTTCTTCCTTCAAAGCGAATCTATTGTGTCCCCATTGCGCGCAGGTCCGGCCTGGACCGAAGCGGAGCGCCTCGCCGCCCTGCGATCCTATGGCATTCTGGACACGCCCCCCGAGCGCGCATTTGACGATATCGTCAGCTTGGCGGGGCAGTTGCTCGAGGCGCCAATTGTTGCCGTCAACTTGATTGACGCCAACCGCCAATGGTTCAAGTCGGAAATCGGTCTCGGTGTGCGCGAAATGGCGCTGGACGATTCCATCTGCAAATTTGCTCTGCTAGAAGTTGACCGCATGGTCGTGCTCGACACGCGCGAGGACAGCCGCTTCAGTTGCAACCCGCTCGTCACCGGCAACGCCAGCCTGCGCTTTTATGCGGGCGAATTGCTCAAGAGCGAAGACGGCATGCCGCTTGGCACCCTGTGTGTGCTGGACACGGTGCCCCGGCCGGGCGGGCTGACGCCCGTGCAGGCGCAGACCCTCAAGACCCTGGCCCAGCAGGTGCTGACCCAGTTGGAGCTGCGCAAGATTGTCATCGAGCAGGATCGGCTGCTGATCGAACAGAAAAGCACCCATGCAGCCTTGCATCGCGCACAGCAACGCAGCCACCTGGCCACCGAGGCGGCCGGACTCGGGGTGTGGAGCTGGGACCCGATCACTGACACGGTGACGTGGGAAAACACCCGCCCCTACGATATTCTTGGCATGAAGCACGATGAGCCGGCCGTCAACGCCGACAGCTTCATGCGCGATTTTCTCCATCCGGAAGACGCCGCCCCGTTCGCGCTCGCGCTCGGCGACACCATCCAGACTGGCGTGCCGTTCCAGTTCGAGGGCCGCGTGTGGCGCCGCGATGG
>JBJMVV010000169.1:0-2950 GCA_045810505.1 Massilia sp.
CGTCGATGACCTTGAAATTCATGAAGTGGTGGGCCGGCAGGGTCTCCACCTTGAAGTCCGTGGTCAGGACATTGAGGCCTGTTTGCGCGCGGATGTCGAGAATCAAAGCGTCGATCAGGTCGCCCCGCCCGAACTGCCCGCTCTCCTCCATGCGCTCGCAGAACCGCGCCGCATACTCGGGCAGCGGCACGCAGTGGCGGCGCAGCTTCTGCGGCAGGGATTTGAGCAGCAAGTGCACCTTCTCCTTCAGCATGCCCGGCACCAGCCACTCGGCGCGCTCGCGGGCGATCTGGTTCAGCGCAAACAGGGGCACGGCCAGGGTCACGCCATCGCGCAGGCTGCCCGGCTCGAAGTGATAGGTCAGCGCCATCTCGATGCCTGTCACCGACATGGTCTTCGGGAACAGCTCCGTCGTCACGCCGGCCGCTTCGTGGCGCATCAATTCTTCGCGGTTCAAAAACAGCAGCTTGGGATCATCGCGCGTGACCTGCTTGTGCCAGGCCTCGAAACCGGCGCCGTTGACGACATCCTGGGGAATCAGCTTGTCATAGAATGCCGCGATCAGGTGGTCGTCCACCAGCACGTCGAGCCGGCGCGACTTGTGTTCGAGGTTCTCGATTTCCTTGACCAGCTTGTGGTTGTGCGCAAAGAAGGGCGCGCGCGTTTCGTAGTCGCCGCCGACCAGCGCATCCTGGATAAAAATCTGGCGCGCCTCGTGCGGGTTGTACAAGCCGTAATTGATGCGGCGCTGGCTGTACACCACCAGGCCGTACAGGGTGGCCCGTTCGGACGCCGTCACCTGGGCCGAACGCTTTTCCCAGCGCGGCTCGCCCCAGGATTTTTTGAGAAGGTGCGCACCGACCCGCTCGACCCACTCGGGCGCGATATTGGCCACCGTGCGCGCATACAGGCGCGTCGTTTCGACCAGTTCGGCCGCCATCACCCACTTGCCGGGCTTTTTGATCAGGGACGATCCCGGCCACACGTGAAACTTGATGCCCCGTGCGCCCAGATAACCGGCGCCCGGTTCCTCGTCGCTCTTGAAGCCGATGTTCCCCAGCAGGCCAGTCAACAGCGCCGTATGCAGGTTCTCGTAAGTGGCTGGCAGTTCGTTCAGGCGCCAGCCCTGCTCCTTGACGATGGTGACAAGCTGCGAGTGCACATCGCGCCACTCGCGCAGGCGCACCTGCGAGAGGAAATTGCTGCGGCAGGTTTCCATCAGCTGGCGATTGGTTTTCTTGTGCTCGATGGCCTGCTCGAACCAGCGCCAGATTTTTATATAGGTGAGAAATTCGCTCTTCTCGTCGGCGAATTTTTTATGCGCTTCGTCAGCGGCCTGCTGGTGCTCCATCGGACGGTCGCGCGGGTCCTGCACGGACAGGGCCGAAGCGATGATCAGCATCTCCGTCAGACAGGCGTTTTCCAGCGCGGCCAGGATCATGCGGCCCACGCGCGGATCAAGCGGCAGGCGCGCCAGCTTGTGACCTAGAGGCGTGAGCTGGTTGGCGTCGTCGACGGCGCCCACTTCCTGCAGCAGCTGGTAGCCGTCGGCAATCGCCCGGCCCTGGGGTGGCTCGATGAAGGGAAAGGTCTCGACGTCCGTCAGGTGCAGGGACTTCATGCGCAGGATGACGGCGGCCAGCGAGGAACGCAAAATCTCCGGCTCGGTAAATTTCGGCCGCTGCAGGAAATCCTGCTCTTCATACAGGCGGATGCAGACGCCATCGGCCACGCGGCCGCAACGGCCGGCGCGCTGGTTGGCGGCCGACTGGGCGATCGGCTCGATCTGCAACTGCTCGACCTTGTTCCTGAAGCTGTAGCGTTTTACGCGCGCCAGACCGGCGTCGACGACGTAGCGGATGCCGGGCACCGTCAGCGAGGTCTCGGCCACGTTGGTGGCAAGGACGATCCTTCTCGCGTTGGTGATTTTGAAAACGCGCTCCTGCTCTTCGACCGACAGGCGGGCGAACAGGGGCAGGATTTCCACGTGCGGCGGATGGTGCTTGCGCAGCGCTTCGGCACAATCGCGGATTTCGCGCTCGCCCGGCAGGAACACCAGCACGTCGCCGGAACCGAGGCGCGAGAGTTCATCGACGGCGTCGACCACCGCATCCATCAGGTCACGCTTGTCGCGCGCCGCCTGGGCTTTCGGCACAGGTTTGCCCGTGTCAGGCGCGCCGGTGAGCACCTGTTCACGCTCCACCGGGCGGTAGCGCACTTCCACCTGGTACAGGCGTCCCGACACTTCAATCACGGGTGCGGGTTTATCGGCGCTGCCGAAATGGCGGGCGAAGCGCTCGGCGTCGATCGTCGCCGAGGTGATGATCACTTTCAGGTCGGGCCGGCGCGGCAAAAGCTGCTTCAGATACCCAAGCAGGAAATCGATGTTCAGGCTGCGCTCATGGGCCTCGTCGATGATGATGGTGTCATACGCGCGCAGCATCGGGTCGGTCTGGGTCTCGGCCAGCAAAATCCCGTCCGTCATCAGCTTGACGGAGGCGCCCGGCTGCAGGGTGTCCGTAAAGCGCACCTTGAAGCCGACGTGCACGCCCTGGGCGGAACCGAGTTCCTGGGCGATGCGCTTGGCGGTGGATGACGCGGCGATACGGCGCGGCTGGGTGTGGCCGATCAGGCCCGCCTGGCCCCGTCCCAGTTCAAGGCAGATCTTCGGCAGCTGGGTGGTCTTGCCGGAGCCGGTTTCGCCGGAGACGATGATGACCTGGTTTTCCTGGATGGCTTTGGCGATTTCGGCGCGGCGGCCGGAGACGGGCAGCTCTTCGGGAAAGGTAATCGGCGGCAGCGGGGTGCGCAGGGCCGCCCGCGCGGCGGCGGTGCGCTGGCCCTTGCCTTCGGCGTTGGCGATGGCGGCCGCGTTGCCGCCCGGGTTGGCCTTGTTGGGCACATCGCTTTCGATCGGGCGGTAGCGCACTTCCACCTGGTACAGGCGGCC
>JBJMVV010000170.1:0-6493 GCA_045810505.1 Massilia sp.
CCTGGTCGTCAACAACATCCGCGGCATCCTGAAAACCTGCGCCGTCAAGGCCCCAGGCTTCGGCGACCGTCGTAAAGCCATGCTGGAAGACATCGCCATCCTGACCGGCGGCCAGGTCATCGCTGAAGAAGTCGGCCTGACGCTGGAAAAGGTCACCCTGGCTGAACTGGGCCAGGCCAAGCGCGTCGAAGTGGGCAAAGAGAACACCATCATCATCGACGGCGCCGGTCAAGCCGAAGCGATCGAAGCGCGCGTCAAGCAAGTGCGCGTCCAGATCGAAGAAGCGACCTCGGACTACGACCGTGAAAAGCTGCAAGAGCGCGTGGCCAAGCTGGCCGGCGGTGTTGCCGTGATCAAGGTTGGCGCAGCCACCGAAGTCGAAATGAAGGAAAAGAAAGCCCGCGTTGAAGACGCCCTGCACGCTACCCGCGCTGCTGTTGAAGAAGGCATCGTGCCAGGCGGCGGCGTTGCCCTGCTGCGCGCCCGCGCCAACATCAACGTCAAAGGCGACAACCCTGACCAGGAAGCCGGCATCAAGATCGTCCTGCGCGCCATGGAAGAGCCACTGCGCATGATCGTGCAAAACGCTGGCGAAGAGCCATCGGTGGTTGTTGCAGCAGTGTTGGCCGGCACCGGCAACTACGGCTACAACGCCGCCAACGGCACCTACGGCGACATGGTTGAAATGGGCGTGCTCGACCCAGCCAAGGTCACCCGTTCGGCCCTCCAGAACGCAGCTTCGATCGCCGGTCTGATGCTGACGACCGACGCCATGGTCTGCGAACTGCCAGAAGACAAGTCGGCTGGCGGCATGCCAGGCGGCATGGGTGGCATGGGCGGCATGGGCGGCATGGACGGCATGATGTAATTGCCTGATCCGCAAAAGATGTAAAGAAAATGGCCACCTTCGGGTGGCCATTTTTTTATGCCGCCATTTTTGAGTGACAGCGGAATACCTTACGGCGAACTGGGTAAGGAAAACGCCGCTTCGATCGCCGGCCTGATGCTGACGACCGACGCCATGGTCTGCGAACTGCCAGAAGACAAGTCGGCTGGCGGCATGCCAGGCGGCAGGGTCAGGAGGTAGCAGGGGCGGCATGGACGGCATGATGTAATTTGCCTGCGCTTGCATTGTAGGCGCCCCGCTGTAAAGAAAATGGCCACCTTCGGGTGGCCATTTCTCTATGCCGCTGTGCCATGCGCACAACTGTTATTGCCGCGCTGCAAAGCATCGCGTAGACTGGATCAAAACAACATGATCCAGACACCATGCAGAGACGCCCTTCCCTTTCCAAACGCTACCAACTGGTGGCGCTCGCCGCCGTCGTCCTGACGGCATCCACCGTGCTGGGCTGCCGCGAGCAGACGCCGCCAGCGCCGGTTGCCAGCGCTGCTGCTCCTTCCGCGCCCCGCACCAGGGAGCAGGCCATGAACGCGCTGATGGCCCTGCCTGAACTGAAAGCCTGGTCACAGAAAATCGAAGCCACTTCGGGCGGCAAGTCCCATCCATCCATCATCGAATACGACCCCAAGCCCCGCCTGATCAATGGTGAGCCCTACTATCAGCTGAGCTTTGCCGAAAACGACAGCGACGCCGTCACCCGCTGGGAGAATTTCCTGGTGGCGCAGCAGGGGGAGACGATTCTGGTCGATGATGCGGCCAGCGAGAAGGTGCTGACGCTGGAGCAATGGCGGCAGACCAGGCATCCGCTGGACCGGGTGAAATAAGAAAAAGCACGCAGCATCGGGGACTGGCCTTGCAGGCCTGTCCCCATTTCCGATTGCTACTACTGCAAAAATGGCGCCGGGGGCGCAGGTAAAAATTGAATGGGGACAGGCCCGCAGGGCCAGTCCCCGATGCTTTATGCGCCGCTGGTCCCGAACCAGCCACCAAACGCAGGCAAGGTCACCAGCCCATCGCTGACGGAGCCATCGAGTCCGTGTCCGTCGACAGCAATGGCGCCTTTGGCAGCATCCCATGCAAACGTGACAGGTTCCGCCCCCAGATTAAAAATCGCCAGCATCGAGGAATACCCATCCAGGTCCCGGCGCAGCGCCAGAATCGGCTCCGGCGCATCAAAAAACACGATCTCGCCACGGGTCAGTTGCGGCTGATCGCGCCGCCATTTGACGAGACGGCGCGCCGCATTGAGCGCAGATGAAGGATCCTGCTCCTGCAGCGATTCAGCCACGGCGATATGCGCCGGATCGACCGGCAGCCACGGTGTGCCGCTCGTAAAACCTGCATTGGGCGCATCCGACGTCCACGGCATCGGCGTGCGGCAGCCGTCGCGGCCTTTGAACTCGGGCCAGAAGGTGATGCCGTAAGGGTCTTGCAGCAGCTCGTACGGAACGTCCGCTTCCGTCAGCGCCAGCTCGTCGCCCTGATATAAGCACGGCGTGCCTTTCAGCGCCAGCTGCATGGCCAGCACCACGCGCGCGAGCGCGGGCGATGGATGCGCGCCGCCCCAGCGCGTCATCACGCGGATGCTGTCGTGGTTCCCCACCGACCAGGAGGCCCAGCCGCCCTTGACGCGCGCTTCGAACTGTTCGACCTGGGTGCGGATGTGGCGCGCCGAGAATTCGGGCGTGAGCAGGTTGAAGGAGTAGGCCAGGTGCAGCTTGTCGCCGTCGGCCGTGTAGGCGGCCATCACGCCCAGCGCATCGTCGGCGCCGACTTCGCCGATGGCGATCGCGCCGTATTCATTGAGCAGCGAGCGCACCCGCACGAGATACGGGATGTTCTCGGGACGGGTCTTGTCGTAGACGTGGGCCTGCATGCCGTAGGGGTTGACGTCGGTGACGGTGGCGGTGTCACGCGTGGTGGCGGGCGGATTGCTGCGCAACTGCGTGTCGTGGAAGTGGAAGTTACAGGCATCCATGCGCACCCCGTCCACGCCTCGCTCGAGCCAGAAGCGCAGATTGTCCAGGTGGACCTGCTGCACCTCGGGGTGATGGAAATTCATGTCCGGCTGGCTGACCAGGAAGTTATGCAGGTAGTACTGGCGCCGCCGGCTGTCCCACTGCCACGACGAGCCGCCGAACACGGACAGCCAGTTATTGGGCGGATTGCCATCGGGGAGCGGGTCGGCCCACACATACCAGTCCGATTTCGGATTGCTGCGGCTGGCCCGGCTCTCGACGAACCAGGGGTGGACTTCGGCGGTGTGCGACCAGACCTGGTCGATCATGATCTTCAGGCCCAGCGTGTGCGCCTTTGCCACCAGGCGGTCGAAATCTGCCAGGGTGCCGAACAGGGGATCGACGTCGCAGTAGTCGGCCACGTCGTAGCCAAAATCCTTCATGGGCGAGGTAAAAAACGGCGAGATCCAGACGATCTCGACGCCGAGGCTGGCGATATAGCCGAGTTTTTCCGTGATGCCGTTCAAGTCGCCGACGCCGTCGCCGTTGGTATCGAGGAAGCTGCGGGGATAAACCTGGTAGATGGTGGCTTCGCGCCACCACGGCGTGTCGTTGACGGGCATGGCATTTTCCGCGAGGTGAATAATTTGTAGATAATATACAGCAGAGCGCGCCGCTAAACAATTCACCCGGACGGAGTTTTTATCGTGCAATACCTCAGCGATTCAATGGTTTAGCGCGCCAGCACCTGCCCCTCCACACCAACCAGCGTAGTCAAACTACAGCCTTTCCTATTAAAATGATTTACCAGTTGCCAGTATTGCAGCTTCATTCTAGTATCGCGTCTGGTAAATACGGGGAGTGGGTATGTCAGAGGCAGTATTGGAGACGCCATCACAGGTGGCCGCAAAGGGCGACGGGCGCATGCCGCGCCAGATCCCCTACATCATCGCCAACGAAGGCTGCGAGCGTTTCAGCTTTTACGGCATGCGCAACATCCTCACGCCCTTCCTGATCAGCACCCTGCTGCTGTTTTTGCCCGAAGCGGACCGCGCCAGCGACGCCAAGCACGTCTTCCACACCTTCGTCATCGGCGTCTATTTTTTCCCCTTGCTGGGCGGCTGGCTCGCCGACCGCTACTTCGGCAAGTACAACACAGTGTTCTGGCTCAGCCTCGTCTACTGCGCCGGCCACGCCTGCCTGGCCGTGTTTGAAAAAAACCTCGACGGTTTTTATTTCGGACTGTTCCTGATTGCGCTGGGCTCGGGCGGCATCAAGCCGCTGGTGTCGACCTTTGTCGGCGACCAGTTCGACCAGACCAACAAGCACAAGGCCAAGCTGGTCTACGACGCCTTTTACTGGATCATCAACTTCGGCTCCTTCTTCGCATCCTTGTTGATGCCGATTTTCCTGCGCCAGTACGGCGCCGCCGTCGCCTTCGGCATTCCCGGCATCCTGATGTTGATCGCCACCGTGGTGTTCTGGTCGGGCCGCAAAAAGTATGTGCACGTGCCGCCGGCGCCGGCCAGTCCAGACTCCTTCCTCAACGTGTGCCGCTCGGCCCTGCTGGCGCGCAGCCCCGGTCAGGGCCGTCCTGGCCTGGTGATCGCGTCCATCGGCGCACTTGGCGCCATCGCCTCGCTGGCCATGTCCTTCCAGTGGGGCTTCGTGATCGCCGCCTGCCTGGCCCTGGTGCTGCTGCTGGCCTTCGGCGGCATCGGCGTATCGATGCAGCTGGAACGGGCCCGCGCCTTTCACCCGGCGGAGGCCGTCGATGGCGTGCGCGCCGTGCTGCGCATCCTGATCGTGTTCGCGCTGGTGACGCCGTTCTGGTCCCTGTTCGATCAAAAAGCCTCCACCTGGATCGTGCAGGCCAACGCCATGACCCGCCCTGCCGTCGACCTGTTCGGCAGCAGCGTCACGTTTGAACCGGCGCAGATGCAGGCCTTGAATCCCCTGCTGGTGATGATCCTGATCCCGTTTAACAACCTGGTGCTGTTCCCCCTGATCCGCGCCTGCGGCATCGAGCCGACGGCCCTGCGCCGCATGACGGCCGGGATCTTCTTCACGGCGCTGGCCTGGGTGGTGATCGGCACCATCCAGATCCACATGGACGGCGGCGCGCCCACCTCGATGGCCTGGCAGATCCTGCCCTACGCGATCCTCACCCTGGGCGAAGTGCTGGTGTCGGCCACAGGGCTGGAATTCGCCTACAGCCAGGCGCCAAAAGCCATGAAGGGCACCATCATGGCCTTCTGGAGCCTGGCCGTCACGGTCGGCAGCCTGTGGGTCCTGATCGTCAACGCCAGCGTCAAGAACGACGCCGTGATCGCCTGGATCAAGACCACCGGCGTGGGCGTGATCGCCGCCCAGATGATTTTCTTCGCCGCTTTTGCCTTCCTCGCCGCCCTCGCCTTTGGCCTGTATGCGCGGCGCTACCCTGTCACCGACAATTACCGCTCCTGACCATACGATGTCGAATTCCCCGCGGCTGGCCCGCCTGATCGCCGCGGGCACGTTCGCCCTGCTCTCCTGCGCCGCCTCGGCCTCAGAGACCCCCTTGTCGGACTGCGACGGCCGTTTCGAGACCGTGCTGCACGCGGGCGGCGCCCGGTTTGACGCGCGCGCCATCTGGCTCGACGGCACGCGCCTGCGCTGGCCCGGCATGCAGGCCGACGGCGTCTTCAAGCTCTATCACGCGCGCCAGGGCGGCATCATTGCGCGCGCCGGTGCGCCGGTCGCAGGCCATGACCGGGTGCTGGACCTGCAGGCGCAGAGCGCATCTGATCCGGCGCGCTTTCACTGGACCGGGCCGGGCGCCGAATTCACGCTGGCGCAGGCTGACCGGAATTTGCATCAGGGCCAGCTTGTATTGGTGCGCCAGGACAGCGCCGGCCGCGTGCTCGACGCAACCCGCATCCAGGCTGCCGGCGCGCTCGACGCCTTGTTTGCCGACGCTGCGAAGGAGAGCGCGCTTGGCGTCACCATCACGGAAAATCAGACCCGCTTCAAACTGTGGGCGCCCACCGCGCAGGCCGTGGCGGTGTGTCGCTTCGACAGCGGAAGTAGCAACAGTCGCGCCCGCGCGGTAACGCCGATGCAGCGTATCGAAGCCACCGGCATCTGGCAGGCCGCCACCGCGGGCGACGCCAGCGGCGGCTATTACGTCTACCTGGTCGATGTGCTGGTCGACGGTGTGGGCCTGGTGCGCAACCGGGTCACCGATCCTTACTCAATCAGCCTGACCACCGATTCCACCCGCAGCTACATCGGCAATCTCGCGTCGCCGCGCCTGATGCCCGAGAGCTGGCAAGGCGATCGCCCGCCTGCGACCGTGCGCGCCCTGCCCGACATGAGCGTCTATGAACTGCATGTGCGCGATTTTTCCATCAACGATCCCAGCGTGCCCGCCGCGCACCGGGGCAAGTACGCCGCCTTTTCGGATGCGGGCTCGAACGGCATGCGCCACCTGGCCGCCCTCGCACGAGCCGGCCTGAGCGACATCCACCTGCTGCCCATCTACGATATCGGCAGCGTGCCCGAACGGGGCTGCCTGACACCCCGTCCCACGGGCGGCCCGGCCAGCGACGCCCAGCAGGCACTGGTAATGCGCAGCGCCGACAGTGATTGC
>JBJMVV010000171.1:0-10571 GCA_045810505.1 Massilia sp.
GTTTGTCGCTGCCAATCTGGGGCAGCAGGCCAAGCGTGGTATCCAGCGAAGTTTCAAAGGTTCGCAGGTTGCGGTTGTTGATGCCGAGAAGAGGCGTGCGCAGTTTGAGCGCCGCCATCAATTCGGCGTCATCATGCACTTCGACCAGCACATCCATCCCGAGTTCCATCGCACACGCCTCCAATTCGCTCATCAGGCCATGATCGAGGGCCGCAACGATGAGCAGGATGGCGTCGGCCCCCATCGCCCGCGCCTCGTAGACCTGGTACATATCGACCATGAAGTCCTTGCGCAGCACGGGCAGTTCGCAGGCGGCGCGCGCTTCGCGCAGATAGACTTCGCTGCCCTGAAAAAAATTTTTATCGGTCAGCACCGACAGGCAGGACGCGCCATGGCGCGCATAGCTCTCCGCAATCGCCGCCGGCTGGAAGTCCGCCCGCAGCACCCCTTTCGAAGGCGAGGCTTTCTTGACTTCGGCGATGACGCCGGCGCGCCCGGCGGCAATGGTGCTGCGCAGGCTCGCTTCAAAACCGCGCAGGTCCGCGCGCAGGCCCGCGTCGCGCTCGACGTCGCCGCGCAGGCTTTCCAGGCTGCGGTACTTGCGGGCGGCCGCCACTTCATCGGCTTTGACGGCGAGGATTTTATTGAGGATGTCGGACATGGTTGATTGCTCAAGTATTTTTGGAGAGGGCCAGCTTGATGCCGAGCCAGAGGAACAGGCAGCCGGTCACGCGGCCGAGCACTGTGGCAGCGCGCCCGCTGAGCTTTACGCGCGCGCTGGCGCGGGCCGTGAACAGGGCAAGGGCGTTACACCACAACATGCCGTTGATATTGAAGATGCAGCCGAGGACCAGAAAGGCCAGCGCCTTGTTGGGCGCCTGCGCATCGATAAACTGGGGAACGAAGGCGAGGAAGAACAGCGCCACTTTCGGGTTCAGCACATTGGTGAGAAACCCCTGGCCAAAGATTTTCGGTAGCGGCAAGGGCGCCGACTTGACCAGGGCGCCTGCCGCGGCGCCCTTGCTGCGCAACAGGCCGAATGCAAGGTAGAGGATGTAGGCCGCGCCGATATATTTGACGACCGTGAAGGCCATCGCCGAGGTTTGCAGCACCGCGGACAAACCCAGCGCCGCCGCCAGGATGTGCACGAACACGCCGGCGCCGATGCCAGCCGCGGCCACGCAGCCGGCGCGCGCGCCTTGTGAGGCGCTGCGGGTCATGATCAACAGTGAATCAGGCCCCGGCAGGATGTTCAGCAGCAGGCCTGAAACAACGAACAGGCCCAGGTCGTGAATGCCGAAGAGGGCCATGGCGCGTCCTTAGTGCTGGCCGAGCCGGCGCGTGACGTCGACGAATTGCGCCAGCTTGGCGCGGGCGGCGCCCGATTCGATGGTGGCGCGCGCCTTGGCCAGGCCCGCTTCGATCGACGGCGCCACGCCAGCCGCATACAGCGCGACCCCGGCGTTGAGCGCGACGATGTCAAAGGCCGGACCCGCCTCGCCATTGAGCGCTTCCATCATCTTGACCTTGGAGGCGGCGGCATCGGCCACTTTCAGGTTGCGGCTGGCGATCATGGGCAGGCCAAAATCCTCCGGGTGGATTTCGTATTCACGGATTTCGCCGTCGACCAGTTCACCGACCATGGTGGCGGCGCCCAGCGAGACTTCATCCATATTGTCGCGCCCATAGACCACGATGGCATGCTGGGCGCCCAGGCGCTGCAGCACGCGTACCTGGATGCCCACCAGGTCGGCGTGAAACACGCCCATCAGGATATTCGGCGCGCCGGCCGGATTGGTGAGCGGCCCGAGAATATTGAAGATGGTGCGCACGCCCAGTTCCTTGCGCACCGGCGCGGCATGCTTCATGGCGGCGTGGTGGTTGGGGGCGAACATGAAGCCGATGCCCGACTGGGCGATCGACTGGGCGATCTGCTCTGGCGTCAGGTTGATGTCGGCGCCCAGCGCCTCGATCACGTCGGCGCTGCCGGAAGATGACGATACGCTGCGCCCGCCATGCTTGGCCACCCGCGCTCCCGCGGCGGCGGCGACGAACATGGCGGCGGTTGAAATATTAAAAGTGTGGGCGCCGTCGCCGCCCGTGCCGACGATGTCGAGCAAATTCGTGGTGTCGGCCATCGGCACCTTGGTCGAGAATTCGCGCATGACCTGGGCCGCCGCGGCGATTTCGCCGATGGTTTCCTTTTTGACGCGCAGGCCCATGGTCAAGGCCGCGATCATGGTGGGCGAAACCTGGCCCGACATGATCTGGCGGAACAGGTGCAGCATCTCGTCGTGGAAAATCTCGCGGTGTTCGATACAGCGCAGCAGGGCTTCTTGCGGGGTGATTTTCATGGTGGGCTCACGTGGATTCAAGGAAGTTCTGCAGCAGCTTGTGGCCGTGCTCCGACAGGATCGATTCGGGGTGAAACTGCACACCCTCGATGGCAAATTCCTTGTGGCGCACACCCATGATTTCACCGTCGTCCGTCCACGCCGTCACTTCCAGGCAGGCCGGCAGGGAGGCGCGCTCGATCGCCAGCGAGTGGTAGCGGATGACCGTGAATGGGCTGGGCAGATCCTTGAACACGCCCACGCCCGTGTGGGCGATCTGCGAGGTTTTACCGTGCATGACCTGTTTGGCGCGGATCACATTGCCGCCAAAGGCCGCGCCGATCGCCTGGTGTCCCAGGCATACACCCAGGATCGGCAGCTTGCCCTGAAACTGGCGCAATATGTCGATCGAGACCCCGGCCTGGGCCGGCGTCTTCGGGCCTGGTGAAATGCAGATGCGCTGCGGCGCCATCGTGCTGATCTCGTCGAGCGTGATTTCATCGTTGCGCACCGTACGCACCTCTTCACCCAGCTCGCCGAAATACTGCACCAGGTTGTAGGTGAACGAGTCGTAGTTATCGATCATCAGCAGCATGATTAAAGCTCCCCATCCAGGCCGTCCTGCACTTGTTCGGCGGCGCGCAGCACGGCGCGCGCCTTGTTTTCCGTCTCCTGCCATTCCATCTCGGGAATCGAGTCGGCCACGATGCCGGCGGCGGCCTGCACGTACAGCATGCCGTCCTTGATCACGCCGGTGCGAATCGCGATCGCCACGTCCATCTCGCCGCCAAAACTGAGGTAGCCGCAGGCGCCGCCATAGATGCCGCGCTTGGTCAGTTCGAGTTCGTCGATCACTTCCATTGCCCGTACCTTGGGCGCGCCCGTCAGCGTCCCGGCCGGGAAGGTGGCGCGCAGCACGTCCAGGTTGGACATGCCATCTTTCAGTTTGCCCTCGACGTTGGAGACGATGTGCTGCACGTGCGAGTATTTTTCCACCACCAGCTGCTCGGTGACCTTGACGCTGCCCGTTTGCGAAATGCGGCCCAGGTCATTACGCGCCAGGTCGATCAGCATGACGTGTTCGGCGATTTCCTTGGGATCGGCCAGCAGCTCTTTCGACAGCTCCGCATCCCGCTCGGGCGTCGCGCCACGGGGGCGGGTGCCGGCGATCGGGCGCAAAGTCACCTTCTTGCCGCCCTCGGGCAGGGTCTCGTTGCGCACCAGGATCTCGGGCGAGGCGCCGACGATCTGCATGTCGCCGAAATTGTAGTAATACATATACGGCGAAGGATTCAGCGAACGCAGGGCGCGGTACAGGGTCAATGGCGAATCGACGTAGGGCTTCCTGATGCGCTGGCCGATCTGCACCTGCATCAAGTCGCCCGCCATCACGTATTCATGGGCGCGCGCCACCGCCTTCAGGTAGTCCTCTTTGTTGAAGTCGCGGATCGCCTCGGTGCGCACGGAGCTCGACGTCACTGGCGCATCGACGCCGCGGCGCAGCATCATGCGCAGGTCTTTCAGGCGCTGGCGGGCTTTTGAATAGGCTTCCGGCTGGGTGGTGTCCGCGTAGACGATCAGGTACAGCTTGCCCGACAGGTTGTCGATGACGGCCAGTTCTTCCGTCAGCATCAGCTGGATGTCGGGCAGGCCCAGGTCGTCCTTCGGCGCGCCGCCGGCCAGCTTGCGCTCGATGTGGCGCACGGTGTCGTAGCCAAAATATCCCGCCAGGCCGCCGCAGAAGCGGGGCAGGCCCGGGCGCAGGGCCACCTTGAAGCGCGCCTGATACTGCTCGATGAACTCGAGAGGATTGCCTTCGTGGGTTTCAATCACCGCGCCGTGCTTGATCACTTCGGTGCGGTTGCCGCTGTTTTTCACCACCGTGTGGGCGGGCAGGCCGATGAAGGAATAGCGCCCGAAGCGCTCGCCACCGACCACCGATTCGAGCAGGAAGGTGTTCTTCCCGGTCAGCTGGGTCTGGGCCAGCTTCAGATAGAGGGTCAGCGGCGTTTCAAGGTCGGCAAATGCCTCGGAAATCAAGGGAATGCGGTTGTAACCCTGGTTGGCGAGGGATTTGAATTCGAGTTCGGTCATGCTTTTTCTCCAGACCGCCCGGCGGGTTGGGGCGGCGGCTTGTCAAAAAACCTGGCGGTGCACGAGGGGCAGCCGTCAGCAATCAATACGGGTCAGTTGGCCCAGGATTGCCAGCGTCGCCAAAGCCAGGCCTCAAGGGCGCCGGTTTGGTTGACAGTGTGTTTTTTGGTGAAAAACATGAAGTTAGTGTTCAGTTAGCGTCGTGGTTGTGCGTACTAATCAGGGTTGCCGCTTCAAGCAGCGTTTCGACTATACCATCGGAATCGGCTTCGTGTATAGGCCGTCCGTGGTTATATCCATACGGGACCGCCAGCACCCAGCAACCGGCCGCGCGCGCCGCTTCGGCGTCGTTCGACGAGTCGCCGATGGCGACCACTTCGCCGGGCGCCAGATCAAAATCGGCGCACACCTGCAGCATCGGCATGGGGTCGGGCTTTTTACGGGGCAGGCATTCGCCGCCGTAGACGATTTCGAAATAGGGCGCCAGGCCGGCCTTTTCCAGCAAGGGGCGGGCAAAGGCAATCGGCTTGTTGGTCACGCAGGCCATGCGCAGATCCATGGCCTGCAGCGCGGCCAGGCCTTCGCGTACCCCCTCGTAGACGGTGGCGTGCTCGCCATTGATGGCCAGGTAATGGCGCTGGTAGGCCGCCATCGCGGCCTCGAAGCGCTGTTCCACGCCGGCGGCGTCGAAGTCGATCGCCAGCACGCCGCGGATCAGGTTTTCCGAACCCTTGCCGACCAGATCGGCCACCTGCTGCGCGCTGATGGCAGCCAGACCGAGTTCGGCGCGCATGCGGTTGATCGCCACATGAAAATCGGGCACCGTGTCGAGCATGGTGCCATCGAGGTCGATGATGACCGCGCGGATGACGCCATGCCCGGGGCGCATCAGCGTGCGACCTTGGCCAGTTCCGCGCGCATGGCGCCGATGACCTCGCGGTAGTCAGGCTGGCCGAAGATGGCCGAGCCGGCGACGAAGGTGTCGGCGCCTGCTTCGGCAGCCTCGCGGATGTTGTCGACCTTGATGCCGCCATCGACTTCAAGCAGGATGTCGCGGCCCGATTCGTTGATCATGCGGCGCGCGATGGTGAGCTTTTTCAGCGCCTCGGGGATGAAGGACTGGCCGCCGAAGCCGGGGTTGACGGACATGATGAGGATCATGTCGATCTTGTCCATCACGTGATTCAGGTAGTGCATGGGGGTGCCGGGATTGAACACCAGGCCGGCCTTGCAGCCGCTGTCGCGGATCAGTTGCAGGGTGCGGTCGATGTGGTCCGACGCTTCCGGATGAAAGGTGATGATGTTGGCGCCGGCCTTGGCGAAGTCGGGGATGATGCGGTCGACCGGCTTGACCATCAGGTGCACGTCGATCGGCACCTGCACGTGCGGACGGATGGCCTGGCAGACCAGCGGGCCGATGGTCAGGTTGGGCACGTAATGGTTGTCCATCACGTCGAAATGGATGATGTCGGCGCCGGCGGCGACGACGTTGCGGACTTCTTCACCGAGACGGGCGAAATCGGCGGACAGGATACTGGGGGCGATCTGGAAGGCGGTCATGGCGGTCGCGGTTGACGCGGTGATAATGAAGAGACGCTATTTTACGCTTTTAGCCGAATTCGTCATGCGCCAGCCGCCGTTTTGCCGTGCGATGTATCATGAACGCAGAACTTGCATGCAAGTGCCCCGCAAAGCATCAACCAAGGAATTACGATGGCCGACTACGACCTGAGCGTCTCCGTGAAGACGCAATACCTGCCCGAGCAGTCCGAACCCGAGCGCGACAATTATGTGTTCGCCTACACCATCACCATCAAGAACACGGGCACGGTGGCCTCCCAGCTGATCGCCCGTCACTGGGTCATCACTGACGCCAACAACCGGGTGCAGGAAGTGCGGGGCCTCGGCGTGGTGGGCCATCAACCGCTGCTGCAGCCTGGCGAACAGTTCGAGTACAGCAGCGGCACCCAGATGGCGACGCCACAGGGCTCGATGGTGGGCGAATACTTCTGCGTGGCCGAGGACGGGCACCGCTTCGAAGCGAACATCCCCGAGTTCGTGCTGTCACTGCCGCGCACCCTGCACTGATCAAGGCTGCGGTCCGCGGTCCGGCTGGGTGTCAGTGGCCGCTTCCTCGTCGTCGTCGTCGCGCTTCTTCGGCGGCAGGTACATGGTCCACCAGACGATGAACACCAATAAAAACAGGGCGACGCCGCCCTCCAACAGCAATAGCCACATACCGAACCCCATGATGTCAATTCGCCCCAGTGTAGCGCTTTTGCCGGTCCTTGCGGTGCTGTTGGCCGCCTGTCAGACGGCGCCGACTCCGGTCGAGCCGCCCGCACCCGTCAAGGCGCCGGCGCCCGCACCCGTCAAGGCGCCGGCGCCCGCAGCGCCGGCAACGGCTGCGCCCTTGATGACACCAGTGAGCTTCGCCGAACTGCCAGGCTGGCAGCAGGACGACCTGCGCCAGGCCTGGCCGGCGTTTATCTCGTCCTGCAAGGCCATCACCACAAAACCCGGCTGGGCCGCGCCGTGCGCGGCGGCGGCCGCCATCGACCCTGCCGACGGCGCCGCCATCCGCGCATTTTTTGAAAGCCGCTTCGTCCCGAATGCCATCCGCGCCGCCGACGGTGCCGGCACGGGCCTCATCACCGGCTACTACGAGCCCATGCTGCGCGGCGCCCGCAAGCAGGGCGGCGCCTTCCAGACCCCTTTGTACAAGGTGCCGGACGACCTGCTGACCATCGACCTTGCCAGCGCCTACCCGGACCTGAAAAACATGCGCCTGCGCGGGCGCCTCGACGGCAAGCGCGTGGTCCCCTACAGCACCCGCGCCGACATCGCGCGCGCGCCGCTGAGCGGAAAAGAACTGTTGTGGGTGGACGATCCGGTGGAAGCCTTTTTTCTCGAGGTGCAGGGGTCGGGCCGGGTCGAACTGGCTGACACCGGCGAGACGGTGCGGGTGGCCTACGCCGACCAGAACGGCCAGCCGTACAAGGCGATCGGCCGCTACCTGGTCGAGCAGGGCGAGCTGACCGTCAAAACGGCGTCGGCCCAGAGCATCAAGGCCTGGATCGCGGCCCACCCGGAGCGCCGCCAGGAGCTTTTTAACGTCAACCCCAGTTATATCTTCTTCAAGGAGGAGCGGCTGCCTGATCCTTCAGTCGGCCCCAAAGGCGCATTGGGCGTGCCTTTGACGCCCGAGCGTTCGGTGGCGGTAGATCCCCAGTTCCTGCCCCTGGGCGCGCCCGTCTGGCTGTCCACCACCCGCGCAGGCAGCGAGGTTCCGCTGCAGCGCCTGATGATGGGCCAGGACACGGGCGGCGCCATTCGCGGCGCCGTGCGGGCCGACCTGTTTTATGGCTTCGGCAAGCAGGCCGCCGACAATGCGGGCCTGATGAAGCAGCAGGGGCAGATCTGGGTGCTGCTGCCGCGCTGAGAAGTACAATCATCCGGATTTTCTAAAACACCATTTCCAAAACACCTTTTCCAAAACACCAAGAACAAGGAACTGTCATGGACTACACCGATCTGCTGATTGAAACCCACGGCCGCGTCGCCGTCATCCGCCTGAACCGTCCCAAGGCGCTCAATGCCCTGAACGACAACATGATGAATGAACTGGGCCACGCGCTCTACAAGTTCGATGCCGACAAGGACATCGGCTGCATCGTCCTGACGGGCAGCGAAAAAGCCTTTGCGGCCGGCGCCGACATCGCCGCCATGGCCGAATACACCTACGCCGACACCTACCCCGACAACTACATCGGCCGCAACTGGGAGCACATCCTCAATGTGCGCAAACCCGTCATCGGCGCCGTGGCCGGCTTCTGCCTGGGCGGCGGCTGCGAACTGGCGATGATGTGCGACTTCCTCATCGCCGCTGACACGGCTAAATTCGGCCAGCCTGAAATCAAGGTGGGCGTCACCCCGGGCGCCGGCGGCACCCAGCGCCTGCCGCGCACCATCGGCAAGTCCAAGGCGATGGACATGCTGCTTACCGCCCGCATGATCGACGCCCATGAGGCCGAGCGCACCGGCCTGGTCTCGCGCGTGGTCGCGGGCGACAAGCTGATGGAAGAGGCGATTGCCGCCGCCACCGTGGTGGCCTCGATGTCCGTCACCGTCGCCATGGCCATCAAGGACAGCGTCAACCGCGCCTTCGAGACGACGCTCACGGAAGGGGTGCGCTACGAGCGCCGCTACTTCCACGCCGCCTTTGGCACGCCGGCCCAGAAGGAGGGCATGTCCGCCTTCCTGGCCAAGCGTCCGGCCGACTTCAAGGGGCTGTGAGCGTGGCGCGGCTGGTCCGCGCACTAGTTGGAGCTGGTGTTGCCACGGTGCTGCTGCTGTCGGCCTGCGCGCACCTGCCGGCGCCGGCGCCCAGCGCCATGCCGGTGGCGCTGGAGTCGCCCACGACCAGCATGGCGCTTGCGCTGGCGCCCGTTGCCGCCGCCCATCCCGGCTTATCGGGCATCTACTCCCTGCGCGAGGGGCGCGAAGCGTTTGCTGCCCGCGCCGTGCTGGCCAACGCTGCCCAGCGCAGCCTCGATGTGCAGTACTACATCTGGGACAAGGACATCACCGGCACCCTGCTGTTCAACGTCCTCGAGTCGGCTGCCAATCGCGGCGTGCGGGTGCGCCTTCTGCTGGACGATAACAATACCAAGGGGCTTGACGCGGCGCTGGCGCTGCTCGACGCCCATCCCGGCATTGAGGTTCGCCTCTTCAATCCCTTCATGCAGCGCCGTTTTCGCCTGCTCGGCTATGTCACCGATTTCTCGCGCCTGAACCGGCGCATGCACAATAAATCCTTCACGGTTGACGGGCGCGCCACCATTGTTGGCGGGCGCAATGTGGGCGACGAATATTTTGGGGCGGCCGGCGACATGCTGTTTTCCGATCTCGATGTGCTTGCGGTGGGGCCGGTGGTCAAGGATGTCGAGCAGGATTTCGACCAGTACTGGAACAGCGCGTCCTCATACGCGCTGGCGCAGGTCGTGCCGGCGTCGACTGCCGACAGCGCCGCGCAGGTGCGTCGGGAGGCCGCGGCGATCCTGGCGTCGCCCCAGGCGCGGGCCTACATCGCCGCGATCAATGCCTCCCCCTTCGTCGCCGACCTGCATGCGCGGCGCCTTGCGCTGGATTGGGCGAGGACGCGGCTGGTCAGCGACAATCCCGCCAAGGGGCTGGGCGCGGCGCCACCGAACACCCGCATCATGCCGCAGATTCAGGAGCTTATCGGGGCGCCCACCAGGCAGGTCGACCTGGTGTCCGCCTACTTTGTCCCCGGCGAAAACGGCACGCAGGCCTTCGCCACCATGGCGCGCAGCGGCGTCGATGTGCGCATTCTCACCAATTCGCTGGGCGCCACCGATGTCGCCGCCGTCCACGCGGGATATGCCAAGCGCCGGCACGCTTTGCTGGAAGCGGGCGTGCACTTGTATGAGTTGCGCCGTAACTGGTCGAGCGATGCGGAAGGCCGGCGCAGTGGCCCCTTCGGCAGCTCCGCATCGAGCCTGCACGCCAAGACCTTTGCCATCGACGGCGACCAGCTGTTTGTCGGATCCTTCAATTTCGACCCGCGCTCGACCCGGCTCAATACCGAAATGGGTTTGATCATCGACAGCGTGCCGCTGGCCCGCCAGCTGGCTGAACGTATGGCGACACTGCCGGCCGACCGCGCCTATGAAGTGCGGCTGGGGGAGGACGGCAAGCTGATCTGGCTCGAGCACAAGGGCGGCGCCGTACTGCGTCATACCGAGGAGCCGGACGCTGGTTTCTGGCGCAAGCTGGAGGTGACCGTGCTGTCCTGGCTGCCGATTGAATGGCTGTTGTAAAAACAGGCCTTGCATCGCGCACGCAGCCTTGCTATAGTTCGCCTCCCCGCAAAACGGGGCGCACATCAGGCGGAGCAAAGCAGGTCGAAAGATCGAAGCGAAACTCTAAAAAATGAGCGTGACAGGTTCAGCGAAATGCTTCATAATATCGCTCCTCTGCTGATGAACACAACGCTTCATCGACATGCAGGGATTGCAGCACCAGACAAAGTTCTTTAACAATTAACAGTCGATAAGTGTGGGCGTTTGATGAAGGTGCCAGGACTTCGGTCTTGAATACTTAAATTATCAAATGTTCACA
>JBJMVV010000172.1:0-2836 GCA_045810505.1 Massilia sp.
AGCAGCCTGGCGCAACTGTTCGTCAATGCCGAGGAACTGCAAAGCCTGTGCAGCCAGGCGCTGGCCCACCAGTACACCGACCTGCGCCAGGATCTGAGCCTGGAGCGGGCAGGGCGCGAAGCGCTGCAGGTGCACTCGATCGTCAGCGCGGTCTCTGACGACACGGTGATTGTCGAGCTGCGTGAAAACGTCCAGCAATTAAAACTCGACCGCGAGGAGCGCATCCTCGACCAGAGCCAGGTCAACAAGGAACTGATCCGCAACCTGGCCCACGAAATCAAGAACCCCCTGGGCGGCATCCGCGGCGCGGCGCAACTGCTGGAGCTGGAATTGCCGGCGCTGCACCTGTCGGCCCTGCGCGAATACACCCAGGTCATCATCAAGGAGGCGGACCGCCTGCAGACCCTGGTGGACCGCCTGCTGGCGCCCCACCGGCGGCCGCACATCGTCGGCGACGTCAACATCCACGAAGTGTGCGAGCGGGTGAGAAGCCTGATGCTGGCCGAGTTCCCCGCCGGCCTGTCGATCCGGCGCGATTACGATGCCTCGATTCCCGAGTTCAGGGGCGACAAGGAGCAGCTGATCCAGACCGTGCTCAACATCGCCCGCAATGCCGCCCAGGCGCTGGAATCGCGCATTGCCGCGGGCGATGCCGAGATCGTTTTGCGCACGCGCGTGGCCCGCCAGGTGACCCTGGCCAAGGTCAGATATGCCCTGGCATTAGACTTGCATATCATCGACAATGGACCGGGCATCTCACCCCAGATCCGCGACCGTATTTTCTATCCGCTGGTGTCGGGCAGGGAAGGCGGCAGCGGCCTGGGGCTGACATTGGCGCAGACCTTCGTGCAACAGCACCTGGGTGTGATCGAATGCGAGAGCCGGCCTGGATTGACGGACTTCCGGATTTTGCTGCCCCTGCCATGATCGTGGCGTGAGGCGGTCCCGGAACTTCGATCCCATACTTTGAAGATCCAAACGCGGGAAGCGCCACACAATGAAACCAATCTGGATTGTCGACGACGACGCCTCCATCCGCTGGGTGCTTGAAAAAGCCCTGGCTCGCGAAAACCTCGCCACCAGGAGCTTTGCCAACGCGCGCGAAGCAATGGCGGCGCTTGAAACCGACACGCCGCAGGTGCTGGTGTCCGACATCCGCATGCCGGGCGAGTCCGGCCTGTCGCTGCTGCAGGAAGTGAAAACCCGCCACCCCGGCCTGCCGGTCATCATCATCACCGCCTTTTCCGACCTCGATTCGGCCGTCGCAGCCTTCCAGGGCGGCGCCTTCGAGTATCTCGCCAAGCCCTTTGATATCGACAAGGCCGTCGAGCTGATCCGCCGCGCACTCGAAGAAAGCCTGCGCGAAACCAGCGTCGACCTGGCGCCCGCCGAAACGCCCGAGATCCTCGGCCAGGCGCCCGCCATGCAGGAAGTGTTCAGGGCCATCGGCCGCCTGTCGCAGTCGAACGTGACAGTCTTGATCACGGGCGAATCAGGCACCGGCAAGGAACTGGTGGCGCGCGCCCTGCACAAGCATAGCCCGCGCGCCGGCCAGCCTTTCATTGCCCTCAACACGGCGGCCATCCCGAAGGATTTGCTCGAGTCCGAGCTGTTCGGTCATGAACGGGGCGCCTTTACGGGCGCGCAGGCAACCCGGCGCGGCCGCTTCGAGCAGGCCGAGGGCGGCACCCTGTTTTTGGATGAGATCGGCGACATGCCCTTTGATTTGCAGACCCGCTTGCTGCGGGTGCTGTCGGACGGGCACTTTTACCGGGTCGGCGGCCACCAGCCGATGAAGGCCTCGGTGCGGGTGATCACGGCCACCCACCAGAACCTGGAACAGCGGGTGCGTGACGGCTTGTTCCGCGAAGACCTGTTTCACCGCCTGAACGTGATCCGGCTGCGCCTGCCCAGTTTGCGGGAGCGGCGCGAGGACATCCCGCTTTTGGTGCGCCACTTCCTGGTGCAGAGCGCCCGCCAGTTGGGCGTGGAAGCGAAGCGCATGAGCGAAGCGGCGATGCAGTTCCTGGCCAGCCGGGACCTGCCCGGCAACGTGCGCCAGCTGGAAAACCTGTGCAACTGGATCACGGTGATGGCCCCGGGCCAGACGGTGGAAGTCAAAGATCTGCCGCTGGAATTGACGAAAGACCAGGCCGCGCCCGAGTGGTCGCCCCCCGAGCCTGCCATAGCGATCGACCAGGTCTTCAGCGGCGGCGGCCAGGTGCGCCCCCTGCCGCTGTCGAACATGGCTGGCGGCGCCACCCTGGCCCAGCTTGGCGCGGCAGGCGGCTGGGTCGGCTTGCTGGAATTGCAGGCGGCGGCGATGCTCAACGCCGGTGAATCGGAAGTCATGGACGTGCTCGGCAAACAGTTCGAGTCGGCCCTGATCAAGACGGCCTTGAAGCACACGCACGGGCGCAAAAACGATGCGGCAATCCGCTTGGGGATCGGCCGCAACACCATCACCCGAAAGATTGCAGAGCTCGGCATCGACGGCGCGCGCGAAGATTGATCAAACAAAAATGAGCCTGCCGGGGTTGGGCACTTGTCCGAATGCGGTCCAGCCTGACCCCGTTTTTCCCTGACATGTACAGTTGAGGCGCGGATTTGGTAAGCTCTGGGCGCGGCATGTGCCGCGTTTCCATAAGTCACCATGCTGATCAATTGCGTCGCCTATCAGGAAGGCAAAAAGCTCGCGGACATTTCCTTCGACGATGTCAGCGACTACCTGGCCATGCCCAACACCTTTGTCTGGGTGGCCCTGCGCGATGCCGATGCGGACGAGCTGGAGAAGGCCAAGGAAGAATTCGGCCTGCACGAGCTGGCCATCGAGGAT
>JBJMVV010000173.1:0-5348 GCA_045810505.1 Massilia sp.
CTGATCAAACCGCGCATCGTCTTCATGGGCTTCCTTTTTATCGGGCTGGCAGCAAAACAGCCGGCCAGTCAATCATCGGCGACGCCGGGCGGGGCGGCGGGTGCTTCTTCATGGTGCTCGGGCGCGGCCGGCTTGACGGTCTTTTCGCCCGGCTTGTCCGCCGGCGTTTCCTCGGCCGCTGGCGCTTTGACCGGCGCCGCCGCTTCCACCGAAGCCGATGAACTGGCTGCGCTGGCCGAGGTGGCCGATGTAGCCGGGCTCGCTGCCGCGCGGCGCCGCGCATGCTTGTCGAGCGAACCGGGCGGGATTACCGCGCCGCCAGTGATCGCCTTGATCTGCGCCACCAGGGCGCGGATGCCCTTGCCCGTCAGGTGGATGCCATCCTTGACAAAATATTCAGGATGGCCGGTCGACACCCCGTTCCAGTCGATCACCCGCACATTGGCAAAGTCAGGGCAGACGCTGGCGATGAGGGCGTTGTTCGACGCCGTCCAGCGCCGCTCCGCATGCACATTGATGACGATGACGGATGTGCGGTCAGCCAGCGCGCCGAGAATCTCCCTGAATTGCCCTTCGTTAATGTAACCGTTGGTGCCCAGGTGGACAAGTACGGTCGAGGCCTTGCCCGAGCGCGCACGCCAGTCCGTAATCACCTTCAGGCCCTGGCTGGCCTGGCGGCCCACGTGGGCGTCGATGTGGATGCCGGGGATCGCTTTGGCCAGGGTCGCCTGCGCGCCGAGCAGGACGGAGTCGCCCATGGCGAAGATATCGTCGCCCCCTTCGATGGCTTCGTTGGCCGTGTCGCTGTCCGGTTCCGCCGTCGCGGCCGCCACCGGCGCTGCCGCAACGACGACCTCAGGGGCAGGCGCCTCAATTACGGCGGCTGCCGCGTCGTCCTTGCTGTCATTGCGCGCCTCGCGCTGCAGCATCACCATCGCAAACAGCAAGCCGGTGGCGAGGAAATAGGCCATCACGCACCAGGCCATGCGCCGGTTGTCGAGGCGTTTTGGCTTGAAGGCTTTAAACGGCTCCTCGACGCAGCGGTACATCATTTCAGCCAGCAAGCCCGTCACCACCATGCCTGCCGCCAGATACGCCAGCTTGACGTCGGACTCCGCCGTGACGTCCTTGATCATCACGAACACCAGCCAATGGACCAGGTAGAGCGAATACGAACGCGATCCCAGCCATTGCACGGGGCTGCTGCGCAGCAGCCGCGCCAGCACAAAATCGCTGTCGTGCATGGTGCAGTGGATCAGCACCGCGGTCAGCACTGCCACCGCCAGGAAGCAGCCCCGGTACATCCAGGGATTGGCGGGGTCGAGCAGCACCATCATGCAGATGAGCCCAGCGAGCGAAAGCACGGCGCCGAGGCGACGCAAACGCAGCAATCGGCTGCCGGCAACGCGCACCTGCCAGGGATTGGAAAACCCCGCCAGCGCGGCGCCCGCAAACAGGCCCATCGCATGGGTATCGGTGCCCAGATAGAGGCGGCTGATTTCTGCGTTATCGAGGTGCGGCTCGTACAGATACCACATCCATCCCGTGCTCAGCAGCGCCAGCAGGGCGGCGACAACGCCCATTGATTTTGGCGTGGCTTTTTTCAGCGCCAGGTAAGCGAGCGGCGGCCAGACCAGGTAAAACTGTTCTTCCACCGCCAGCGACCACAGGTGTTTGAGCACATGGGGCGTGGCGTCGAAATACGGCTGGCGTTCGATGACCTGCCAGAGGTTGGAGGCATACGCCAGCGCCGCCGGCACGTCCGCCCGGTATGCAAGAAACATCGGCTCGGACAGCAGATAGATGGGACTGGCCAGCGCCAGCAGCGCCAGCACGGGCGGCAGCAGCCGTTTCAAGCGGCGGAAATAGAAGGCACCGAAACGGAAGTCGCCGGCCAGGTGGTATTCCCGAATCAGCATCGCGGAAATGATAAACCCGGAAATCGTGAAAAACATGTCCACGCCAAAGTAGCCTGCATTGAACAGACCCGGCACCTCGCAATGGAACAGGATGACGGCCACCACCGCCAGCGCGCGCATGCCATCGAGTTCCAGCAAACGGACGTTGCGCTCGGCGAGCGCCGCGGCCGGATCAAATTCGTTCAGTTTCATTATGATTTTTATTGTTTATTCAGGTTCAAATAAGCGCCCAACAGCTTGCCACTGAGGCGATATCCGGTCGCGCTCAAATGGGTCAGATCCGCCTGCATCTGCGGTGGATTCATGCGTGACCACGCGGCGGCGCTGCCGGGGCCGCCCATGGCCGCTTGCCAGTCCCAGAATTCACATCGGTACTGGCGGCCGATGTCTTTCTGTGCAAGCGCAATCTGTTGATGAATGAAGGCGTATTTGAGCGAGGCAGGCGGCGCCGTCGCGCCCACCACGCCCCGGTCGGGCGGGCCGATCAGCACGCAGCGTGCGCGCGGATAGTAGCCGCGCAGGCTTTTCAAATGGGTGTGCAGGTATTGCCGGTAACTGTCGCTGGAAAAGGACGCATCGGCGCCTTCGTTGGTGCCGTACTGGACCAGGATCAGGCTGTAGGGCTGCTCGTGGTTTTCGATCGATGCGCCCGGCATCAGCGCCGGGTCGGCGTTGCCCCAACTGCGTAGCGATCCGCCAGGGATGCTGAGCGTATCGAGCACAACGTCGGCCGCTTCCTCATACACGGGCGCAAAACCATGCAGGGTGATGGCGCCCGACACCAGGCGCAGGCGCATGGTCGCCATCGGCCGGTCGGGGCGAATCTGCAGGCTCGTGCCCGTCGCGCGGCTCAAACTGACCAGCTTTTCCTGGCCGTCATTGATCGCAACAGCCAGCAACAGCGAACTGTCTACCTTCGGCTTTTCGTACTGAATCGTCAGTTCGCGCACGCGGGTCGTTGCGGCGGGATAGCGGAAGTCCAGATAGACGAGGTCGCCCGGCGTGTTCGAGCGCATCTTGACGAAGCCCTTGGCGTAGCCGGCCAGCTTGCGTTTTTTCTTGTGCGCATAGTCCACCTGCCAGCCCTGGCTGGCGCAACTGGCGCGCAAAGGCAACTGCAGGCCCGGTGTCTTGATCCCGGCCTGGATGAAGGCGGGCAGCACGGCGCTTTTGGCGATGCCGGCCGTTTCCAGGGCCGCGTCGACAAAATCGCGCGAGGAGGTAAGGCTGTCGCCCCAGACGGCAATCTTGTAGCGGGGCGCGACGCTGGGCTGTTCGGCGCCGGCCTGGGCGCTCCAGCTGAAGGTGGTGGCGGACGGCGTGCCGTTGGTGACTCGGCCGCAGCCGGCATCAGACTGGGCGCTTGCGGACGCGGCGCTCAGGCACGCTGCCGCCAATGCAAGCACGTGCAGCAGCAGAAAACGCGTCGTTGATGGAATCATGGGGCCGGGGCGCAAGAGGTCGATCGTGGAATTTCGTCCCGCAGGGCCTGGTGGCGGAGGTGGGTCAATTATATTTCCAAACTGAAACTAATGGTGCCATAGGTATTTGTCATAAGTCAATATTTTGGCTTTGTAAAACTTGGTTTCTTGTCACTTGCCCCGCCGGGGATTGACGCCGCCCGCAGCCGTGCCAGGCGTTACAATCGGGCTCCACCAGTTCGAGCCGCGGCTCATTGAATCCATGAAAGTGTGTATCGTCGGCGCCGGCGCCATCGGCGGCTTTATCGGCAGCCGCCTGGCCGCCGCAGGGCAATGTGATCTCTCGGCCGTCGCCCGTGGCGCCACCCTTGCAGCGCTCGCCACCCACGGCTGGCGCTTGCGTGAAAACGGGCAGTTGCTGCAAAGTCCGGCCCGCGCCAGCGATCAGAGCGCCGCGCTGGGCGTGCAGGATCTCGTCATTGTCGCCGTCAAGGCGCAGGCGATGCCCGCGGTCGCCGCGACCATTGGGCCCCTGCTGGGCCCGGATACGATGGTGCTGCCCGCCATGAACGGCGTGCCCTGGTGGTTTGGCGAAGCGGTGCCGGCCTTGCGCGGCGCGCCACTGCGCAGCGTCGATCCGGACGGCAGCATCGCCGCCGCCATTTCCATGCAACAGGTGATTGCCTGCGTCGTGCACGCCAGCGTGGTCTCGCCCGAGCCGGGGCTGGTCGAGCACCGCATGGGGCAGGGCCTGATCATTGGTGAAGCGGCCGGCGGGGTGTCGGCGCGGGTGCGGGCGGTGGCGGATTTGCTGGGCGGCGCCTGCTTCGAGGTGAGCCAGTCGGCCGACATCCGCAAGGACATCTGGTACAAGCTGTGGGGCAATATGACGATGAATCCCGTCTCGGCCATGACCGGCGCCACCGTCGACAGGGTGCTGGCCGATCCGCTGGTGCGCGCCTTCTGCTCGGCCGCCATGCAGGAAGCGGCCCAGCTCGGCGCCCTGATCGGCTGCGACATCGCGCAAAGCCCGGAGCAGCGCCACCAGATCACGGCCAAACTGGGCCGCTTCAAGACGTCCATGCAGCAGGACGTGGAAGCGGGCCGCCCGATCGAACTCGACGCCATCGTCGGCGTCGTGCACGAGATGGCGGGCCGGCTTGGCCTGGCCACCCCCAACGTCGACGCGCTGCTGGGCCTGATGCGCCTGTTCGCCAGCGAGCGCGGCCTGTACAGTCTTTCCCCATCCATTTGAAAAGGAACGCCATGAGCAGCCCGACCCTGTTTCACCTCGCCTTCCCCGTCCACGACCTCGAGGCCGCGCGCCGCTTTTACGGTGGCCTGATCGGCTGCCCGGAGGGCCGCAGTTCCGCCAACTGGATCGACTTCGATTTCTTTGGCCACCAGCTGGTCGCCCACCTCGCCCCGGAAGAATGCGGCAGCGTCGCTACCAGCAGCGTTGACGGCCACCAGGTCCCGGCCCGCCACTTCGGCGCCATCATCGACCGCGATGCATGGCAAGCGCTGGCCGACCGCCTGCGCGCCGCCGGCGTGCAATTCGTCATCGAGCCCTACATCCGCTTTGCCGGCCTGCCAGGCGAACAGGCCACCATGTTTTTCCTCGACCCGTCCGGCAATGCGCTGGAGTTCAAGTCCTTCAAGGATCTGGGGCAGGTATTCGCGAAATAAGCTGTCACGGCTATGCAACAAGCCTTTTGCAATCTTGTTAAAATTGTAAATTTAGTATTATAATTTGCAACAAAATTGGAGGGTGTATGAAGCGTTTTCTGGGGAAGCTTGTTGCGGCATCGATGTTGATGGCGTCATCGCTGGCACATGCCGGCTTGATCAGTGGTTTTGAGGATGGACTGAAGGACTGGACCACGCTCGGTGACGTCTCGGTGCAAACCGCGGCCAGCGGATTGGGACCGACCCAAGGCCGTAATTTCGTCTTCATGTCGACGCTCTCTTCGGCGTGGCGCGAGACGCCGTACTCGGGGGTATCCAG
>JBJMVV010000174.1:0-4998 GCA_045810505.1 Massilia sp.
CGGCCGGACGCGCTGGCGCCGCGCCGCGCGCGGGCGCGGCGGCGGGACGGGTCGCTGGCGTGGCAGGGCCGACCGCATCGGCGCCGCCATTGCCCGGCCGGAAAGCCAGCATGCGCAGCAAGGTCATCGTGAAGCCTGCGTACTCGTCCGGCGCGAGGCCGATTTCATTGCGGCCGTGCACGGCGATCTGATAAAACAGCTGCACTTCCTGCGGGTCGAACGCGCCGGCAAGGCGGACGATGTCGGCCAGTTCCGGCAAATCCTGGGGCACGGCGGCGGGCACCGACTGGGCCAGCGCCACGCGGTGCAGCAAGGTGCCCAGGTCTTGCAGGGCGCCATTGTAGGACAGGCTGCGGCTGGCCATTTCGTCCGCCACGGCCATCAAGTCGGCGCCGTTTTGTGCCAGCAGGGCGTCCAGCAGGCGCACCAGGTAAGTCTGGTCGAGCGCGCCCAGCATGCCCTGCACGGCTTCCAGCGTAACTGCGCCAGCGGCGTAGGCAATCGCCTGGTCGGTCAGCGACAGGGCATCGCGCATGGAGCCGTGCGCGCCCTGGGCCAGCAGGCGCAGGGCCGGCTGCTCGAACTCGATGCCTTCCTGGCCGAGGATATCGTCAAGGTGAGTGATGATGTGACCGGGCGGCATCTGCTTGAGGTTGAACTGCAGGCAGCGCGACAGAACGGTGACAGGAATCTTCTGGGGATCGGTGGTAGCCAGGATGAACTTGACGTGCTCGGGCGGCTCTTCCAGCGTTTTCAGCATGGCGTTGAACGCGTGGTTGGTGAGCATGTGCACCTCGTCGATCATGTAGACCTTGAAGCGCGCATTCGAGGGGGCGTAGACGGCCTGCTCGAGCAACTGGGCCATTTCATCGACGCCCCGGTTGGAAGCGGCGTCCATCTCTATATAGTCAACGAAGCGGCCCGCATCGATCGCGGTGCAGGCTTCGCAGACGCCGCAGGGGGTGGCGGTGACGCCGCCATTGCCGTCGGGCCCGATGCAGTTGAGCGACTTGGCCAGGATCCGCGACAAGGTCGTCTTGCCCACCCCGCGCGTGCCGGTGAACAGGTAGGCGTGGTGCAGGCGGCCTGTTTGCAATGCATGGGTCAGGGCGCGCACGACGTGTTCCTGGCCAACCAGGGTGTCGAAGTTGCGGGGACGGTATTTGCGGGCGAGGACTTGATAGGACATACCGCGATTTTACCGTAGATGGACGGTGCGGCGGACAAACTCGCTGCCGCAAGAGTGTTGTTGAATAAGATATTTAGTGCGGGGTAGCAACTGAGCGGGGGGCTGCACTGACAGCGAATCAGGCAGCAAGTCAGCGACAGCGGGAAAACTGAGGACGGCGCCGATGCAATGGCAGGCAGCTCTGGCAAGACGGTGCAATATCAGCAGCGCCAGGCAGTGATCGAATTCAGACAGGGGAACAAGGAGAAAACAGCGGAGTGGGCGAGAAAACCCGGAGACATCGCCAGGCGAAGATAAAACTAAGGAGGCGAGCCTGATCTGCGGCACTCATGGTTAATAGCCGTGGCTGCTTCGTTCCCGACCTGACCAGGTTAGCCATGCCACGATGCGCAGGGGCCCGCCAGCACTCATTATAACCGACCTGCGGCGAAGTGGGAACCAGGTGGGAACCAGGTGGTGTGCGTGCGTCACCTTGTTATCCCGTTGATTGGGATGTCACAGTAAAAGCCTGACTGCGCAAGCGGCGCACTGAAGCTACCGGCATGACCGGCCGGTAGCTTCAGCGACGTGCACCTTATTTCTTGTCGTCGTTCTTGTGACTCTGGCGCCCGGCCTCGGCATGCTGCTCGGGCGTGCCGCCGCGGGTGCCGCCTGAGCCCCCTGAGCCGCCCGACCCGCCAGAGCCACCTGAGCTGGACTGGCTCGAGCCATCGTTCTTGTGGCTCTGGCGCCCTGCTTCCGCGTGCTGCTCCGGCGTGCCGCCGCGGGTGCCACCGCCCGAGCCGGAGCTCGATCCGCCCGAACCCGATTGGCTGGAACTGTCGTTCTTGTGACTCTGGCGTCCTGCCTCGGCGTGCTGCTCGGGCGTGCCGCCCCGTGTGCTCTTGGTGTCGTCTTTGTTGGTAGCCACAATGGTTCTCCTCGTCTATGCCGAAAACCCCAGCTTAGTCCGTTGAGAGAGCCGCACTAATAAGAAAACTCCTCAAGTAGCGTAGGAGAGCACCTGTTCAAATACCAAGATCCTGCCAAATGGCATCAACGTGCGCTTTCACGGCGGGTGTCATGGCGATGGTCGTGCCCCATTCGCGGCTGGTCTCGCCCGGCCACTTGTTGGTGGCGTCGATGCCCATCTTGCTGCCCAGGCCACTGACGGGCGAGGCGAAGTCGAGGTAATCGATCGGGGTGCTGTCGACCATGGTGGTGTCGCGCAGGGGATCGACGCGGGTGGTGATGGCCCAGATCACTTCCTTCCAGTCGCGGATGTTGACGTCCTCGTCCACCACGACGATGAACTTGGTGTACATGAACTGGCGCAGGAAACTCCAGACGCCGAACATGACCCGCTTGGCGTGGCCGGCATACTGCTTTTTCATCTGCACCACCGCCATGCGGTAGCTGCAACCTTCGGGCGGCAAATAAAAATCCGTGATTTCGCTGAATTGCTTTTGCAGCAAGGGGATGAACACTTCATTGAGGGCCACGCCCAGCACGGCTGGCTCATCGGGCGGCTTGCCGGTGTAGGTCGAGTGGTAGATCGGGTCGCGCCGCATGGTGATGCGCTCGATGGTGAAGACGGGGAAACTGTCCTGCTCGTTGTAATAGCCGGTATGGTCGCCGAACGGCCCTTCGACGGCATGTTCGTAGCCGCTCGGATGATTGGGGTCAGGCAGGATGTGCCCCTCCAGTACGACCTCGGCCGATGCGGGCACCCGCAGGTCGCTGCCGATGGCTTTCACCAGGACGGTGCGGCTGCCGCGCAGCAAGCCGGCGAACTGGTACTCGGACAGGCTGTCGGGCACGGGCGTGACGGCGCCCAGGATGGTCGCTGGGTCGGCCCCCAGCGCCACCGCGATCGGATAAGGCGCGCCCTTGCTGGCGATGGCGTGCTCGCGGAAATCGAGCGCCCCGCCCCGGTGCGCCAGCCAGCGCATGATCACCTTGTTGGGCCCGATCACTTGCTGTCTATATATACCCAGGTTTTGCCGCTTCTTGTTCGGGCCCTTGGTGATCACCAGGCCCCAGGTGATCAAAGGCGCGGCGTCGCCAGGCCAGCAGTGCTGGATGGGCAGGCGCGACAGGTCGACATCGGCCCCTTCCCAGACAATCTCCTGGCAGGGTGAGCCGCGCACTTCCTTGGGCGACATATCCCACACGGCCTTGACGAGCGAGCCCATCCCCATCATGTCCTTGAACCCCTTGGGTGGCTCGGGCTCTTTCAGGCGGGCCAGCACGTGGCCGATTTTGCGCAGTTCGCTGACGTCGTCGGCGCCCATGCCCAGCGCCACCCGCTTCGGCGTGCCGAACAGATTGCCGAGTACAGGCATGCTGTGTCCGGTCGGGTTCTCGAACAAAAGCGCCGGGCCGCCGGCCCGCAGCACGCGGTCACAGACCTCGGTCATCTCGAGAAACGGCGAAACCGGGGTCGCCACCCGCTTTAATTCGCCCATTCCTTGCAACTGGGAAATAAAATCACGCAAATCGGTATAGATCATCGCTTATTTGGATTTTTCGTTAGTGAGACAGAGTTGTTAAATTACCAGCCCAAGTGATTGATTTCACTGGCTATTGATGAGCTACACCCCGAAAAGCTATACCTAAAAGTAATAAGAAAACTCCGTGCTAGTATTGACTTGGTATAAGCTAGCTTTTAGAATCCACCCAACTTGATGAGGCAGGCGTTTATTTTCGGTCAAGCGACCGGAACCAAAACCATTTTAGCTTGTCTCATACATTCACGGCGTCGGGGCGCCACATGACATTTTTAAGGAGTGTTTTCACAGGGCGTCTGCCCTAACCCCCGAACAAAGTTGCGTAGCCACTGGTTTAATACCTCAGGGAACCACCAGCTGTAGCGAGCAATAACGGCGTTAATCGTGCGCAGCAGCGACGATGGACGATATTTCTGATGCACGGCATGAGCCAGCCAACAGGTGCGCCAACAGCGCCCATGGGACAGCTTTTTCCGCGACAAAGGGGAATTCGATGATAAATCGTTTCAATGGGGCGACGGCAAAGTTCGCCCAATCCATGGCCCGCCAGCCAGTTACGTGGTCTTCCGTAACGAAAACGGCGCGTAGCGTGGCCACCACCGCGCAACACACCCTGACCGTTCTCGGTCTTTCCGCAGTTGCAATCGGGGCCGTGCTGTATGTGCGTCCTGACGTCGCCCACAAGGTGTCGCAACTGATTTCGCCCGTCAGCGCAGCCGCCAACGTGGCAGCCGCCCCATCCGCGCCCCAGTTGACGGCCCTGATGGATGCGCCCCGCCAGCACGCGAAAGCAGCGCCAGCCGTGGAAGCCACGCCAGTGCCGCTCACGGCCGAAGAAAAAGCCCTGATGGGCAATGAAAAGCAGCAGAAATTTGTGACCTCGTGGCTGTCCAAGCGTTACCGCGTGGCCGGCGATGCCGCCAACATGCTGGTATCGACTGCGTACGTGACGGCAAAAGATGTCAAGATCGATCCCCTGCTGATCCTCGCAGTGATGGCGATCGAGTCGGGCCTGAACCCGTTTGCGGAAAGCCCCGTCGGCGCGCAAGGCCTGATGCAGGTCATGTCCAAGGTCCACCACGAGAAATTCCAGCCCCTGGGCGGCGTGCAGGCGGCGCTCAATCCGGTCGCCAATATCCGTGTCGGCGCGCTGATCCTCAAGGATTACGTCAACCGCGGCGGCTCCGTCGAAGCCGGCCTGAAGACCTATGTCGGTGCAGGCGCCTTTGAAAACGACTCGGGCTACGGCTCGCGCGTGCTGGCCGAATACCGCAAGCTCAAGCAGGTCGCCACCGGCAAGAATGTGCCGACCTTCACCCC
>JBJMVV010000175.1:0-11285 GCA_045810505.1 Massilia sp.
GGGGGGGGGGGGGGGCACGGGCATGGATTTATATCATGATGTGATGTATTTGGAAAAATGATAGCACGGTTGGCGGCGGGCCGCTGCGGCCAGGCTGTGCGGGCTGGTTTGATGTCGGCTTCTCTTTGCATGCATTGAACACGCAGCGCGGATGCGGACACCTTGAACGACATTGATCCAGCGCAGACGCATGATCGAGTGGCGGGCTACGGTGACAAGTTCTTTGTGTCGATCCACGCGGCGCCAGCCGCAGTTTCAGAAAGGAACAGTCATGCGCATCACTCCCTTGCTTCTTGCACTTGCCCTTGGCGGTGCCGGCGTCGCGCCGGTCATCACGCTTGCCCAGACGCCGGCGCCCAGCGCGGCCCAGCCAGAACATCACCGCGCCGCCCCGGCGCTGCAGCAGGCGGCCCAGTTCGACCACCAGGTCACGGGCGTGGCTGTCAGCGAACGGGGCCGCATCTTCGTCAATTTTCCCCGCTGGACGGAAGACACGCCTGTCTCCGTCGCCGAAGTGATGAAAGACGGCAGCTTGCGGCCCTATCCTGACGAGCAATGGAACGCCTGGCGAAATGTGCGGCGCGACGAGATCAGCCCGACCGATCACTGGGTCTGCGTGCAAAGCGTGGTGGCAGACGGGCGCGGCAGCCTGTGGGTGGTTGATCCCGCCGCGCCGGCCGTAGATGGCATCGTGCCCGGTGGGCCGAAACTGGTGCGGATTGATCTCGCGACCGACCGCGTGGCGCAGGTGATCCAGTTCGGCCAGGATGTCGCCATCCCCGGTTCCTACCTGAACGACGTGCGCTTTTCAAAAGACGGCAAATTTGCCTACCTGACCGACTCCGGGCAGCGCGGCGCCCTGGTGGTGGTCGACCTGGCCAGCGGCAAGGCGCGCCGTGTGCTCGACGGACATCCTTCGACCCAGCCGGAACCGGGCGTGGTCGTGTCCCCGGAGGGCAGGCCGCTGCGCTACCCGGACGGACGCAAGGTGAACTTCGCCGCCGACAGCATCGCCCTCTCGTCCGACGACGCCTATCTGTATTACAAGCCGCTCACCGGCACCACCTTGTACCGCATTCAGACGGGCGCGCTCAAGGGCCCCGGGCTGGCTGGCGAAGACGTTGCATCGCGCGTCCAGCCCTACGGCAAGGTCGGACCCACCGACGGCTTCTGGATTGCCCGTGGCACGGAGATCCTGTTCATCACATCGATCGAGGACGACGCCATCAAGGCGCGCAACTTGGCCCAGGGCCCGGCCGGCAGCCTGCGCACGGTGATCCAGGATCCAAGGCTGCGCTGGCCCGACACCTTCAGCCAGGCGCCGGATGGCAGCCTCTACGTGACAACCTCGCGCATCCAGGACTCGGCCTTCTTCAACCGCGACGCGCCCTTGGCCCTGCCGACCCAGTTGTGGCGCCTGGCGCGGCCGCGCGAGTGACCTGGCTGGCATGGGCTGAGACGAACAAGGCGGCGCCGCCCGAGGGTGGCGTTGCGCGGTAGAGCGTATTCCTGCAGGCGCGGGCAGCCTCGACGCGCACTGTGGCTTGCAGTGGTCCGCCCGTTTGCGCCCCTGATCGGCTTTCCGCACCGACATTGAATTCCCTCCTGATACGCACTAGAGTGAAAAGCGGCCCACGGCCGGGCACGCTTGCAAGGTATCGAAGGAGTCACGGATGACTGTCGCGCACACCGATCAAACAAGCTACGAGATGCCGCCGCGTGAGGGCATCAGCATCACGCATTTTCTTACCGTCACCGATATCGAACGGTCGGCGCGCTATTACGAAAAGGTGTTCGATGCCCGCATTCTGAGCCTGGGCGACAGCAAGGGCGCACCAGGCTACCTTCAGATCGCCAATACCTGGCTCATCCTCAACGTCGGCGGCGGACCCACTCCCGACAAGCCGACCGTCATCCTCAGCGTTCCCGACCCGGACCATATCAACAGCTTCATGAATATCCGCGTGGCCGACATTCAGGCCTGCCACGCATTGTGGTCCAGCCGCGGCGCCAGATTCATCACGGCGCCGATGGAAAAGTACGGCGAGTGGCGCTGCTACATCCGTGATCCGGATGGTCATCTGATCGAGGTCGGGCAGAGCACGTACGTCAAGTACGGCTGAGGCGCGGCCCGATTTCGTGGCCGGGTGGCGCTGTCACCAGGGACATCATGCCTTCAGCCCATCCCGGGCCAAAGTTCACCACAGGAGAAAAGAATGTCGCATCATTACTCGGGGCCCAATATCGAATTCCCGCGCGGCGATGCCCGCCTGGACTTGACCGATCTGTACGCCTTCCCCAAGCCGGGCGACCCCGGCAAGTCCATCTTCATCATGGACTTCCATCCCTCGGCCGGACTCAATCCGACCGGCCCGACCACCGACGAAGCTTTCGCGCCCGAGGCGCGCTACGAACTGCTGATTGATACGGACGGCGACACCGTCGCCGATATCGGCTACGAGGTGTGCGTCGCCAAGGCCGACGGCGGCGGACAGAAGGCGACCTTGCGCCGCTTCGAGGGACCGCAGGGGAGCGGCGCCCGCACGGGCGGGACGGTGCTCGCCGATGGCGCGCCGGTCTCGACGGGGAAAGAAGCGCTAATCACCCAGGCTGGCGAGCACCGCTTTTTCGCCGGCTGGCGCAGCGATCCCTTTTTCTTCGACGTGCTGGGCGTGATCGACAATTTTCAGTTCAAAAAAGGTGATTTTTTCACGGACAAGGACGTGTGCAGTATCGCGCTGGAAATCCCCAACGCCCTGTTCGGCGCAAAACCGCTGGGCGTGTGGGCGCGCTCGCTGGTATCGACCGACGGCGCCGGCGGCGCCTGGGTCCAGGCCGATCGCGGCGCGCGGCCGAACCAGACCCCCTTCCTGTCGGGCGACCACAATGCCGAATATCTCACCGGGGAACCGGCCGACGATGCCCGCTTCATCCCCGTCTTCGCACACTCGCTCGAACACACGGGCGGCTACACGCCGGATGAAGCGAAACAAGCGGCGGCAAAACTCTTGCCGGACATCCTGATCTACGATCCCAGCCGCCCGGCCGCCTTCCCCACCAACGGCCGCGCCCTCGCCGACGATGTTTCCGACCGCTTCCTGGCCATTCTTACCAATGGCAAGGTGATGGGCGACAACGTCGGGCCCCACAACGATTTGCTGGACGAATTCCCCTACCTGGGGCCGCCGCACAAGGACCGGCACTGATTGAGCGGACCGGCGGCATGCCACGCGCGCAAACAAAAACGCCAAGCTTCGCAGCCTGGCGTTTTGTTTGGAGTATTGCTTGACTGCTTGCTTGCGGATCAGTGCAGTTTTTTCACCATCGCAGCGGCAACCGCCTTGGCCGACTGCGGATTCTGACCGGAAATCAGTTCGCGGTCTTCCACCACGTTCTCGCTCCATGGCTTGGCTTCGGAGAAGGCGCCGCCGGCAGCGACCAGGCCGTCTTGCGGGAACAGCTTCATGTGGCCGCCGCCCAGGAAAGCCTTCGACTGCTCTTCCTCTTCATTGGTAAAGGCCGTCATCTTGTAGCCCTTGTAAATCCAGTTTGCGGACGGCTCGGCGCGCTTGCCCGATTCCAGCGTGGCGACGTAGCCCTTGGCATCCGGAATCGTCGACAGCAGGGCGATCGTGCCGTGGCAGGTCATCCCGGTCAGCTTGTTATTGTTGTGGAAGTTCGTCAGCAGTTCGCCCAGGCCCTTGTCCTTCAACAGATCCTGCATCGGGATATGGCCGCCGGGGACGAACACGGCGTCGAACTTGTCGTAGCCAACTTTCTTCACTTGCGCCAGGCTGATAACGGGCGAACCGGTCTTCGAGGTCAGCTTCAGCGTGGCCAGCAGGGCCTTGCTTTCCTGGCGCGCCTTCTCGTTACCGCCCCAGAAATTCACGTCATCTGATTTCTGGTCGCCCGACGGCGCCTTGCCGCTCGGGGTTGCAAACACAACGGTGTGACCGGCCGCGACGAACGCCTGCACTGGCTCCATCAGCTCGTTGATGAAAAAGCCGGTTTGCATGACCTTGCCGTCCTTGAGGTCCAGCTTGTCCAGATCGGACACGACGACCAGTACCGTGCCGGCATTGGCAAAATTGGCTGCGGCTGCAAGCAGGCCGGCGATGAGGGTTTTCTTCATTTTTTTTACTCCTGGATGGGTGGTGGGGCGCTCAGGTCCCATAAGCACGCATCGTAGGGCAGTAAAAACTTGCTGTACATCCACTGGGAGATACTTCAGTTGTTACGCAGGGTAATTAGTAGCCATGTGCGCCTTGGCTTGCACCGTCGCGGTTCACGCCGCGGATGAAAAAACGCCAGGCTGCGTGGGTTGGCGTTTTGCCTTGCCACGCTCTGCGTTTTCTCTGAGGATGCCGAACGACGCCGCATGCGGGCACCGCCTGGTTTTGCTGCACCAGTTCAGCTTTTTCGCACAAACTCCGTTTTGAGGCTCATCGCACCGAAGCCGTCGATCTTGCAGTCGATATCGTGATCGCTGTCGACCAGGCGGATGTTTTTGACCTTGGTACCTTGCTTGATGATGCCACCGCCGCCTTTCAGTTTCAGATCTTTGATCACGGTGACGGTATCGCCATCCTGCAGCGGGGTGCCGGTCGCATCTCGCCAGATCCTCGCCGATTCTTCCGTGGCCGCTGCTGCCTGGACGGGCCATTCGTGTGCGCATTCTGGGCAGACATAGTTGCCGGAACCGTCTTCGTAGCTGAAGGCGGAGTGGCAGGCGGGGCAGGGTGGGAACGTACTCATTTCTGGTGCTGCGTCTTCCATGCTGAACACTCCTCGTCGGACATTTCGCGGCGCCAAAAACAAAAACGCCAAGCTCGTAAAAGCCTGGCGTTTTGCGCTACAACTAAATTCTTGGTGGCCCGGGGCGGAATCGAACCACCGACACAAGGATTTTCAATCCTCTGCTCTACCGACTGAGCTACCAGGCCAAGAGGCATGATTATAGACAGCGCGAACCCACTTTGCAAGTCCGTGTGACAACTTCATTTGAAAATCGTTCGCGCCCGCTATAAAAGCGTGGTGTTTCAAGCCGCTATAATGCTTTCATGAATAGCCTTTCCACCAGTCTGGCCACGACCAGCAGCGCCGCACGGCGTGAGACCGATGTCTGCATCGTCGGTAACGGCGCCATCGCCAAGACCACCGCGCTGGGCCTGGCGCAGGCGGGGCACCGCGTCACCTTATTAGTACCGCCTGCCGCGGCGCCAGCATCGGCCAGCCCCGCCGGCGTTGGCGAGCAGCCGTGGGATGTGCGGGTGTATGCCCTCAATCACACGGCCAAACGCCTGCTGTCTGCGCTGCGGGTGTGGGATGCGCTCGATGGCGCGCGGGTGGCGCCGGTTGAATCGATGGTGGTCAATGGCGATGGCCAGAAGCCGGGCGATCTGGCCTTTGACGCTTTCGGCGCCCATGTCGGCGCGCTGGCGTGGATCGTCGAGGACCGCAACCTCAATCAGGCGCTCGATGCGGCGCTGCGCTTCGCGCCCCATATCGAGATCGTGCAGGGGCGCGCCAGCGCGCTTGCCACAGGCACCGACAACGCCACCGTCACTCTGGATGATGGCGCCGTCATCGCCTGCCAGCTGATCGTCGGCGCCGATGGCGGGCAATCCTGGGTGCGCGGGCAGTGCGATATCGGGCTCGATTACCGGCCGTATCACCAGAAGGCGGTGGTCGCCAATTTCAGCTGCGAACTGCCGCACCACGGCGCGGCCTTTCAATGGTTCACGGGGCAGGAGGGCATCGTCGCGCTGCTGCCGCTGCCGGGCAACCGGGTCTCGCTGGTGTGGTCGGCCCCCGACGCGCTGGCCTGCACCCTGATGGCCGAGACTTTAAGTGAGATGGCGGTGCGCCTGGCCGTGTGGAGCGAAGGGCGGCTGGGCGCACTGCGTCCCCTACTGCCGGAAACCGTCAAGGATCTGCCGCTGGCGCTGATCCGTCCGCACGCCATGGTCGCGCCACGGGTGGCGCTGGTGGGCGATGCAGCCCACGTGGTCCATCCGCTGGCCGGTCACGGCATGAACCTGGGCTTTGCCGACGTGGCCGCGCTGCTGGAAACGCTCGCCGCGCGCGAAGCGCAGCGGGGACTGGGCGACGAGCGCCTGCTGGCGCGGTACGCGCGCGCGCGCTATGAAGACGTGCTGTTGATGCAGGCGGCCACCGATGGTCTGGCGCGCCTGTTCGGGGCGGATATCGAGCCGCTGCGCGTGGCGCGCAATTTAGGGCTAAACTTGCTCAATAAATTTCCTATGCTCAAGCGTCGGCTGGTGTCCCACGCCATGGGGAAGTGATCGTTTTGTAACGAATTTTCGTAACTTATTTAGTAAGACCTCTGGAGAAGTAATGCGTACATTGAAACTGGCGGCACAGGTCGTCCTCGCCGCCGCCACGACCTTGTTGGCCATCAGCTGCAGCGCCGCGTCCGACCCTGCCGTCGAAGCGAACATCAAGAAGCTGGTCGAGCCGCGCCTCGGCCCCGGCGTAAAGATCGACTCCGTCAAGGAAACCCCGTATGCAGGACTGTACGAAGTGCGCGCCGCCGGCGACATCCTCTATACAGACAAGAAGGGCGAGTACCTCATCATCGGCCACGTCTACAACGCCAAGACGGCGGAAGACCTGACCAAGATCCGCGTCGACGAGATCAACAAGGTCAAGTTCTCGGACCTGCCGTTCGAGATGGCCCTGAAAACCGTCAAGGGCGACGGCAAGCGCGTCATCGCCGTGTTCGAAGATCCCAATTGCGGCTACTGCAAGCGCCTGCGCCAGACCACGCTGAAGGACCTCGACAACGTCACCGTCTACACCTTCCTGTATAACATCCTGTCGGAAGATTCGTCCGTCAAGTCGAAGAACGTCTGGTGTGCGGCCGACCGCAACAAGGCCTGGGACGACTGGATGGTCAATGGCAAAGCGCCCGCCACTGCACCGGCCAATTGCACCACGCCGAACGACAAGGTATTCGCGCTGGGCCAGAAGCTGCGCATCTCGGGCACCCCGTCGATCTTCTTTGCCGACGGCAGCCGCATTCCCGGCGCGGTCGACCTGAAGACGATGGAATCGAAGCTGGCCACCATCAAGTAAATCGTATCAGACCCGAAGGCGCTGCCCATGGATGCCACTGTCCACGCGCAGCGCTTTTTCACACCGCATCACCCATAAAAATCACGCAGCGCGCAAGCGCCAATCCAAACGAAGGGAAGTCCCATGCTCACTCTGAACATCAACGGCCGCGACATGCAGGTCGAAGCTGATCCGTCCACCCCGATCCTGTGGGCCTTGCGCGACAACCTGAATATGACGGGCACCAAGTTCGGCTGCGGCGCGGCCCTGTGCGGCGCCTGCACGGTGCACCTGGACGGCGCGGCGATCCGTTCCTGCATTACGCCGATTTCCGCCGCCAGCGGCAAAAAGATTACCACCATCGAAGCGATGGAGGCCGACAAGGTGGGCAAGGCCGTACAGGATGCCTGGGTCAAGCTCGACGTGCCCCAGTGCGGCTACTGCCAGAGCGGCCAGGTGATGAGCGCGACGGCGCTGCTGCGCACAAATAAAACGCCGAGCGATGCGGACATCGATGGCGCCATGGCCGGCAATATCTGCCGCTGCGGCACCTACCAGCGTATCCGCGCTGCCATCAAAGACGCCGCCAAGACCCTGGCCTGAGGAGACCGACATGCGTAAAGAATGGATGAACCACGAACTCGCACGTCCAGCTACCGCAACAGTTGGCGACGCAGCCAGCGCCGGCCTGTCGCGCCGCGGTTTTCTAAAAGCCGGCGCCCTCGCCGGCGGCGGCCTGGTGCTGGGTTTTGTCATGCCCGGCTCGCACCGCTTCGCCCGCGCGGCCGATGCCGCCAGCGCCGCCAAGCCCGTCTCGGCACCCAACGCCTTCCTGCGCATCGCGCCCGATAACACCGTCAGCGTGATGGTCAACCGCCTCGAATTCGGCCAGGGCGTGCATACGGCCCTGCCCATGCTGATTTGCGAAGAACTCGACGCCGACTGGTCGCAAATGCGCGGTGAACTGGCGCCCGCCGGCGACGCCTTCAAGGATCCCGTGTTCGGCATCCAGATGACGGGAGGCTCCGGCACCATCGCCCACTCCTTCATCCAGTACAGGGAAATCGGCGCCCGCGCGCGCCAGATGCTGATTGCCGCCGCGGCGCAGCAGTGGCAGGTCGCGCCTTCCCAGTGCACCACCGCCAGGGGTGTCGTCATGGGCCCGGCGGGCCAGAAGGCCAGCTATGGCTCGCTGGCCGACGCCGCCATGCGCCAGAGCGTTCCCGCTACCGTCACCCTCAAACCCGCCAGCGCCTTTACCATTGTCGGCAAGCCCACCCGCCGCCTGGACGCGCGCGCCAAATCGAGCGGCAAGCAGCAGTTCGGGATTGACTTCATGCCGCCCAATACCAAGGTCGCCGTGGTGGCGCGTGCACCCGTGTTTGGCGCCAAGGTCGCCAAACTCGACGCCAGCAAGGCGCGCGCCGTCGCCGGCGTGGTCGACGTGCTGGAAGTGCCGCTGGACCGGGGCGGCCGCGGTGTCGCCGTGATCGCCAGCGGCTACTGGCCGGCCAAGACGGGCCGCGACGCGCTCGTCATCGACTGGGATGCCGGCAGCCTCGAAAAGGTCGACACCGCGCAGCAGGTGGCGGCGTTCACGGCGCTGTCGAAAACGCCGGGCGCCTCCGTCAAGCAGGCCGACATCTCGAAACTGGCCGCGGCGCCCCATAAAATCAGCGCCGTCTACGAGTTTCCGTATCTGGCCCACGCGCCGATGGAGCCGCTCAATTGCGTCGTCGACCTGGGCGCGAACGCCTGCACCATCTGGTCCGGCACCCAGTTCCCCGGCGTCGACCAGGCGGCCGCCGCCGCGGCGCTTGGCATGAAACCCGAGCAGGTCACCGTCAACACCATGATGGCCGGTGGCGGCTTTGGCCGCCGCGCGACGCCGTCCTCGGACTTCATCGTCGAAGCCGTCAACGTCGCCAAGTCCTCCCGCGCGGCCGGCCACGCCGGTCCCGTCAAGGTGATCTGGAGCCGCGAAGACGACATCAAGGGCGGCTACTACCGCCCTGCGCACGTGCACCGCGCCGATATCGGCATCGGCGCCGACGGCAAGATCGTCGCCTGGGACCATGCCATCGTCGGCCAGTCCATCACCGGCGGCACCATGTTCGAAGCTTTCACCGTCAAGAACGGCATCGACAGCACCATGGTCGAAGGCATGGGCGAACCGTATGGCGTGCCACTGAACCTGACCGCACATACCGTCAAGGCCAATGTGCCCGTGCTGTGGTGGCGCTCGGTCGGCTCCACCCATACCGCCTTCGTCATGGAAACCCTGATCGACGAGGCGGCCCACGCCGCCGGGATGGACCCGGTGGCTTACCGCAAGTCGCTGATCGATGCAAAGCACACGCGCCACCTGGCCGCGCTCGACCTGGCGGTGGCGAAATCCGGCTACGGCAAGAAGAAGCTGCCAAAGGGCCGCGCCTGGGGCGTCGCCGTGCACGAGTCCTTCAACACCGTCGTCGCCTACGTGGTCGAAGCATCGGTGACCAAGGGCGTGCCCAAGCTGCATAAGGTCACCGCCGGCGTACACTGCAACTTCGCCGTCAACCCGATGACGATCGAGGCGCAGGTGCAGGGCGCCGTGCTGATGGCGGTCGGCACCACCTTGCCGGGCGCCGCCATCACCTTCAAGGATGGCGTGGTCGAGCAGCAGAATTTCAGCGACTACACGGTGGCGCGCATGCCGGACATGCCGATAGTGGAGGTGTTCACGGTCGCCTCGAACGAAGCGCCCACCGGCATGGGCGAGCCGGGCTTTCCGCCGCTGGCGCCGGCATTCGCCAACGCCGTCTTCAAGCTGACCGGCAAGCGCCTGCGCAAGCTGCCTTTCGACCTGGCGACGGCGTAAGTGGACGCCCCCGTCGGCATCCTGCTTGCCGCCGGCCGGGGGCGCCGCTTCGATCCATCGGGCGCGCGCAGCAAGCTGATGGCGGCCATGCCGTTGTCGGAGACGCCCGTGCTGGCGGCCAGCGCCCGTGCATTCAAGGCTGCGCTGGCGCGGGTGGTGGCGGTGGTGCGGCCGGGCGAATCTGATGTCGCGGCGCTGCTGCTCGCCGCCGGCTGCGAAGTGATCGTCTGCGAGGATGCCGACACCGGCATGGCGGCGTCGCTGGCTGCGGGCCTGCGCGCTGCCAGCGAGGCCTCCGGGTGGATCGTCGGCCTTGCTGACATGCCCTGGGTGCAGGCTGGCACCGTGCAGGCGCTGGCTGATGCGCTGGCGTCGGGCGCGCTGATCGCCGCACCCGTCCACCAGGGCCGGCGCGGCAATCCCGTCGGCCTGTCAAAGGCGCTGCTGCCCGAACTGCTGGCGCTGCGCGGCGACGAGGGCGCCCGCCGCCTGATTGACCACCACGGCTTCACGGCCATCGAAGTGGACGACGCCGGCATCCTGCGCGACGTGGACACGCCGGCCGATCTGGCCGCGCCCTGAGCCCTTCCTGTTTTCTCCCCGCTTTCCCGCTACACTAATGTCTCCCAGGGAGACCATCGACCATGAAAAAGCCATCCAATAAAAAACGCGCGGCCATCCGCTACACCATCGTCCCCAAGGACCTCGCCAGCCACCTGTTCGACGTCAGCGTCACGGTGGACCTGCCTTCCGCCGAAGGCCAGGTGTTCGCGCTGCCGGCCTGGATCCCCGGCAGCTACATGATCCGTGAGTTTTCCCGCAACATCGTGCAGATTCGCGCTGAATCGCAGGGCAAGCAGGTGGCGCTGGCGAAGCTCGATAAACATAGCTGGCGCGCGGCGCCCGTCGATGGGCCCCTGACTCTGCACTACGAGGTGTACGCCTGGGACCTGTCCGTGCGCGCAGCCCACCTGGACCAGACCCATGGCTTTTTCAATGGCACCTCGGTGTTCCTGCGCGTGCTTGGGCAGGAGTCCATGCCGCACCTGGTCGACATCATCAAAAGCGCCGAACCCGCCGCCAAGTCCTGGCGCGTCGCCACCGCCTTGCCGGAACTGGACGCGAAGCGCTATGGCTTCGGCACCTATCTCGCGGGCGACTACGATGAGCTGATCGACCACCCGGTCGAGATGGGCGGCTTTGCGCTGGCCAGTTTCAAGGCGCACGGCATTGCGCACGACATCGTCATCACGGGCCGCGTCCCCAACCTGGACATGGCGCGCCTGCAGGCCGACCTGAAAGCCATCTGTGAAACCCAGATCGCGTTTTTCGAGCCGAAGGCCAA
>JBJMVV010000176.1:0-11480 GCA_045810505.1 Massilia sp.
GGCAGCCGCGCTATTGATCGCGGCGCTGGCACCACAGATTGCATCGGCCGACGATGCACTGACCTTCAACGCCGCCGTCACCAGCGACTACCGCTACCGGGGCATTTCGCAAACCCGTTTGCAGCCGGCCTTGCAGGGCGGCGCCGATTACGCGGACCGCAAGGCCGGCTGGTATGTCGGCGCCTGGGCTTCCACCATCAACTGGACCAGGGATGCAGGTGGCAGCGGCGACATCGAACTCGATCTGTATGGCGGCAAGCGTGGGGCAATCGGCAAGGATCTCGCGTATGACGTCGGCGTGCTCACTTACGTTTATCCGGCCAATGGCCTCAAAAACGTGGCCGGTTTCGACAACGCCAATACCACCGAACTGTACGGCCAGCTTTCGTATGGCGTCAGCTCCCTCAAATATTCTCACGCCGTCACCAACCTTTTTGGTTTTGTCGACAGCAAGAACAGCGGCTATGTCGATCTGGCCGTCAATCCCGACCTGGGCAATGGCTTTGTCCTGAACCTGCATGCGGGACACCAGCGGGTGGCCAATAACGATGCGGCCAGTTACAGCGACTGGAAAGTCGGCCTCTCCAAAGACTTTGGCATGGTCACAGGCGCCCTGGCGGCCATCGGCACCAATGCGGGGAAAACGGCGTATGCCTCGCCCGCCAATGGCAAATTCCTCGGCAAATCCGCCCTCGTGCTCACCGTGAGTAAAACCTTTTAACGCGATTTTTATACGGTCTTGATGCGGATGCCCCCGGTCTTTACAAAATTTTTACGCGCCGGGGCATACGCTGTCATTGTCAAAACAAGCACTGCAAGAGGATGAAATGGATGCAATGTATATCGGGGCGATCGCGCTCTTTTTCGCGCTGACCTGGGCCTTTGCCGCAGGCTGCGCACGCATGACGGCGGGAGGCAAATAATGGACGCCAATCTGATTGCGGCGCTCGTTGCCGTCGCCCTGCTGGTGTACCTGGTGCATGCCTTGCTCACGGCGGAGAATCTGTGATGACGACCCAGGCAATGATGTTATTGGGCGGCTTCATGGTTGCCCTGCTGGCCCTGGCTTACCCCTTGGGCATCCTGCTGGCGCGGGTCGGTGATGGCGGCGACGTGCCCGGCCTGCGCTGGCTGGGCGGCGTTGAACGCCTGCTGTATAAACTGGCCGGTGTCAAACCGGAGCAGGAAGGCGGCTGGAAATCGTATGCCGTCGCGCTGCTGCTGTTCAATGGCATTGGCGCCCTGTTCGTGTATGCCGTCCAGCGCCTGCAGGGCTTTCTGCCCTTGAATCCCCAGGCGATGGCCAATATCAGCCCCGATTCCGCGTTCAATACGGCGATCAGCTTTGTCAGTAACACCAACTGGCAGGGCTACAGCGGCGAGCAGGCCATGAGTTATTTCACCCAGATGGTGGCGCTCACGGGCCAGAACTTTTTTTCCGCCGCCACCGGCATTGCGGTTGCCTTCGCCCTGGTGCGTGGTTTCAAAGGCCGGTCAGCCAAATCGATCGGCAACTTCTGGGTCGACCTGACGCGTTCCACTTTGTACGTGCTGCTGCCGCTGTCGCTGGTGTTTGCCGTATTTTTGATGGGGCAGGGCGTGGTGCAGAATTTCAGCGCCTACCAGGACGTCAAGCTGGTCGACCCCGTCGCCTATTCGGCGCCCAAGCTCGATTCCGCTGGACAGCCTTTGAAAGACGCCAGGGGCGCGAGCGTGATGGAAAACCTGACGGCGGCAACGCAAAGCATTGCCATGGGCCCGGTCGCCTCGCAGGAAGCCATCAAGATGATCGGCACCAATGGCGGCGGCTTTTTCAATGCCAATTCGGCCCACCCGTTTGAAAACCCGACGCCTTTATCCAATTTCGCCCAGATGCTGGCGATTTTTTTGATCCCGGCGGGCCTGTGCTTTGCCTTTGGCCGCATGGTGGGTGATCAGCGCCAGGGTGTGGCGGTGTTATCGGCCATGGCCCTGATCTTTCTCATGTCGACCGTGGTGCTGATGGGTGCGGAGCAAACTGCCCATCCCCAGTTTGCGGCTCTCGGTGTTGACCAGGCAGCCAGCACGATGCAAGCGGGCGGCAATATGGAAGGCAAGGAAACCCGCTTCGGTATTGCGGCGTCCTCCCTGTTTGCCGCCGTGACGACGGCTGCTTCCTGCGGCGCCGTCAACGGCATGCACGATTCCTTTACGCCGATTGGCGGCATGGTGCCGCTGCTGCTGATTCAACTGGGCGAAGTGGTGTTTGGCGGGGTCGGCTCGGGACTGTACGGCATGCTGGTATTTGCCATTATGGCCGTGTTCATTGCCGGCCTGATGATAGGACGTACGCCGGAATACCTGGGCAAAAAAATCCAGTCCTATGAGATGAAGATGACGGCCATTGCCATCCTGGTGACACCGGTGCTGGTATTGGGCGGCACGGCCATCGCCGTGATGCTCGACGTGGGTAAAGCGGGCATCGCCAATCCGGGCGCCCACGGTTTCAGCGAAATCCTGTATGCCTTCAGTTCGGCCGCCAATAACAATGGCAGCGCCTTTGCCGGCCTGTCCGCCAATACGCCGTTTTATAACGCCATGCTGGGCGTGGCCATGTGGTTCGGGCGCTTCGCCATGATCGTGCCGATACTCGCCACTGCCGGCTCGCTGGCCGCCAAACCGCGCCTGCAGGCCAATTCCGGCACCTTGCCGACCCATGGTCCGATTTTCGTGGTCCTGCTGATCGGCGTCGTGCTGCTGGTGGGGGTATTGAATTACGTGCCTGCGCTGGCGCTCGGTCCCATCGTCGAGCATTTACAGCTGCATCTTCCCCAATAACGGAGCCCCTCATGACCCAAGTTAGCGCGCTGGCGCCCGTCGCCATGCCCCGTCAAAAACTCACCCTGTTCGACAGCGCCCTGGTATGGCCCGCCATCGTCGATTCGTTTAAAAAGCTGGGTCCCCGCACCCAGGCGCGCAGTCCCGTGATGTTCGTCGTCTACGTTGGCAGCATCATCACCAGCCTGCTGGTGTTCCAGTCCGGCGCCGACCAGGGTTTTGTGGCCGCGATTGCCGTGTGGCTCTGGTTCACCGTGCTGTTCGCCAATTTTGCCGAAGCCCTGGCGGAGGGCCGCAGCAAGGCCCAGGCCGCCTCGCTGCGGGGTCTGAAACAGGCGGTGATGGCTAAGAAACTGGCGACACCGAAACATGGCACCACCTGGTTGCCCGTGCCTGGCGCCGAACTGCGTAAGGGCCACACCATCCTGGTCGAAGCGGGTGACGTCATCCCCATTGACGGCGAAGTGATCGAAGGCGTGGCCTCAGTCGACGAGAGCGCCATCACGGGTGAATCGGCGCCCGTGATCCGCGAGTCGGGCGGGGATTTTTCCGCCGTGACGGGCGGCACCCGCGTGCTGTCGGACTGGCTGGTGGTGCGCGTTTCCGTGAATCCCGGCGAAACGTTTTTGGATCGCATGATTTCCATGGTCGAGGGCGCCAAGCGCCAGAAGACCCCGAACGAAGTTGCCTTGACCATCCTGCTGGTGGCGCTGACCATCGTGTTCCTGGTCGTGACCGCCACCCTGCTGCCGTTTTCCCTGTTTTCCGTCGCCGCGGCCGGGGCCGGTTCGCCCGTCAGCCTGACGGTGCTGATTGCCCTGCTGGTCTGCCTGATTCCCACCACCATCGGCGCCTTGCTGTCCTCGATCGGCGTGGCGGGCATGAGCCGTATGATGGGCGCCAACGTGATTGCGACGTCTGGCCGTGCGGTGGAGGCAGCGGGCGATGTCGATGTGCTGCTGCTCGACAAAACCGGCACCATCACCCTGGGCAACCGCCAGGCTTCCGCCTTTTTCCCCGCACCCGGCGTGACGGAGCAGCAACTGGCCGACGCGGCGCAGCTCGCTTCGCTGGCCGATGAAACGCCGGAAGGCCGTTCGATTGTCGTGCTGGCCAAGCAAAAATTCAATCTGCGCGAGCGCGACATGCAGACCCTGCAGGCGAGCTTCGTTCCCTTCAGCGCCAATACGAGAATGTCGGGCGTCGACATCGGTGAGCGCCAGGTGCGCAAGGGCGCGGCCGATTCCGTGCGCAAGTACGTGGAAGCGCTGCAGCTGCCTTATCCGCAGGAACTGGCAAAGCTGGTCGATGAAGTCTCTCGCCGCGGCAGCACCCCGCTGGTGGTGGCCGACGCTGGCCGCGTGCTTGGCGTGGTAGAACTGAAGGACATCGTCAAGGGCGGCATCAAGGAGCGCTTTGCCGAACTGCGCCGCATGGGCATCAAGACGGTGATGATCACGGGAGATAATCGCCTGACCGCCGCGGCCATTGCTGCTGAAGCCGGTGTCGATGATTTCCTGGCCGAAGCGACGCCCGAAGACAAACTCAAACTGATTCGCAGCTACCAGAGCGAAGGACGGCTGGTCGCAATGACGGGCGACGGCACCAACGACGCCCCCGCGCTGGCGCAGGCGGACGTGGCGGTGGCGATGAATTCCGGCACCCAGGCGGCCAAGGAGGCGGGCAATATGGTCGATCTCGACTCCAATCCCACCAAGCTGCTGGAAATCGTGGAGATAGGCAAGCAGATGCTGATGACACGGGGCTCGCTGACGACGTTTTCCATCGCCAACGACATCGCCAAATACTTCGCCATCATACCGGCCGCCTTTGTCGCCACTTATCCGCAACTGAAAGCGCTGGATGTGATGCATCTCACCAGTCCTAACTCGGCCATCATGTCGGCCGTGATTTTCAATGCCCTCATCATCATCGCCCTGATCCCGCTCGCCTTGAAAGGCGTGCAGTACCGGCCGATCGGCGCGGCAGCCCTGTTGCGCAGGAATATTTTGATCTATGGCGTGGGCGGCGTCGTGCTGCCATTTATCGGCATCAAGGTGATCGACCTGATCCTTGCAGCCCTGCATCTCGTTTAAGGAACCAACATGCAAGCTACATTTCGACCTGCGATTGTTCTGTTCGGCGCCCTGACTCTGGTGGTGGGCGTGCTCTATCCCCTGGCCGTGACCGGCATCGGCAAGCTCGCCTTTGCCAGCCAGACTGGCGGCAGCCTCATCGTGCAAAACGGCGCCCCGGTCGGGTCAAGTCTGATCGGCCAGGCGTTCACGTCGCCAAAATATTTCTGGGGACGGCCGTCAGCCACGGCGCCCATGCCAAATAACGCCGCCGGTAGTTCAGGTTCCAACCTGGGTCCGCTCAATCCCGCGCTGCTCGATGCAGTGAAGGGGCGTATTGATGCCCTGCACGCGGCCGATCCCGGCAACATGGCCGCCGTGCCGGTCGACCTGGTGACGGCCTCGGCCAGCGGACTCGATCCCGAAATCAGCGTGGCGGCGGCCCGCTATCAAATGGCGCGGGTGGCCAGGGCGCGAAAGCTGGCGCCGGAAACGGTCACGGCGCTGCTCGACGCGCACACGCTGATGCCTGTGTTGGGTTTTCTCGGTGAAGCGCGCGTGAATGTGCTTCAATTGAACCTTGCATTAGATAAACAGACGGCCACCCCATAATGTTTCAAAACGATGCGCAACGCCCCGACCCGGACGCCTTGCTGGCCCAGGTGCAATCGCAGGAACGCGCTGCCGCGCGGGGCAAGCTGCGCATTTATTTTGGCGCTTCTGCCGGCGTCGGCAAGACCTACGCCATGCTGGCCGCCGCGCGCAACCTGCATGCGGCAGGGGCGGCGGTGCTGGTCGGCGTGCTGGAAACGCACGGCCGCGCCGAGACCCAGGCCATGCTGGAAGGCTTGCCGCTCCTGCCCAAAAAATCGCTGGCTTACCGGGGCAAGACGATTGCCGAATTCGACCTCGACGCCGCGCTTGCCGCCCACGCCACGCTGGTGCTGGTTGACGAACTGGCCCACTCGAACGCGCCCGGCTCGCGCCACCCCAAGCGCTGGCAGGATGTCGAGGAATTGCTCGACGCCGGCATCGACGTCTACAGCACCGTCAACGTGCAGCACCTGGAAAGCCTCAACGATGTCGTCGGCGGCATCACCGGCGTGCGGGTGGGAGAAACGGTGCCCGATACCGTGTTCGACGGCGCCGACGAAGTGGTGCTGGTGGACCTGCCGGCCGATGCCCTGCTGGCGCGGCTCAGGGAGGGAAAGGTGTACCAGGCGCCGCAGGCCGAGCGGGCGTCGCGCAATTTTTTCCGCAAGGGTAATCTGATCGCCCTGCGCGAACTGGCGCTGCGCCGTACGGCCGACCGCATTGAAGATGATGTGCGCGCCTACCGGGTCGAAAAATCCATCGACACGGTGTGGAAAACAGGCGGCGCCCTGCTGGCCTGTATCGGCCCCGGGGCCAATGCCGAACATGTCGTCAGGAGCTGCGCCCGCCTGGCCGGGCAACTGGGGGTGGACTGGCATGCCGTGTACGTGGAAACGCCATCCCTGCAGCGCCTGCTTGAAACGCGCCGCCAGCAAATCCTGCTGACCCTGCGCCTGGCCGACAAGCTGGGCGCCAGCACCGCCGTGCTGGCCGAGAGCGATATCGCCGAAGCCATCGTCAGCTATGCGCGCGAACACAACCTGTCGAAGATTGTGATGGCGCGGGCGCTGACCCACTGGCCGTGGCGCCGCTCCCACATCCGCCGCATTGCCCTGCGCGCGCCCGAGATCGACGTGCTGGAGATCGGCGAGGGCGCCGTGTCCACCAAAGCTGCGCCCATTGCCGCGCCCCTCGTCGCGCCCCTCATCGCGCGCCAGCGCTGGCCCTTCTACGCCATCGCAGCGGGCGCCAGCATCGGCGCCGCCTTGCTGTTTTCTCCTTTGCTCGGATGGCTGGACCTGGCCAATATCGCCATGCTGTTTCTGCTGGTGGTGGTGCTGGTGGCCTTCCGCTACGGGCGCGGACCGTCCGTGCTGGCCACCTGCGTCAGCGTCGGCTGCTTTGACTTTTTTTATGTGGCGCCCCGTTTCACCTTTGCCGTCGCGGACCTGCAGTACCTCGTCACCTTTGCCGTCATGCTTGCGGTGGGCGTGACGACGGGACAGCTGACGGCCAGCCTGCGCTTCCAGGCGCGGGTGGCGTCGCACCGCGAACGGCGCTCGGTGGCGCTGTACGAATTTGCCCGCGAATTATCCGGCGTTCTGATGACGGAGCAGGTGATCGACGCAACCCACGCAGCGATTGCCCGCACCTTTCAAGCGCGCACCGTGCTGCTGCTGCCGGACGCAAATGACCAGTTGCAGCAGCCAGCGCAGGAGGGGCAAATAACGTCGCCGGATGCGGGCGTGGCGCAATGGGCCTTCGATCATGCCGAGGCGGCGGGCCTTGGAACGAACACCCTGCCGGCCAGCGCCTGGTTTTATTTGCCGATGGTCGCGCCCATGCGCACCCGCGGGGTGCTCGCGATTGCGCCGCGCCAGAGCCGCTGGCTGCTTATCCCCGAACAAAAAAAGCAGCTCGAAGCGTTTGCCGCGCTGGCCGCGATCGCCCTCGAACGGGTGCACTACATTGAAGTGGCCCAGCAGGCGCTGGTGAGCATGGAGTCCGAGCGTCTGCGCAATTCCCTGCTGGCCGCGCTGTCGCACGATCTGCGCACGCCTTTGACCCTGCTGGTGGGCCTGTCCGAGTCGCTGGTGCGCGCCAAACCTGGTTTGCCGGCGGCTCAGCTGGACACCGCCCGCGTGCTGCACGAAGAGTCGCTGCGCATGAAAGCGCTGGTGGCCAACCTGCTCGACATGGCGCGCATCGAAAGCGGTCAGGTCAAACTCGATCTGCAATGGCAGGCGATCGAGGAAGTGGTGGGCAGCGCGCTGCTCTTGTGCGGCAAGGCGCTGTCCGATCACGTCGTCACCACCCGCATCCCCGCCGCGGCGCCGCTGGTGCGTTTTGATGCCGTGCTGCTCGAACGCGTGCTGTGCAATCTGCTGGAAAACGCCGCCAAGTACACCCCCGCCGGCTCGCGCGTCGTCATCGCCGCTGCCGTGCACGGAGACCAGCTGGCGCTGACCGTGGACGACGATGGCCCCGGCGTGCCGCCTGGCCGCGAGGACGCCATCTTTGAAAAATTTACGCGCGGCGAGCGCGAATCGGCCAAACCGGGCGTCGGTCTTGGCCTGGCGATCTGCCGCGCCCTCGTCGCAGCCCACGGCGGCGCCATCGTGGCCGGCCGATCCGAGCTGGGCGGCGCCCGGTTCACGGTCACTCTGCCGCTGGGCACACCGCCGGCGGCCCCCGCCGCCGAAGAACAATAAGGAAGCCATGATGGAAACCCCACCCACCGCCTTGCTGGTCGAGGATGAACCGCAAATCCGCCGCTTTGTGCGCACCTCGCTCGAAGAAGCGGGCTGGCAGGTGCATGAGACGGATACCGTCAAACGGGGCCTGATCGAGGCGGGCACCCGCACCCCCGACCTGATCGTGCTGGACCTGGGCCTGCCCGACGGCGACGGCGTCCACTTCATCAGCGAACTGCGCAAATGGTCCACTGTGCCCGTCATCGTGCTGTCGGCGCGCGCCGCCGAGAGCGAAAAGGTGAGGGCGCTCGACGCCGGCGCCGACGATTATCTGACCAAGCCGTTCGGGGTCGACGAACTGCACGCGCGCGTGCGCGCCACCTTGCGCCGCCAGAGAAAGCCGGGCGCGGATACGGAAGGCGTGGTCCGCTTCGGTAACGTCGCTGTCGATACCACGGCCCGCCTGGTGACGAAGGCGGGTCAGAAAGTGCACCTCACCCCGATCGAATACAAGCTGCTGTCCGTGTTGGTCAGTAACGCGGGCCGGGTGGTCACCAATCCCCAGTTGCTGCTGGCCGTGTGGGGACCCTCCCACGCCGACGACAGCCATTACCTGCGCATCTACATGGGCCACCTGCGGCACAAGCTGGAAGACGATCCGGCCCAGCCGCGGTTTTTCCTGACGGAGACGGCGGTGGGCTACCGCTTGATGCTGGGGGCGTGAGCGCGCCACCGCCTGGTGCGATCGTTTATGATCGGACAACGCCAACTTCGCACGCGCATCCGCCATGCTCCCTTCCGTTCCACAATATTCACTACAACAAAAAACTTTTCTCTGGCTGCTGGTCCTCGTCACAGTCGGCTTTATCTGGGTGCTCACGCCCTACGCCGGCGCGATTTTCTGGGGCGTGGTGCTGGCCATCCTGTTTGCGCCCGTCTACCGCTGGCTGATGAAAAAGACCAGCCAGAAGGCCAACACCTCGTCGCTCATCACGGTCGGCCTGATCATTGTGATGGTGATCGTGCCCCTGACCCTGATCACGGTGTCGATCGCCAACCAGGCCACCGGCGTGGTCGACATGGTCAAATCAGGCGACCTGTCGATGAGCATTTTCTTCAAGCGCGTCATGGCCGTCTTGCCGAAATGGGCGATCAGCCTGCTCGAGCGCTTTGACCTGACCACCCTGGAACATATCCAGCAGCGCCTCGCGCAAGCGGCCACCCAGCTGAGCCAGATCGTGGCCAAGCAGGCCATCAGCGTCGGTTCCTACACCTTCGATTTCCTGGTCGGCATGTTCATCATGCTCTACCTGCTGTTTTTCCTGCTGCGCGACGGCGCCGTGCTGGCCGCCCGCATCAAGTCGGCCGTGCCGCTGAGCCGCAAGTACAAGCAGCGTCTGTTCACCAATTTCACCACCGTCATCCGCGCCACCGTCAAGGGCAATGTGCTGGTCGCGCTGGCGCAAGGCTTTCTGGGCGGCATAGCCTTCTGGTTCCTGGGCGTCCAGGCCGCCGTGCTGTGGGGCGTGTTGATGGCCTTCCTCTCGCTGCTGCCGGCCATTGGCGCGGCCATCGTGTGGGCGCCCGTCGCAATTTATTTCCTCGCCACCGGCTCCGTCTGGCAGGGCGTCGCCCTGATCGCCTGGGGCACCATCGTGATCGGCCTGGTCGACAACTTCCTCCGCCCCCTGCTGGTCGGCAAGGACACCAAGATGCCCGATTACGTCGTGCTGCTCTCCACCGTGGGCGGCATGGCGCTGTTCGGTTTGAACGGCTTTGTGATCGGGCCGGTGGTGGCGGCGCTGTTTATCGCCTGCTGGGATTTGTTTGCGTCAGCGGAGGAATTTCACGATCAATGATGCCGTGCCCGACTCAAGTTTGGCCAGGCATCAGGCGCTCTTGTCACGCAGTTTCAGCAGGGTGATGGCGGCTTCAAGAGCTATCAGGGAGCACGGTCGGCGGCGACGAGCGATCCGTCGCCGCCTTACCTTGCCGCGTTCGACGAAGGCGAAACGCGCGCCGATGAGGTTGTCAGCCTCAGGCTCGCATCTGCTCCTGCGCCGCCGTAGCCGATGCCGTCGGCGCCTTCAGCCGCAGCACCCACAGCGAAGCAAACACGGCAATCCCCGCCGCCAGCCAGCCATTGATGCCGTAATGGGCGATATGGCCAGCGCCGTCCGTGACCAGCCATTGCCCGCCCAGCCAGGCGCCCAACCCTGTTCCCAGTTGCTGGATCGCTGAATTGACGGACAAAAAAGCGCCGCGCTGGGCGGGGGCGGGGATGGTGGTCAGCAAGGCCTGCATCGGGATGTTACGGGCCGACATCGAGGTCATGAACAGCACAAAGCACAGCACGATGGCGGGCATGGGCAGGGGCACCAGGTGGGTGAGCAGCATGGCCGGCACGATCGACCACAGCACCGCGACACGGAAGGCGTTCAAGGCGCCGTAGCGGTCGGCGGTGCGGCCCAGCCAGCGGCTGCTGACCAGGGCCGCGGCGCCGCCGCACAGGTAGACCCAGGTCATGTCGACCGGCTGAACGCCCAGATTGCCGACCAGCGTGGGCGCAATGAAGGGGATGATCATCATCGAGCCCAGCATGTTCATGCCGGAGAGCAGGAAGGCATTGCGCTGGCGCGCCACCGTGAACAGGCCCAGCAGATCCGGCAGGATGTCGGCCAGTTTGCGGCGGGGGCCGGCCAGATGGGCATCCAGCCGCGGCAGGATCAACGCGGCGGCGCACCAGATCAGCGCCGACACGCCCACCAGCAGGATGAAGGGCGCGGCCCAGTTGTAATGGGCGCCCAGCATCACTCCGGCCGGCACACCGGCCACGGCCGCCATCCCGAACGAGGTCATGACGATGCCGGTAGCGGCGCCGCGGCGCTGCACGGGGATGACGTCGGCAATGATCGCCATCGTGATCGACGAGAGCACGCCGCCCGTCAGGCCGGCAAAGGCGCGCGAGAGCACCAGCAGGTGAAAGGTGGGGGCCAGCGCGCAGGCCAGGTTCGACAGAGTGAACAGGCAGAACATCGTCAGCATCAGGCCCTTGCGGGAAAAGCGGTCGATATAGGTCGCAGCGAACAGTCCCGACAGGCCGGCGCACCAGGCATAGGCAGAGACCGCGCCCGCCACAGCGCCGGGGGCGACATCAAAGGCGCGCATCAGCTGGGGTGACAGGGGCATCATCACCATGAAATCCATGATGACGGTAAATTGCGTCAGCGCTAGCAGCCACAAAAGCAGGCTTTCGCGCCGGGGCGTCAAGGGCGCCGTCTGCATCATGCGGTCCCGCCCA
>JBJMVV010000177.1:0-44750 GCA_045810505.1 Massilia sp.
GCCCGTCAGCGCGGCACGTTTTTTCCTGCAGAGCATGATCGACCGCTTCCTGACAGCGTATCCGGAGATCGTGCTGGACCTGGTGGTCGACAACAATTTTGTTGATCTGGTCGCCAGCGGCTGCGATGCGGGGATCCGCTACGGCGAGCGGCTTGAGCAGGACATGATTGCTGTGCCGATCGGCCCGCGCAGCCAGCGCTTTGCGGTTGCCGCTGCGCCCGCCTACCTGGCGCGGCGCGGCCGGCCGGGCCACCCCCGTGATCTGCTCGAGCACGCCTGCCTGCGCGGCAAATTCATCAGCGGATCCATGGCGGCATGGGAATTCGAGCGCGACGGCCACCTGCTCAGCGTGGCGCCATCCGGGCCGCTGATCGTCACGCCGACGGCGGCCGACACCCTGATCGGCGCGGCGGTGGCCGGCCACGGCGTCATGTATCTGTTCGAGGAATGGCTGCAGCCCCATTTCGATGCGGGCGAACTGGAACCGGTGCTGGAAGACTGGTGGCTGCGCTTTCCGGGGCCCTATCTGTACTACTCCGGACGCAAGCACGTGCCGGCACCCTTGCGCGCCTTCATCGATTTCGCCCAGGCGGCAAGCGCCCAGGCTTAGCGCTGGGCCGAAGCCGGGCGGGCCAGGATCGCCGCCAGCGCCTCTTCGTCGATCCGGGCGCCCTGCATGTAGCGCAGCAGGGAGTGGACCCGGTCGGCGCCCCAGAACAGTTCCGCGCCGACCTTAAAAGTGGGGACGCCGAACACGCCTTGCTGGATGGCCTGTTCGGTGTCGGCCGCCAATTGCACCTTGATGCTCGCCTGCCGCGCGGCGGCCTCGACGGCGTCACCGTCCAGATTTGATTCAAGGGCAATCTGCTTCAGTTCGGCAGTGTCGCTGATATCGCGGCCCTGTTCCCAGCAGGCCGCCAGCATGGTCATGGCGAAGCGGCGTCGCGCCGCCGGGTCTGTTACGGCCAGGCACATGCGCAGGGCCTGCAGGGGATTGAAGGGATGGCCGGGCGGCGCCTTGAACGGCAGGCCGGCGCGGGTGGCTTCACGCAGCACATCGCGAAATATATAGCGGCGCTTGGCGGGAAGTTCCGCCGGGCCTTTCTGGCCGTGGGCATTCAACAGGCCCGCAAACAGCACGGGCTGGAAAACGATCTCGCCGCCGATTGCGTCGATCCGTCCCAGCGCCTTGCTGGCCAGCCAGGCGTAGGGGCTGATGGGATCGAAATAAAAGGTGACCGGCGTCGTCACTCAGGCCGTCCCATCAGAACACATTCTTCCAGGCGCGCAGGGCCGCGAAACTGGCCAGGGGCGCCGCGCCCGTTTCAAGCTTGCCCGCGGCCATCAGACTGGCGACGATGGCCGGCTCTGTGTAGCGCAAGAAAGGATTGGTGGCTTTCTCCAGACCGATGGTGGAGGGCACGGTGGCCTGGCCGGCCTCGCGCTTGGCCGTGTCGCTGACGATGCGCGCCTGCAGGGCTGCGCTGCCGCCCTCGACGGCATTGGCAAAGCGCAAGTTGGACAGGGTATATTCGTGGGCGCAATACACCAGGCTGCCGTCGGGCAGGCTGGCCAGTTTGCCGAGGGAATCGGCCATTTGCGCCGGCGTGCCCTCGAAAATACGCCCGCAGCCGCCGGCAAACAGGGTGTCGCCGCAGAACAGCCAGTGCTGCGCCTCGCTGAAGTAGGCGATGTGGCCCAGGGTGTGGCCGGGCACCTCGATCACCCGCAGGGCCAGCGCCAGGCCCGGCACATCGATGCCGTCGCCTTCGTCCAGGGGGCGGGTGACGGCTTTGATGCCATCGTGGCGCGGACCAAATACGGGCACGTCCGCGTGCGCCAGCAGAGCAGGGACACCGCCGGTATGGTCAGCATGGTGGTGGGTGAGTAAAATGGCAGTCAGGGTCAAACCCAGTTCGGCCAGCGCCGCCAGCACGGGTCCGGGTTCGCCTGGATCGACCACGGCCGCATTGACGCCATCGTGGATCAACCACAGGTAGTTGTCCTTGAAGGCGGGCAGGGCGAGTACGCTGGGCATGGCAGGTGGTTTGGCGGTCATGGTGGCAAAGATTAATGGTCGGGATGCAAGATTGCAGCGTGTCCCCTTGATGAACAAACAGGCACAGGCATGGACAGCGCGACATCCGAAAAATCCATTATAGCGCTCGACGGCTGGCTGCAATCGCCCGCGGGCGCCTACGTGCGCGCCTGGGAGCAGCAATGCCTGGACGAATTGACCGCCGATATCTTCGGCTTCAATGCCCTGCAGATCGGCCTGCCGCAAATCGACGCCCTCGCCGCCAACCGGATGCCGAACAAATGGCGCTCGGCCACGCGCACCTCGACCGCGGAGCAACTGGCCCTGTCGGTCGATGCCAGCCAGATCGCCGTCGCCCTCGATTTTGCCGAACTGCCGTTCGCTTCGCAAAGCCTGGACCTGGTGGTGATGCCCCATGTGCTTGAATTTGCCGCCGAACCGCACCAGGTGTTGCGCGAAGTGGAACGGGTGCTCATCCCCGAAGGGCAATTGATCATTTGCGGCTTCAATCCTGCCAGCCTGTGGGGCGCCCGCCAGGCCATGGGCCGGGTGGCCCGCAGCCCTTATCTGCCCTCGGCCGGCGAATTCATCTCTATGCCCAGGATGAAAGACTGGTTAAAATTGCTCAACCTTGGGGTCAGCCGCAGCCATTTCGGCTGTTACGCGCCCCCTTGTCGCAGCGCCAAGTGGTTGCAGCGTTTCCATTTCCTCGAGGATGCGGGACAACGCGGCTGGCCCTACCTGGGCGCCGTCTACATGGTGCACGCCATCAAGCGGGTCAAGGGCGGCACCATCATCGGACCGGCCTGGAGCCGCAAGACGGCAGGGGCGCCGAAAGCGGTGCCTGCGACCAATCGAGAATAATCAGAGAACAACGAGAGAGAAACACGCAGGATGAGCAAAGTAGAAATATTTACCGACGGCGCCTGCAAGGGCAATCCGGGCGCCGGCGGCTGGGGTGCCCTGTTGGTGGCCGAGGGTCACGAAAAAGAAATTTGTGGCGGCGAAGCCAACACCACCAATAACCGCATGGAGTTGCGCGCCGTGATCGAAGCGCTGGGCGTGCTGACCCGGCCCTGCGAAGTGGTCCTGCATACGGACAGTCAATATGTCCAGAAGGGGATCTCCGAGTGGATCCACGGCTGGAAAAAGCGGGGCTGGAAGACCTCGACGAAGGAGCCCGTCAAGAACGAAGATTTATGGCGCGCGCTGGATGCGGCGCAGGCCAATCACCAGGTCGAATGGCGCTGGGTCAGGGGACACAACGGTCACCCCGGCAACGAAAGGGCTGATATCCTCGCTAATAAAGGCGTGGAAGTGGGCAAGCAGAAATAATCACTCGTCTTTAATACTGGAAGCTTTTATGCGTCAAATTGTTCTCGATACTGAAACCACAGGGCTGAACCCCCGCACCGGTGACCGGGTGATCGAGGTGGGCTGTGTTGAGTTGAATAATCGTATGCTCACCGGTAATAACTTTCACCGGTATATCAATCCCGAGCGCGATTCGGAAGAGGGCGCGCTGGCGGTGCACGGCTTGACGACGGAATTTTTGCGCGACAAGCCGAAGTTTGCGGAGATTGCCGAGGAACTCAGGGAGTACATCCGGGGCGCCGAAGTCATCATCCACAACGCGCCCTTTGACCTGGGTTTTCTGAATCACGAATTCAAGCTGTTGGGTCTGCCGACCTTCACGGAACACTGCAGCGGCGTGATCGACACCCTGGTCAACGCCAAGGAACTCCATCCCGGCAAGCGCAACTCGCTCGATGCCCTGTGCGACCGCTACGGCGTCTCCAACGCCCACCGCAAGCTGCACGGCGCGCTGCTCGATGCCGAGTTGCTGGCGGACGTCTACCTGTCGATGACGCGCGGCCAGAATTCCCTGTCGATGGACATGGAAGAAGAAGTTGCCGGCGGCGGCATCCTGTTAGAGGCGGTGCCGCTGGCGCAGATCATCGTGCTGGCAGCCGACCCGGAAGAAGCGGCCGAGCACGAAGCGGTGCTGGGCGGCCTGGACAAGGCAGTCAAGGGCCAGTGCATCTGGCGCACTTACGCCGCTGTGCAATAAGGTTTGCCAAATTGCGGCGCGGTATGCGATAATTCGCCCCGCTTCGGGAGGTTAGCTCAGGGGTAGAGCACTGCATTCACACTGCAGGGGTCGCAAGTTCGAAACTTGCACTTCCCACCAGAATTTGTTGGAATCGATAAAGGCTTGTACCGCGAGGTGCAGGCCTTTTTTGCGTCATGGCGGCCACTGCCTGGCGCACAAATCAAAACCCCGCCGAAGCGGGGGTGGACTTAGTGTGAATTGCTGTGTTCAGCGTGACGCTCAGGGCGATACGGGCATCAGATTGACTGTGCGTGCCGAAACCAGCCTTTGCGTCGTACGCAAAGCTGCCTGCGGTTTTGTACGGCTTATCGCCAATGCCGGCGCGGCGGAGAATGACTGCTTCGCGCCATTGCGCCTACAAGTATGGAGTCATCATGACCTTGCATCCCCTGAGCGCCGGCTTCGGCGCCGAGATCAGCGGTATCGACCTGCGCCAGCTTGACGCAGCCACCACGGCCAGTCTTCAGCAGGCTTTGCTCGAGCAAGGGCTGTTGGTCATCCGCGGGCAGCAGCTCACACCGCGCGAGCAGGTCGCCGCCTCGCAGCTGTTCGGTGACCTGGAAACCTTCCCGCCCAACGCCGGCCAGGTGCCGGGCGTGCCCGAGATATTCCGGGTCGCCAGCCGCAGTGGCGAAGGTTATGTCGACGTCGGCCGTTACTGGCATTCGGACGGATCGTTCCGCGACGTGCCCACGCCGATGTCGATCTGGTATTCAGTGGCCCAGCCCGAGCGCGACGGCGATACCCTGTTCACCGACCTGCGCGAAGCGTATGTGCAGCTGCCGGCGCCGGTCAAGGAAGACATCGAGGATCTGGTCAGCTTTCACCGCAATGGCGTGACCCACCGACTGGCGATGGAGCATCCGCACACCGGGGACCGGGTGCTGTACCTGAACATCGGTCTGACCAGCGGCATCGGCGGCTACACGCCGGCGCAAAGCCGCACCATGATCGAGGCGGTCGACCGCCACCTGTCGCGCGATGGCGCCACCTACCGCCATCACTGGCAGCCGGGCGACTTCGTGGTGGCCGATAACATCCGGGTGGCCCACCGCGCCACGCCAATCGGGCGTGATCAGCAGCGCATCCTCGACCGCACCACCGTCAGGAGCGGCGGCGCGTTCTGGGACCTCGCCCAGGCCGCCTAGGGCTGGGGATCCGGCAGCGCCGCGTCGGTTGACGCCGCCTGGTGCAGCGCCGCCAGGTGGGTGGCCAGCGCATCGACGAACACCCTGACCTTGGGTGACCCACGCCGGTTGGCGGGGTAGATGGCGTACAGCCCCACGTTCATTGGACCCGGATTGCTGCGGTAATCGGCCAGCACCGGCACCAGCCGGCCAGCCGCCAGGTCGGTGTCGACCAGCCAGCGCGCCAGCAACGCAATGCCGGCGCCGCCAATGGCGGCCTGGCGCAGCACTTCCGCATTGTTGGCGATCAGGGTGCCGCGCACGGCCACGCTGTCGACCTGTTCTCCCCGCTGCAGGCGCCAGCTGGTGCGCGCGCCGTCGTAGGCGAAGCGCAGGCAGTTGTGGCCGGCCAGGTCGGCCGGCTGCTGCGGCGCGCCGTGCTGCGCCAGGTAGGCGGGACTGGCGCAGATCACCCGCTGATGGTCCATCAGCCGGCGCGCGATCAGGTTGGGCTGGTCGTCCAGCGCGCCGATGCGGATCGCCACGTCGATCGATTCATCCACCATATTGCTCATCATGTCCGACAGGCGCAGATCCAGTTCCAGCCGCGGATGCAGCGCGTGCAGGGCCGCTGCGACCGGGCCCACGTGCATGGCGGCGAAGGTGACGGGCGCGCTGACCCGCAACAGGCCCTGCACCCCCGCGCTGTCGGCGCTGGCGCCGTCGTCGGCCGCAGCCAGGTTGTCGAGAATGGCTGCGGCCTGCTCGAAATACAGGGCGCCACGGTCGGTCAGGGTCACGCTGCGGGTCGAGCGGTTCAGCAGCGGCGCGCCGAGGCGCTGCTCCAGCGCGTCCACCAGGCGCGTAACGGAAGAAGTGGCCATCCCCAGCTGGCGGGCCGCGGCGGAAAAGCCGCCATTGCTGGCGACCAGGCAAAAGGCATTGATTTCAGCGAAACGGTCCATGTGGGGGCTTTGCGCCAGGCGCAACGATGTTTGCGATAGCCGCCATATTATCAGCACCGCCCAGATTGCTTACAGTGACGCTTTACCCACTCACAGGAAGCGACCCATGAACAGCCTTTTACAACCCTTGCGCGCCGGTCAACTACAACTGAGCAACCGCATCGCGATGGCGCCCCTGACCCGCGCCCGCTCCGGCCCGGGCGGCATGCCCACCGCCCAGAATGCACTGTATTACGCCCAGCGCGCCTCGGCCGGGCTGATCGTCTCGGAAGCGACCAACGTGTCGCGCGATTCAGCCGCCTTCGACAATGCACCCGGCATCTATGCCCCGGCCCAGGTGGCGGGCTGGCGCGCCGTTACCGACGCGGTGCACGCACGGGGCGGCAAGATCGTCATGCAGCTCTGGCATGGCGGGCGGGTCAGCTCCTACGCTTTGCTCAATGGCCGCGACCCTCTCTCGCCCTCGGGCATTAACGACGATCTCGACAAGCTGCAGGTGTACGGCGCCCTGCACAACGGCTACTACTCCCGCATTGCCGCCTCGCCCTCGCGGGCCATGACGCGCGACGATATCTTCACGGCCATCGATGAATTCCGCCGCGGCGCCGCCAACGCCATGCTGGCCGGCTTCGATGGCATCGAAATCCACGCCGCCAACGGTTATCTGCCCCAGCAATTCCTCTCGCCGCTGGTCAACCAGCGCGAAGACGAATTCGGCGGCAGTGTGGAAAACCGTGCGCGCTTCCTGCGCATGGTGCTTGAGGCGGTGCTCGACAGCGTCCCGGCCGGCCGGGTGGGCGTGCGCATTTCTCCTTTCGCCACCTACAACAACGCGCTCGATCCGGCCGCCGCGCAGACCTATGGCTACGTGGCCGCCATGCTGCAGTCCTACGGCATCGCCTACATTCATGGCGCCGACACCAATGCCTGGGGCGGGACCGCCGACATGCCGCAGCTGCTGGCCCTGATCCGCGCCAACTTCGACGGCGTCGTCATTGCCAATGCCGGCTTGAGCGCGGCCGACGCAGAACGCCTGGTGGCTGCCGGCGACGCCGATGCAGTCGCCTTCGGCCGGGCCTACGTGGCCAACCCCGACCTGGTCGAACGGATCGCTGCAGGCGGCCCGTTCAACGAACCCGATCCGTATTCCTTCTACGGCGGCGGCGCCAAGGGCTACACGGACTATCCGGCGCTGGTGTGAGCGCCAGGCCGTTGTCGAATCGGCAGGAGGGATCTGGAAGAAGGGCCTGCGGCCAGTTTTTTTTGCCTGCGGAGTGATCGATCGATCACTTAACATGAGTCAGTCAACCTTCATTTTCAGGAAGAACACAATGAAACCCAGCTTTCAACGCAAGCTCTGGCTGCCCCTTGCCGCCAGCCTGGCATGCGTGCTTGCCATCTCCACCTACGGCGCCGTCGAAGCGCGCGCACTGCGCTTCGAGGAGCGCCAGAGCGCCCTGGCCAATGTCGACAAGGCGGCTCTGACGATCGTCGAAGGCTTTGCCGCCAAGGCCCGCCAGGGGCTGATCAGCGAAGAACAGGCGCGCGCCGGCGCCCGGGCCGTGTTGAAAGATATCCGCTACGGCGAGGACGGCTATATCGCCATCCTCAGCCTGGACGGCCGTCCCATCCAGAACCCGGCCGCCCCACAGAACGACGGCAAGGACCTGAGCGCGTTCCAGGATCCCAACGGCGTGTATGTGTTCCGCGAGATCGCCGCGCTGGCCGGATCGGCCGACGGCCAGGGCTTTCTGACCTACCTGTGGCTGCGTCCCGGGCGCGCGGCGCCCTCGGCCAAACTGGCCCGCATCGCCAGCTACAAGCCCTGGGGCTGGGCGCTGGTGGCGGGGCAGTACGTGGACGATATCGACGCGGCCGTGGTGCGTTCCCTCAAAGCGGTGGTGTTGACGGTGCTGTTGATCAGCGCCGCGCTGGCAGCCATCGTGGTGCTGATCAACCGCAGCCTGCAGCGCACCCTGGGCGGCAGTCCTGAATACGCGGCGGCGGTGGCGATGCGCATCGCCGCCCGCGACCTGAGCGTGCCCGTGGTGACGGCCCCGGGGGACGACAGCAGCCTGCTGTATGCAATGAAAACCATGCAGGACAACCTGGCACGCATGATTGCAGCTATCCGCGCCAGTTCGGAGACCATCGCCACCGCTTCGGCGCAGATCGCCAGTGGCAATCTGGATCTGTCGAGCCGTACCGAAGGGCAGGCCAGTGCGCTCGAGGAAACCGCGGCGTCGATGGAGGAATTGACGCAGGCGGTGGCGCAGAATGCCGACAGCGCGGCGCAGGCGGACCAGTTGGCCAAGCAGGCGGCCGTAACGGCCGGCCACGGCGGCAGTGCCGTCACCGAAGTGATCCAGACCATGGGGCTGATCAACAGCAGCGCCGGGCGCATCGAAGCGATCATCGGCACCATCGACGGCATCGCCTTTCAGACCAATATCCTGGCGCTCAACGCCGCGGTGGAGGCGGCGCGCGCCGGTGAACAGGGCCGCGGCTTTGCCGTGGTTGCCAGCGAAGTGCGCACCCTGGCGCAGCGCAGCGCCGCCGCCGCCCGCGAAATCAAGACCCTGATCGAGGATTCGGTGGGCAGCATCGGGGCCGGCACCGCCCTGGTCGAACGGGCCGGCGCAACCATGGACGAAGTGGTGGCCAGCGTGGGGCGAGTCACCACCATCATCTCCTCCATCAGCACCGCGTCGCACGAACAGCGCAGCGGCATCAGCCAGGTCAATATCGCCATGTCGGAAATGGATGCGGTGACCCAGCAGAACGCGGCGCTGGTGGAAGAAGCGGCTGCTGCCGCGGCCAGTCTGCGCGACCAGGCCGGCGCTCTGTCGGGCATGGTGGGCAGTTTTCAGTTGGCGGGCGCGGCGCAAAGGCTGGCGCTGGCGGGGTAAGCTGCGCCGCAACTGACTCCACCCTCAACTGCGCAGCCGGGTTCCCGCCAACGGCAACGCGCGCTGCGGCTTGCCAGTGGCGGCAAACAGCGCATTGGCCAGGGCGCCCGCCATGGGCCCCTGGGCCGCTTCAGCCACCCCCAGGAAGGGCGCACCCGGCTGGTCGATCAGGTGCACCTCAACCCGGCGCGGCAGGCTGGTAAAGCGCAAAATCGGGTAGCTGGTCCAGTCGGTGCTTTTCACGCCTGCCTGGTCGAACTGCAGCTGTTCGTAGAGGGTCCAGCTGGCCGATTGCACGATTGCCCCTTCCAGCTGATTGCGCACGCCGTCCGGGTTGACGATCTGGCCGCAGTCGGCGGCAGCAACCACCCGCAGGATATCGACCGCGCCCGTGTCGGGCTGCACCGCCAGTTCGACTGCGATGGCGACGTAGCCCATCAGGTTCTTGTACTGCGCAAAGGCGAAACCGGCGCCCTGGTGGCGCGCCCCGGGCTTGCCCGGCCAGCCGAATTTTGCGGCGGCCAGGCGCACCACGGCGGCGGCGCGGGCATCGTCCAGGTGCTTGAGGCGAAACAGCACGGGATCGATGCGCGCCAAGCGCGCCAGGTCGTCCATGGTGTGCTCGATCGACAGCACGTTCAGGTGGGCGCCCAGCGAACGCATGGCCGAAGTGCGCAGGGGATAGTGGGGCATGAAGTGATTGACGACGCGCGCATTGGGCAGGGTGTAAAGGGGAATGCCGTTGCGGTCGCCACCCCCTTCCGGCTGGGCCATCGGCTGCGAAGGCGATGGTGCGATGGGATTGGCCAGCAGCCAGGCCGGCACCAGCTTGCCCGCGTTGCCGGGACGTTCGTTGTGCGAGCCGCTGAATATACCGTACTCCCAGCTGTCGATCTTGCCGGCGGCGTCCACCGAGGCCGTCACTTCGGTCACCATGGCCGGGCCATATGGTTCCCACAGGTTTTCCTGGTCGCGCATCAGCTGCACCCGCACCGGACGGCCGGGCAGGGCGCGGGCCAGCAGGGCGGCGTCGGCGGCGACGTCGTCCGCGCCGTTCTGGCCGTAGCAGCCGGAGCCCTCGGTATGAATGCAGCGCACCTGGGCCGGATCCATCCCCACCAGTTCGGCCAGCGCCTGGCGCAGGGGGAACACGCCCTGGGTGTGGGTCCAAACGGTGAGCATACCGTTTTCCAGAACGCCGAGCGCGCAGGATGGCCCGATCGAGCCGTGCAGGATGAAGGGCTTGGTGAAGCGCGCCTTGATCTGGCGCGGCGATGCGCCCTGCAGGCTGCCGCTGTCGCGGATGGGAATATCCTGGCGGGGCAGGCTTAGCAGGTGCTGGTGCAGGGTGGCTGGATCGGGCAGCGCCTCGCCACCCTGCCAGCGGGTGACGGCGGCGAGCGCGCGCATGGCTTCGATGGCCCGCCACTCGTCGTCGGCGATGACGGCCAGGTAATTTCCGTCGCGGACCACCTTGATCACCCCGGGCAGGCGCGTGATCGCCGCCGTGTCGGCGGCGGCGATGACCGCTCCCCGCCGCGGCGGTCGCAGCACGCGCGCGTGCACCATGCCGGCCGGCCGCAGGTCCTGCACATAGCTGGCGCCACCCGTCACCTTGGCGGGAATGTCCACCCGCGGCAGCGGCTGGCCGATCAGGCGCCGGGCCGCCGGCGCCCTGGCGGCTGGTTCGCGCCCGGCCATGCGATGCAGACCCGCTTTGCCCAGGCTGGCCACCGCCTCGCCGTAATGCATGCTGCGTCCGTCCGCCAGCGCCCGCCCGTCCCCGAGGGTGACGGCGCCGGGAGCGATTGCCCAGCGAGTGGCGGCGCCCAGTCTGAGCAGGCTGGCCACCTGGCCGGCCGCGTGCAGCAGGGCGGTGCCGCTGTCGGCGATAGTGTGGCTACCCGCCGTGTAGCCCTCGTTAGGGGTGATGGCGGTGTCGCCGGCGATGAAGGTGATGGCCGCCGGCGATACTTCCAGCTGCTCGGCGGCGATCTGGATCATGGCGGTGCGCACGCCCGTGCCCAGTTCCACCTTGCCGCTGCAGACGGTGATGGCGCCGTCTGCAGCGATGCGGATCCAGGCGTCGAGCCAGGGTGTGCTTTTCAGGCTGCCCGGCAGGGTCGGATCCACCACTTGCGGCAGGCCCATCGCATTGAACGCCGCGCGCGCCGTGGGCGCCAGCAGGGAAAAGGCCAGCAGCAGAGCGCCGTCGCGCAGGAAGGCGCGCCGTCCGTTCGCGTCGGGCTTCATGCGGCCGCCCTGGCGCCAGCCGGCAAGCCCGCCCGCGCCACTTCGCTGATGGCGGCGAGTATGCGCATGTGGGTGCCGCAGCGGCACAGGTTCGCTTCCATGTGGGCGCGGATCTGCGCTTCGTCCGGATGGGGAATCTTCTCCAGCAAGGCCTGGGCCCGCATGATCATGCCGGCAATACAGTAACCGCATTGGGCCGCCTGGTGCTTGATGAACGCCGCCTGCAAGGGGCCTGGCTGCTGTGCGCTGCCAAGGCTTTCGATGGTGCGCACCTGGCGCCCCGCCGTGGCAGCGACGGGTGTCAGGCAGGCGTAGACGGCCTTGCCGTCGACGATGACGGTGCAGGCGCCGCACTGGCCCATGCCGCAGCCGAACTTGGCGCCGTTGAGATGGAGTTCATTGCGCAGCGCGTACAGCAGGGGACTGGCGGGCGCGCTTTTGAGCTGCTGGGCGCGGCCGTTGATGGTGACCGAGGTCATAGTGGTGGGCGGAGTAGTCATAGCAGTCCTTGTTTATTTTGCAGTACGCATGGCGGCGCTGGCGTGAATCACGGCGCCCCTGTCCCAGGCCGGCAGGCCCGCGAGGTCCAGCCGCGCGTAGGCCGCGAGGGCGGCGATGTCGGCATCGGAGAGCACGTCGGCGAACGCAGGCATGTAAATGGCGGCCGGCGCACCGGCGCGGGCAACGCCGTCGTGCACGGTGCGCAGGAAGTTGTTGGCGCTGTCATCACTGAGCGAGCGGCTTCGCTCCAGGCCGGGGCGGCCGTTGATGGTGCCGAGCGGCGCACTGGCGCCGTGGCAGCTGGCGCAGGCGCCTTCGAACAGGATGGCGCCGCGCTGGCGCAGCGCCTGCAGTTCAGGGCTGGCGGCGGCGCGGGCGATGGGCGCCGGTGCTGCTTGGGCCAGGTGTAGTGGCGCCGGTGCTGCGCCGGCCGCCAGCGGTCCTGCCGTCTGCAAGGTGTTCAGGTGGGCCACGATGGCGCGCACCTCTTCCACCGGCACCTCGGCCAGGTGGGCCGTCACGGGCTGCATGGGACCCTTGGCGGCGCCGTGGGCTGCCGACAGGCCGCCGTGCAGGTAGTCGACCAGCTCGGCCTGGGTCCACGGCACGGGCAGGCTGCGCAAGCCCGTCAGCGCGGGCGCGTCCCAGCCGTCGATATGGCCGCCGCCGAACGCGGGGTGGCGCTCGCCGCCCAGCAGGTTCAAGCCGCTGTGGCAGCTGGCGCAATGGCCCATGCTGTCGACCAGATATTGCCCGCGCAGGGTCGGGGTGGTCTGCGCGGCGTCGGCAATGCGGTTGCCGGGACGCAGAAACAGCAAATTCCAGCCCGCCAGCAAGGGCCGCCAGCCCAGCGGGGGAATCAGGTCGTTGACGGGCGCCGGCGCCGCCACCGGCGTGCGGGTCTGGAGGTAGGCGTAGGCCGCGCCGATGTCGGCGTCGCTCATCTGCGTATAGTGCGTGTAGGGGAAGGCGGGGTAGAGCAGGTGGCCGTCGCGCGCCACACCGTGGCGCATGGCCCGCTGGAAGGCGGCAGGGCTCCAGGCGCCGATGCCGGTGGCGCGGTCGGGCGTGATGTTGGTGCTGTAGATGGTGCCGAAGGGCGTCTGCAGGGGCAGCCCGCCAGCGTAGGGCTGGCCGTTGGCGGCCGTGTGGCACACCATGCAGTCGCCCAGCGCCACCACCCGCGCGCCGCGCGCCAGGGTGGCCGGGTCGGCGGCTGGCACCGCGGCGCCAGGCGCGGGATCGAGTGGCGCAATGGCAGGCTGGGGCCACAACAGCGCCGCCGCCGCGGCCAGCGCCACAGTGCCCACCGCCAGCAGAAGGCGCCTGGTCAAGAGAGCGCGCCCTGAATGCGCATGCGGTTTCATACGGTGCAATACCTTTCCTGGATGGCGGGATCAGCCAGCATGGCCTGCGCCGACTCGCTGGCAGCCACCGCGCCCTGTTCAAGAATGTAGGCGCGGTCGGAAATGCCCAGCGCCGCCTCCACGCTTTGCTCGACCAGCAAGATGGTTTTGCCCTGGCGTTTCAGTGCGGCGAACAGTTCAAACATTTCGTCGACCAGCACCGGCATGATCCCTTCGGACGGCTCGTCCAGCAGGATCATGTCGGGATCGGCCGCGGTGGCGCGGGCGATGGCCAGCATCTGCTGCTCGCCGCCGGACATGGTCACGGCGATCTGCCCCAGCCGCTCGCGCAGGCGGGGAAAGGTGGCGGCGATGCGCTCGATGACCTCGTTTTCGCGGCCGGCCATGTTGGCTGCGACGATGCCGAGCCGCAGATTTTCCAGCACCGTAAGACCCGGCACGATGCGCCGCTCTTCCGGCACATAGGCCAGGCCCAGGCCGAAGCGTGCATGGGCGGGCAGGGCCAGCAGGTCATGGCCCTTGAAGGAGACCTTGCCGGTGGTTTTTTTGATCAGGCCCATCACACCCTTGATGGTGGTGGTCTTGCCGGCGCCGTTGCGGCCCAGCAGGGAGACCACTTCGCCCTGCCTGACCTCGAGGGTGACGTTTTGCAGGATATGACTGGCGCCGTACCAGGCATTGAGATTTTCTATGGTCAGCATGCTGGCCTCCTTCAGTGTTTGCCCAGGTAGACGCGCCTGACTTCATCGTGGGCGCGGATGTCGTCGGGGGTGCCGGCGGCCAGCAGCTCGCCGTGGTGCAGCACCACGATGCGCTCGCTGATACTCATCACCATCTTCATCTTGTGCTCGACCAGAATGATGGTGCGCTGGTCCGCCAGGGTGACGATCAGGTCCATCATGGCGCGCGTCTCTTCCGGGCTCATGCCGGCGGTGGGTTCGTCCATCAGCAGCAGGGCCGGATCGGCTGCCAGCGCGATGGCGATTTCCAGCGCCCGCTGCTGGCCGTGGGCCAGCTCGCTGGCGCGGCGGGCGGCGTGGCGTCCCAGTCCCACCTGCTCGAGCAGGGCGTGGGCATGCGGCTCCAGGCCCAGCGCCCGGCGAGGGCTCCAGAAATTGAGGCGGCCGTGGCGGGCCTGCAGCGCGATGCGCACGTTCTCCAGCACGGAAAACGCGGGGAAGACGCTGGTAATCTGGAAGGACTTGGCCACACCGGCGTGGGAAAAGTGGTGCTGCGCCAGCCCGGCCAGCTCGCGCCCTTCGAACAGCACGCTTCCGCTGGTAGGAGGAAAGGTGCCGGAGAGGACGTTGAAGTAAGTGCTCTTGCCGGCGCCATTGGGGCCGATGATGGAGGTGAGCTTGCCCCGCTCGAAATCGACCGAGACATCGTGCAGGGCTGTGAAGCCGGCGAAGCGGCGGGTCAGGTGCTCGGTCGAGAGGATGATGTCAGCGGCCATGAAATTTCTCCAGGATGGTGCCCCACACGCCCTTCGGGAAGAACAGCACGAAGGCCATGAAAATCAGGCCGACGTAGAGCTGCCAGTGTTCGGTCCACTGCGAAAACAGGTCCTGGATCAGCAGGAACAGGGCGGCGCCGACAAAGGGACCGAAAAAAGTGCCCATCCCGCCCAGCAGACACATCATGACGACCAGGCCGGAGGTCTCGTAGTGCAGGCTCTCGATCGCCACGCTGGACAGGTGGATCGCATTGAGGGCGCCGGCCAGGCCGCAGATGGCGCCGGACATGATAAAGGCCATCAGTTTGGTGTGTTCGACCTGGAAGCCGCAGGCGCGGGTGCGCATCTCGTTTTCGCGCACCGCCTCGATGACGGCGCCGAAGGGCGAGGCCAGCACGCGCGACAGGCCAGCCAGGGTGAGCGCCACCACCACGAGAAAGGCGTAGTACTTGACGGTGGGGTCGAGCAGGTCCAGGGTCAGGCCCGGCAGGGCGATGGTGGGCACGTTGACACCGCGCAGGCCATTTTCACCGCCAGAGAGGGGGAACTGGTAGACCAGGAAGTACACGCACTGGGACAGCGCCAGGGTGACCATGGCAAAATAAATGCCGCGGGTGCGGATCGCCAGCAGTCCCATCAGCAGTGCCAGCAGGGCGCTGGCGGCAATGGCCAGCGCAATCGCCAGCCACCAGGCCACGCCAGCGTGGGCGATCAGGATGCCGGCCGTGTAGGAGCCCAGGCCGAGAAAGGCGGCATGGCCAAACGAGAGCATGCCCATATAGCCGAACAGCAGGTTGAAGCCGGCGGCATACAGACCATAGATCAGGATATTCACGGCCAGCGACTGGTTGGGCAGAATCCACGGCAGGGTGAGGAGCACCAGCACGGTGGCGGCCACGCGCTGGCGCGCCAGCGCCGCGAACAGGCCGGCCGGATGGTTTGCGGCCGTGGCCGCGTCAGTCGCGGGCAGGGATTCAGTATTGATCATGTGATTACTCCTTTTCAGCTCATCAGGCCGGCCCGGCCGAACAGGCCTTGCGGACGCACCAGCAGCACCACCGCCATGATGACGAACATCGACACCTTGGCCGCTTCCGGGAAAAACAGCACGGCCAGGCTTTCCACCACCCCGACCAGGATGCCGGCCACGATGGCTCCGACCAGTGAGCCCATGCCGCCTACCACCGTCACCACAAAAGCGACGGTCAGCACCGAGCCGCCCATTTCCGGGCTGATGCCCTGCATGGGGGCGGACAGAAAGCCCGCCAGGCCGGCGATGCCGGTACCGAGGCCGAACACGATCAGCCACACCTTTCCGACGTCGACGCCCAGGATGCGCACGATCTGCGGGTCGCGCGCGCCGGCTCGCACGATCAGGCCGAACGAGGTTCGTTCGATGAACAGCCACAGTCCCGCCAGCACCAGCACGGTGACGCCGATGACAAACAGGCGGTAGGTGGGAAACTGGCCCACCAGGATGTCGCTTGAACCCTGCAGCAGGGCGGGCGTATCGACCGGCAGCCCCTGTTTGCCAAAGCCGATCCGCACCAGTTCGACCATCACGTAGGCCAGGCCGTAAGTCAGCAGCAGGGGATAGTCGATGCCGCGACCATACAGGGGGCGCACCAGCAGCCGTTCGGCCGCCATGCCCAGCAGCGCGACCGCCAGTGGCACCGCGACCAGGCACAGCCAGAAGTTCGGCAGGACCTGGTAGATGGCGTAGCCGGCGTAGGCGCCCACCATGAAAAAAGCGCCGTGGGCGAAGTTGACGATGGTGAGCATGCCGAAGATGAGCGAAAGCCCCACCGCCAGCAGGACGTAGACGGCGCCCAGCGCCAGTCCGGTGAACAGCTGTAATCCGACCAGCTCGAGAGTGATGCCTTCCATGATGGCTCCTTGTCAGCCTGGACGCTTATTTGGCCGCGGCCACGGCGGCGGGGGCGGCCCCGTGACCGAGTTCGGCGCAGCTGCGCAAGGCCGCTTCCGAGCCAGGGGCCGTGGCCAGCACCCTGAAGATGTCGGCCGGCCTGGCCGGCACGGCCACCGACTGCAGCACCAGCACCGACTGAACCGACTGGTGATCGCAGGCGCGGTAGTATTGAGCGCCCTTGTAGGTGTCGTAGCGCAGGGCGGCGAGGGCATCGACCACTTTTTCCGTGTCGCTGCTGCCAGCCGCCTTGACCGCCATCAGCAGCGACTTGACGGCCGAATAGGCCATCGAGCCGTAGTCGGACGGCAGTGCGCCCCCATTGGCCTTGCCGTAGCGGGCGTTGAAGGCGCTGGCGGACGGCGTGCCGCCGGCCATCGACCAATAATAGGCGCTGCCGCCGACGACGCCGTCGTAGACCTGGGCGCCGGCCGAAGTTCTGGCCGTGTAAGTGAGCACGGGAGTGACGAACTTGATGGTTTTCTTCATGCCGAAGTCGCCCGCCTGCTTGATCGAGACCTGGTTGTCGCGGCCGAAGTTATTGAAAACCAGCACGTCGGGCTTCATCGCCTGCAGCCGTGGCAGGAAGGTGGAATAGTCGGCCGCGCCCAGCGGATGCTTGATCTCGCCCACCACGATGGCGCCCTTGTCGGCCGCCACCCGCCGAAAGCCCCGCGCCATCTCCTGGCCGTAGGCGTAGTCGGCGGTCAGGAAGGCGATCCGCATGCCCTTCCTGAAAACGAAATTGCCCACCGCCTGGGTGGTCATGTGGGGGTTGAGCGACTCGTGGAAGGTATAGCGGGAAAAATCGGCCGCCTCGTTGATGGCGTCGGACTGGCTGATGGAGATATACAGCACCTTGCGCTGGCGGGTCAGGTTGTTGACGGCCAGTTGGGTGGCGGCGGACAGGCCGCCGACGATGAAATTGACGTGCTCTTTTTCGATCAGCTCGAGGGCACGGGTGGCCGCTTCCGCGGGGTTGAGCTTGTCGTCGCGTACAAGCAGTTCGGCCTTGCGGCCATTCAAGCCGCCCGCCTCGTTGAACTCGGCTACGGCCAGCTCGGCGTTCCTGACCTGGTCCTTCGCTTCGGCGCCATACGGGCCGGTCAGGGGGACGGGCAGGCCGATCCGGATCGGGCCGCCGTTCTGCGCCTGGGCCAGCGGCGAAAGCAGCAATGCCGTGCAGCAGGCGAGGGTGAAATGCTTGTTCATGGTGTCTCCTTGGTGGATGGCCGCGGCGGCGCCGGATCGGCGGGTGCGACAGTACGTAAGTGCGGCTTCTTTTAAATGAGCGGTTGATAAATAATCGGCTTTGAATGAACCCTTGTCAAGCAAATTCGCGCGCAAATTTTTCTTGCTATTTATCAGGCGATCACTTAAATTCAAGGCACCATCCATTTATCAGGGGCAGACCATGGGTATCCGCAAACTGGGCCATTATTCGATCCGCACGGGCGACCTGGCGGCGTCGCGCCACTTCTATACGCAGGTGCTAGGCCTGCGCGAGGGCTTCCGTCCGCCATTTCGCTTTCCCGGCATCTGGCTCTACGACGGCACGGACGAGCGTGATTTCGGCGTGGTGCACATTATCGGGATCGACCCGAACGACCAGGGCGGACTGGCCGAGTATCTGGGCGAGAAAGATGCCGCCAGCCTGTACGGCACCGGCGCGGTCGACCACGTGGCGTTTCTCGCCACGGAGCTGGGCGCCATGCGCACGCGGCTGCACGGGATGGACATCGCTTTTGAAGAGCGAAGCGTGCCGTCGCTGGGCCTGCATCAGCTGTTCATCAGCGATCCCAGCGGCGTCACCATTGAAATGAATTACCCCCGCCACGAAGCGATCGAGCTGGGCCTGGATCGGGACCGCTGAGGCCCCACCACACCAAGGAGGAGACATGAACAAGGATTATCCGAGCGCAGGGCGCAGCAATAGCGCGTCCATCATCGGCGGCTCGCTGGGCGGCCTGTTTGCCGCCAATCTGCTGCACCGGGCCGGCTGGAGCGTCAATGTGTACGAACGGGTCGACGACGCCCTGGCTGAACGGGGGGCCGGCGTCGTCACCCACCCGGAACTGTTCGACGTGCTGGCCGCGATCGGCATCGAGGACACCGCCATCGGCGTCGAGGTGCCCTCGCGGATCACGCTGGGCCGCGACGGCCAGCGGGTGGGCGAACATCCCCACCGCCAGGTGCTCACAGCGTGGGGGCGCCTGTACACCCTGCTGCGCCAGGCCTTGCCGGCATCGTGCTACCACAGCGGCATGCAACTGGTGGGGGTGGCGCAGGACAGCGGCGGCGTCACCGGCACGTTTTCAGACGGCAGCAGGTGTACCGCGGACCTGCTGATCGCCGCCGACGGCATCCGCTCCACCGTGCGTCAGCTGGTGGCGCCAGCCATCGCGCCCGAATACGCCGGCTACGTGGCTTGGCGCGGCCTGGTCGAAGAGGGCGATCTGAGCGAGGCCACCCACGCTGCCCTGTTCGGCCACTTCGGCTTTTGTTTGCCGCCGCGCGAACAGATGCTGGGCTACCCGGTGGCGGGCGCCTTCAACGCCATGGAAGCGGGGCGGCGCCGCTACAACTTCGTGTGGTACCGCCCCGCCGATGAAGCGGAAGTGCGGCGCCTGTCCACCGATGCGGCCGGGCGCCACCACGACAAGGGCATTCCGCCGCCATTGATCAGCCCCGCCGTCATCGCCGAGATGCGCGCCGTGGCCGAACGCTCTCTGTCGCCCCAGTTCGCCGAAGTGGTGGCGCGCACCAGTCAGCCGTTTTTCCAGCCCATCTACGACCTGGTCTCGCCCCGCCTCGACTATGGCCGCATCGTGCTGCTGGGCGACTCCGCCTTCGTGGCGCGGCCCCATTGCGGCATGGGGGTGACCAAGGCGGCGGGCGATGCGCTGGCGCTGGTGCGTTTTCTGCAGGCGCTGCCCCTGGGGCAGGCGCTGGCGGCCTACTCGCGCGAACGGGGCGCTTACGGCGAAAGCATCGTCGCCCACGCCCGCCACCTGGGCGCCTACATGCAGGCCCAGCTGGCCACCGCGCACGAGGTGGCGATGGCGGAAAAATACCGCACGCCAGCGGCGGTGATGCGGGAAACGGCGATGCCGCCCGTGTTCGAGACGGCCGCGCGCGAGGCGTAATTTGTCAAGCGATCAGCGATTGACTATACTCGGCGGACTCAATGTAAAGGCTTCCATGGCAACGACCGTCGTCAAGAAACCCCGTACCACCGCCAGCAAGGCGGTGGCGCCTGCTGCCGGCGCCGCCGCCACGGCGCGCACCCCGCGGCCCAGGCCGCAAGCGGCCGAGGTCACCCGCCGCCTGGCGCCCGAAGACCGCGAACAGCTGATCGTCGAAAAGGCCATCAAGTACTTCGCCACCCACGGATTCACCGCCAGCACGCGCGACCTGGCCCGTGAGATGGGGGTGTCGCAACCCCTCCTGTACCGCTACTTTCCCAACAAGGAGGCGCTGGCGGACCGGGTGTTCCATGAAGTCTACCTGTCGCGCTGGAATCCGGAATGGGAAGAGCTGCTGGCCGACCGCAGCCGCTCGCTGGACGAACGCCTGCGCCTGTTCTACAAGCAGTATGGCAAGGTGATTTTGAAAAGCGACTGGATCCGCATCTTCATCTTCGCCGGCCTGACCCGCGAAGGCATCAACCAGCGCTACCTGGAACGGCTGCGCGAACGCATTTTCAACCTGGTGCTGGCTGAAATGCGGCGCGAATTCAAGATAGCCGCGCCCACGCCGCAACAGTACGAGGACGAGATCGAATTCATCTGGGGCCTGCACGCGGCGATTTTTTACGTCGGCGTGCGCAAGTGGATCTACGGCCTGTCCGTGCCGAAGGACCTCGACCGCCTGATCGACCAGAAGGTTGATGCCTTCCTCGACAGCGCGCCGGTCGTCTTCAAGCGCATCCGCAAGGCCCAGGCCCGCGCCTGAGCCCTGCGCCGCAGCCTCAGCCTCAGCCCAGACCGAGGATGCGGCGCGCGTTGCCGCCCAGGATGGCAGCTTTTTCACTGTCCGTCAGCGCCGCCGTGCCAAGCACATGGGCGACTGGTCGGTCCGACCAGGGGAAGGGCAGGTCGGAGCCCAGCACCACCTGCGAAGCGCCCACCTGGCGCACCAGGTTGGTCAAGGCTTCCGGGGTAAACACGAGGCTGTCGAAATAAATCTGCTTGACGTAGTCGCTGGGCTTTTTCAGCAGCGGCGCGCCGTGCTTGCAGGCCCCGGGATTGACGAAGCAGCCGTGGTCCATGCGAGCGGCCGAGGTGGGCAGGTAGCCGCCGCCGTGGGCGGCGCAGATCTTCAGGCGGGGGAAGCGGTCCAGCACCCCTTCAAAAATGAAGTGCTGCAGGGCGATGGTGGTTTCAAGGGGATAGCCGATCACGTTCGGCATCCAGCCGTTGCCCCAGAAGCGTTTGGCCAGTTCCGGCGTGCCGGTCGGATGCACGAACAGGGTCGCACCGAGTTGTTCGGCCCTGGCCCATACGATATCGAAGCGGGGGTCGGCGAAATCGACGCCGGCCACGCTGCCGCCAATGGCTGCGCCGCGCAAACCGAGCTTCTGCACCGCGTATTCCAGTTCGCGCACGGCCAGGTCGGGAAACTGCAGCGACAGGGAGGCGAAGGCGGCGAAGCGGTCCGGCCGGGTGGCGCATAATTCGGCCAGCTTTTCATTCTGGATGCGGACCAGGCGGGCCGATTTGGCCCGGTCCTGCTCGTACCAGAACGGGTTGATTGACAGCACCTCCATGTCCACGCCCTGGGCATCCATCGCCGCCAGCCGGTCGTCGATGACAATCATGCATTCCTGGCCGCCTTTCATGGTGCGGGGATAGATGTCGAACACATCGATTCCCATCACGGAGAGCGCCTCCGGAATGACGCAGTGGGCATGCACGTCGACCGTTTTGACGGCGGCGCCGCCAAGTACCAGGGGAATGCGCGCGGTGGTGGTGGCAGCGCTGGCAGCGGTCGCAGCGCTTGCGGCGCGTGCCGGCGCCAGCACGCCGCAGCCCACCATCATGATGCCGCCCACCGCGCGGGCACCCTGTTTAAGGAAATTTCTTCTAGCTGTCATGCGAGTCTCCATCATCGTTATTGGCGGACCCTTGTGGTCCGTAATTTAATGATAGACCGATAAATTAGAAATGTGTGAAAATATTGGCTGATGCGTTGTGTGATGGGATTGCCGGCGTGGCCGCTGCGGTGATCGGTAGATCAACAGGCAATCGCATGCTAATCAGTTTTGCGCCCCACGCAATGGGAAAAAATGCCGGATCGCCGTAAGATTTGCACAGTCCGGCTGGCGCCATCCGGCGCCGCAGCCTTGAACGCCATTTCGTCCAACCAGGAGAATCCATGAATCCCAATGCCCCGAAGGCCGCCGCCCCCGCCATGGCTGACATCTCACCCGGTATGCTGCGGCTGCTCGCCATTGCTGCCGGCCTGATTGTCGCCAACCTGTACTACTCCCAGACCCTGGTCGGTCCGATCAGCGCGGCCACCGGCCTGTCGATCGAGGCGGCCGGCCTGATCGTGACGCTCACCCAGGTCGGTTACGCGCTCGGCCTGTTATTCATCGTGCCGCTTGGCGACCTGCTGGAAAACCGCCGGCTGGTGTTCGTCGCCCTGCTCGGCACTGCCGCGGCGCTGGCCGCAGCCGCCGTCAGCACCAGCGCCTGGCTGTTCCTGGCAGCGTCGCTGTGCATCGGGCTCGGTTCAGTGGCCGCACAGATCCTGGTGCCGTTTGCCGCCCACCTGTCGCGCGAAGAGACCCGCGGCCATTCGGTCGGCAAGGTGGTCAGCGGCCTGCTGCTGGGGATCATGGTGGCGCGTCCCGCGGCCAGCCTGATCGCCGACCATGCTGGCTGGCACACGGTATTCGGCGGCGCTGCCGCCGCCATCCTGGTGCTTGCCTTTGTCTTGCGCAGCAAGTTGCCCGAGCGCCGTCCCAGCGCCACCCTGTCGTATGGCCAGCTGATTGCGTCGCTGTGGCACCTGCTGGCTGGTACGCCCGTGCTGCGCCGCCGCGCCGCCTATCACGCCGGCCTGTTCGGCTCCTTCAGCCTGTTCTGGACCGTCACGCCCCTGATGCTGGCCGGACCCGAGCTGCACGTGTCGCAGACCGGCATCGCCATCTTTGCTCTCGTCGGCATGGCCGGCGCGATTGCCTCGCCGATCGCGGGACGCCTTGCCGACCGTGGCCACACCCTGTTTGCCACCGCTGCCGCGCTGGTGCTTGGGATCGTTGGTTTCGCCTTGCCGCTGTATCAGCCGGAATCGCGCGCACTGTCGATCGGCATCCTGACGCTGGCATCGATCGTGCTCGACATGGCGGTCGCGGCCAACCTGGTACTGGGCCAGCGCGCCATCTTCAGCCTCGGCGCCGAAACCCGCAGCCGCCTCAATGGCATCTACTTTGCGCTTTTCTTCGCCGGCGGCGCGCTCGGCTCGGCCGCCGGCGGCTGGGCGCTGGCCCACTACGGCTGGCATGCTGCCCTGTTGACCGGGATGGCTTTCCCGGCGCTGGCGCTGGCGGTCTGGATAGCGGAATGGCACGACCGCCCCCTGCCAACGGCGCGCGCCACCTAGGCCCGGCGGCTCTGGCGAAATTGCCTGGGCGCGAAATAGACTTTTGCTCGTTTTGCGGCTGTGCCTGTGGCGGCTAATCTGAAATAGTGGACATTCCGCCACACATCGACCAGCCCGAGGACGCCGCCATGCCACCCACCTTGCCAGCTTTGACCCACGCGACCGGCGCGCCCGTCGTCGATAATCTCAACATCAAGACGGCGGGTCCGCGCGGGCCGGCCTTGCTGGAAGATATCTGGCTGATTGAAAAGCTGGCCCAGTTCGACCGCGAGGTGATTCCCGAGCGGCGCATGCACGCCAAGGGGTGGGGGGCGCACGGCCATTTTGTGGTGACGCACGACATCAGCCGTTACAGCAAAGCGCGCCTGTTTGCGGAGTTGGGCAAGTCGACGCCCCTGTTTGTGCGCTTTTCCACCGTGGCGGGCGAGCGGGGCGCAGCCGATGCGGAGCGCGACATCCGCGGCTTTGCCGTCAAGTTTTATACGGAGGAGGGCAATTGGGATCTGGTGGGCAACAATACCCCCGTGTTTTTTTTTCGCGACCCCCTGCGCTTCTCCGACCTCAACCACGCCATCAAGCGCGATCCCCGCTCGGGGCTGCGGTCGGCCGACAACAACTGGGACTTCTGGTCGCTCTTGCCAGAAGCGCTGCACCAGGTGACGATCGTCATGTCCGACCGCGGCATTCCCCGCAGCTTCCGCCACATGCATGGTTTCGGCAGCCACACATTTTCAATGATCAATGCGGACAATGTGCGCAGCTGGGTGAAATTTCATTTCCGCTGCGATCAGGGCATCGACAACCTCAGCGACGAGGCGGCCGCCAGCATTGTCGCGCAGGACCGCGAAAGCCATGGCCGCGACCTGTTCGACCATATCGAACGGGGCCAGTTCCCTTCCTGGACCCTGTCGATCCAGGTGATGACGGAAGCCCAGGCCCAGGCGCACCGGCACAATCCTTTTGATCTCACCAAGGTCTGGCCCAAGGGCGAATTTCCCCTGATCGAGGTGGGCCGCATGACCCTGGACAAGAATCCGGACAATTTTTTCGCGGAGACCGAGCAGGCGGCGTTTTCGCCGGCCAATATCGTGCCCGGCATTGGTTTTTCGCCGGACAAGATGCTGCAGGCCCGGCTTTTTTCCTACGGCGACGCGCAGCGCTACCGGGTCGGCACCAATTTCAATGCGATCCCCGTCAACGCGCCCCAGTGTCCATTCAGGAGCTACCACCGCGACGGCGCCATGCGGGTCGATGGCAACCTGGGCGAGACCCCGTCCTACTGGCCCAACAGTAAGGGAGCCTGGGTGGGGCAGGGCGAGACGCCGGCCGAGCCGCCGCTGCGGCTAGAAGGGGCCGCGGCCCACTGGGACCACCGGGTCGACGAGGATTACTACGAGCAGCCCGGCAATCTGTTCCGCCTGATGCGGCCCGGCCAGCAGCAACTGCTGTTCGAGAACACGGCGCGGGCGCTGGGCGACGCCAGGGATGAAGTCAAGCAGCGCCATATCGACAACTGCCGCCGGGCCGATCCCCGCTACGGCGACGGCGTGGCCGCGGCGCTGGCGCGGCTGCGCTAGGGGCGCAGCGCCGCCTGCAGTTGCTCGATGCTGGCCGGCTTCACGAGATGCACATCGAAGCCGGCGGCGCGGGTTTTTTCGCGGTCGTGCGGCGCGCCGTAGCCGGTGTGCGCCACCAGCCGGGTGTGCGCCAGCGCGGGCATATGGCGCAGGCGCCGCGCCAGCGCATCGCCGTCCATGTCGGGCAGGCCGATGTCGAGGATCATGACGTCGGGCGCGTGCACCGCCGCCAGCGCGAGCGCGCCGGCGCCGTCGTGGGTCAGCATCACCTGGTGGCCCAGCGCCTCCAGCAAGTCGCGCATCATTTCGGCGGAGTCGACGTTGTCGTCGACCAGCAGGATGGAGAGAGAGGACGGCGCTGCGTCCGGGCACGGCGCGGGTACCTCATGTGCAGCCTTGTCATGCGCGCTTGCCTCGGCCATCAGCGGCAGGGTAATCGTGAAGGCGCTGCCCTGGCCGACCCCGGCGCTGTCGGCTACCAGTTGGCCGCCGTGCAGGCGCACCAGGGTCGACACCAGCGACAGGCCGATGCCAAGGCCATCGTGGGCGCGGTCGGGCGCATACGGGCCTTGCGCGAACATGTCGAAGATGCGCGGCAGGTTGCTGCTGGCGATGCCGATGCCGTTGTCACGCACGGTGACGCGCACCGCTGGTCGGCCGTCCATGTTCGTGGTCGCCGCTTCCAGCGAAATCTGCCCGCCGATGGCGGTGAATTTGGCGGCGTTGTGCAGCAGGTTGCCGATGGCCTGGGCCAGGCGCACCGGGTCGCCCCACACCCGCAGCGGCGTCTCTGGCAGGCGCAATTGAATGCCATGCTGGCGCGCTTCGAGCATCGGCGTGGCCGTCTCCAGCGCCGCCTTGAAGACCCCGTGCAGCTCCACCGCCTGCTCGCGCAGGGTCAGTTTGCCTTCCGAGATGCGGGCCACGTCGAGCAGGTCGTCGACCAGGTGGGTGAGATGATCGACCTGGCGCGAGATCACCCCGCGCGCCCTGGCGTGGACGGCCTTGTCGGCCGCTTCGCCGTCTTCCTCGCCTTGTCCCAGCAGCTCCACCGCGGTGCGGATGGGGCTCAAGGGATTGCGCAGTTCATGGGCCAGGGTGGCGAGAAAATCGTTCTTGTTGTCGTCGGCCGAGCGCAGGCGCCCCTCCATCTCCTTGCGCGCCGTGATGTCGCTGGTGATGCGGGCGATGCGGTAAGGCCGCTCGCGTGCGTCGCGCACCAGGAAGGCGCGGTCGCGCACCCAGCGCGTGGCGCCATTGGGACCGACCACGCGGTATTCTTCATCGTAGGGCGCCAGCGCCAGCAGGGCGTGCCAGCGCTGCGACAGGGCAGGGCGGTCCTGCGGATGGACGCTGGCCATCCAGTCGTCGCTCTGGCGCGCCAGTTGCGCACTGTCGCGGCCCCAGATGCGGGCATAGGCATCGCTCACGTAGAGCAGGGCGCCGTCATCGAGATTGAACATCCAGAACACATCGTCGATGTTTTCGGCCAGTTGGCGAAAGCGCTCTTCGCTGTTGGCCAGTGCAAAGCGGGTCTGCTGCAGTCGCAGCAGCGCGCGCACATTGGCGATCAGTTCATCGGCCTCGATCGGCGCGGCGAGGTAGTTGTCGGCGCCTCCTTCGAGGCCGCGGATCTTGTCGTCGCGGCCCGTCAGCGCCGCCGAGGTTTGCAGCACCAGCACGTGCGCCGTGGCCGCATCGGCCTTGATGCGGCGGCACACTTCGATGCCATTGATGTCGGGTAGCTTGACGTCGAGCAGCACCAGCGCGGGCGGGCGGCGCGCCACCTTGTCGAGCGCGTCGGTGCCGTTGGCGGCTTCCTCGACTTCGAAACCGGCGCCGGCCAGGATGCGGCTCTTGACGTAGCGGGCGCCGTCGTTGTCGTCGACGTTGAGGATGCGTACGGGCGGATTCATGATGGCGAGCGCCAGTGTGGTTCGGGGTGGTGCGGCAGCAGCAGGCTGAAGACGGAGCCCTGTCCCGGCGTGCTCTCCACCAGCACCTCCCCGCCCAGCAGTCCGGCAAACTTGCGGCACAGGGGCAGGCCCAGGCCCGTGCCCTTCACGCCCCGTTGCAGGGGATGCTCGATCTGGCTGAATTCCTCGAAAATGAGCTGGAGGTTTTCGGGGGCGATGCCGATGCCCGTATCGCGCACATCGAAGCGCAGCAGCGCCGCATTGTCGGCCGGGGCGGCCGGGGCAACGGTCACTTCGACCGCACCACGCTCGGTGAACTTGATGGCGTTGGAGACGAAATTGCGCAGGATCAGGGCCACTTTCGGCTCGTCCGATTCAAACAGCACGGGCGGGACCGGTTCGATGAAATTGAGCGCCACGCCAGGCTGGCGCGCCAGCGGTCGCAGCATCGAGCGCAAGGCGCTGAACAACTGGCCGACGTCGATTGGGGCCACATCGATGGTGACTTTGCCCGCTTCGATCTTGGCCAGGTCGAGCAGGTCGTTGACCAGATTGGACAGGTCATTGGCGGCGTTGGAGATGAAGGTGATCTGGCGCTCCTGCTCGACGCTCAGCTCGCCGTCCATGCGGTCAAGCAGCAGTTGGGTGAGGGCGCGGATTGACGACAGGGGCGTGCGCAGTTCGTGGCTGGTGTTGGACAGAAAGCGGGTTTTCATTTCGTCCGCATGGCGCAGCTTTTCCGCCTTTTCCTCGATCTCGGCGTACAGCGCGACCACACCCCGGTTGGTGTCTTCCAGTTCGCGCGTGAGCGCCAGCAGGTCGTCCTGGCGCTCGCGCAGTTCGGCCAGCGCCGTGGCCAGTTCGTGATTTTGCTGCTGCGCTTCGGCGAAGCTGTCGGCCGGCGGCGCCTTGGCCAACTGCCCGGCCAGCGCTGCCAGCGCGACCGGGTCAGGCACCTGCTCGGGCGCGAGGCGCTTGATCATCGACACCGTGATGGCATGGTCGGCCTGCAGATCGAGCTCGCACTGGTCCATCAGGCGGCGCGCCGTGAGCAGCGCCGCTTCGAGCTGGCGCGCCGGCTCGTCCAGCTCCGGGGGACCGGCCCAGTGACCGGGACTGGAGGCCGCATCAACCCGCTCGGCGCCACCGTTGTCGCGGATCGTCACCGCCAGATGGCGCTCGGCACCGCTGGACTCGAACGCAAACAGGGCGCGCCCGCCGTAGACGCGGCGGCTGGCGCAGCGGGCCAGTTCCGATACGGCCGTGGCGATGCGCACCTGCTCCTGGTGCGAAAAGCCCAAAGTCGCCGACAGCTGGCGGGCGCGCTGGCGAACGGTCACCACGTCGGCCGGGCCTTCCAGACCAAAATTAAGCAGGCGCATGGTCTGCTTCGGCTGCATCGTCATCGTCTCGATCATTCAGGGGGCGCTGGGGGCGCGGCCGCTGTAGCGTAGCACCAGCACGCTGGCGTCGTCGCGCGCACGGCCAAAGTCGCGCAGCAGCACGGCGGCGATCAGCAGCGGATTGCACGCCGCCAGGCCCGGATAGGCCTCCAGGTCCCACTGGGTCGATAAACCATCGGAGTGCATCACCAGCAGCGCCCCAGGCGGACAATCGAGTTCGAACTGCTGCACCTTGCGCATATTGTGGCCGACGATGCCGTTATGGGAGATCATCTGGCGCCGCTTGCTCTGGTCGATCAGGCAGGCCGAGATATTGCCGATCCCCGCAAAGCGCAGCGATGGCGCCGGGCCCTCGTAAGCCAGTTGCGCCACTGCCAGCGCCGCGCCGCGGGTGGCGCGCAGGGCGCCGTGACAGGCTTCGAGCTGGGCGGCGGGCGAACGAAACGGCCCTTGCGCCATGCAGTCGAGCGCCGCGCGCGCCGCTTCGGCGGCCAGGTCGCCGTGGCCGAGGCCATCGACCGACATCAGCGCCACGCCGGCGCGATCGGCCGCCATGGCCCAGGCGTCGCCGTTGCTGTCTTCGCCTGCAATCGGCAGGGACAGGGCGCCGAAGCTGAACGGCGCCGCGCCGTCGGCGGGCGCCAGCGCCAACGGATCGGGCGGCGCGCTCCACAGCCGCATGAAGAAGGCGGCGCCCTTGCCGCGCGGCGCATAGGCGTCGAATTCATTGGCCAGGCGGCGCATCGCGCCCAGGCCTGTGCCGGCCGTGCCGGTGGTGGAAACGCCGTCGCGCAGGGCGAGGCTCAGATTGCCGATGCCGGGACCGGCGTCGCTGGCCAGCACATCGACCCCGCGCCGTTCGCCGTCCACCACTTCGGAGAGGAAGACGCGGCCTTCGCCGGCGTGCTTGATGATGTTGGTCGCGGCCTCGCTGATCAACAGGGCCAACTGGCCGGCGCGGGTCTCGTCGAAGCCAAGCTGCTGGGCCAGCGCCTGGCCGGCGCGGCGCGCCTGGGCGATGTCGCTGGCGTGGGTGATGGCGATGACGTGATGCGCGCGCAGTGAGGTGATCAGCGTTTCCATTTGACGACCGCCACGGCGGTTCCTTCTCCCACGCGGGTGTCGATGTCGAATTCGTCGACCAGGCGGCGCGCGCCCGACAGGCCCAGTCCCAGTCCGCCGCCGGTGGTGTAGCCGTCGGTCAGGGCCAGCGCCGTGTCGGCGATGCCGGGGCCGTCGTCGGCGAAGATCAACTGCACGCCAAGGCGTGCGCCGTCGTCGAGTTCAATGACGTGGGCCTCGCCGCCGCCGCCGTATTTGAGGGTGTTGCGCGCCAGTTCGCTGGCAGCCGTCACCAGCTTGGTCTGGTCGACCAGGCTCAGTTTAATGTCGATGGCGCGCTCGCGCACCAGGCGGCGCAGGGCCACCACGTGCTCGTCGCCGGTCAGCGGCAGCACCAGCACGCGCCGTGCACCGGCGCGCGGGCTCAGCAGCTGCGACGAAAAGCGCACGCCTGCCGCGGGGGACATATCGCTCATCGCGCGTGCGGATTGCGCCGCGCAGGGCCGGACAGGTACTGCTTGCCCAGCAGCGCCATGCCCCGTTCGACGTTGAGCGCCGTTTTCACGCCGGGCAGGGTCAGGCCGAGCTCGACCAGGGTGATGGCAACGGCCGGCTGCATCCCGACCAGCACGGTCTGGGCGTCGAGCACGCGCGCCATCGACGCGGTATTACTGATCATGCGGCCGATGAAGGAGTCGACCAGGTCGAGCGCCGAGATGTCGATCAGGACGCCCTTGGCCTCGTCGCGCACGATGCGCTCGGTCAAGTCGTCCTGCAGGCTCATGGCCAGGCGGTCATGCATGTCGACCTGGATCGTCACCAGCAGCAGGTCACCGATGCGCAGAATGGGAATCCGTTCCATGATCAGTCGCGCTTGATGGAGGCGCCGACGCGGCCAAGGGCGACCACGAAGGCGTCCGCCAGGGTCGCCTTGGTGACGACGTCTTCCAGGTTCACACCCAGGTGCACGATGGTTTGCGCGATCTGGGGGCGGATGCCGCTGATGATGCAGTCGGCGCCCATCAGGCGGGCGGCGGCGATGGTTTTCATCAGGTGCTGGGCGACCAGGGTGTCGACGGTGGGCACGCCGGTGATGTCGATGATGGCGATCGCGGCGCCCGTTTCGACGATCTTCTGCAGCAACGACTCCATCACCACCTGGGTGCGCGCACTGTCGAGGGTGCCGATCAGGGGCAGGGCCAGGATGTCCTGCCACAGCTTGACAACCGGGGTCGACAATTCAAGCAGCTCCTGCTGCTGGCGCACGATGATCTGGTCGCGGCTCTTCTGGAATACTTCCACGGTGTACAGGCCCAGCTTGTCGATCAGGGTGCTGACCGTCCACAGGGCCGCGTCCAGCGCGGCGGCGTCGCTCTGCAGGGCGTCGCGCAGCACGTTGAACAGGGGCTGCTTGAGCGAGAACACAAAAGTCGCCGTTTCGCTCGGGGTCGAGCCCTGCCGCGCGCGGGCCGAGGAAATTTCGGCCAGCAGGCCGCGCACCTCATCAAAAGCACGGCCTTCGATATCGTCCATGCCGCCCTGCGCCGCCGCCTGGGCGAACAGGGAGAGGAACTGGCCGCAGTGGCGTTTCAACTGTTCGTCGGAGGCGGCATCACTGCGCACCATCTGCTTTTTCAGGCTGTCCAGCCAGGCGGCAAGGATGGTGGGCTGCTGCTGTTCAATCAGGGTGGCGATGGTGGCAGCGGAGGTGTTCAAGGTCATGGATTTTCCGTGGTAATGAAGGTGGGCCGGCAGGTCCTGCTGCATCGTGAATGCAGCAGGCGCGCCGTGTCGATCTTGTCAGATTGTACTGAATCAAAAGTTATTGCGGTGAAAATTCGGCAACCGTGCGCGTGCAAGGCCCGCGCAAATTGTTCAACTTGAATGTTGTATTTTCGCAATATTTGCTGCAATCCGGTGGGCAGAGCGGGGCATCGGGTCCAGTCGTGCATACAAGCCGAAGGGAATCCATTATCATTGTTTTATGCCCACCGATCTCTCTCCGCCCCCGCTCGATCCCGGTTCCGACCAGGCCGTACGGGTGTTGCGCCAGTTCCGTATCGTTTTCAACGCCGTCAAGTTGCATTTCCGCCAGGTTGAAACGGCGGCCGGCATTGGCGGCGCCCAGGTATGGGCTTTATCCGTGATCCAGGGGCGGCCCGGCATTGGCGTCTCCGACCTGGGGCGGGCGATGGATGTGCACCAGTCCACTGCCAGCAACCTGGTGCGGGCCCTGCTCGATCGGGAAATGATCCGGACGGTGCGCGACCGTGATGACCGCCGTGCGCTTGGCCTGCACCTGACCGATTGCGGCGCGGCCATGCTGGCCAGCGTGCCCGGTCCGTTTGCGGGCGTGCTGCCGGGCGCCCTGGCCCAGCTCGATCCCGCCATCCTCGGGCGGCTGGAACACGATCTCGATGCGCTGATCGCCTCGCTGCAGGCGGACCGCAGCGCCGCCACGACCTTGCTGGCTGACCTCTGACGCGGCCTTGGCCGCGCCAGTCTCTCTTATATGGCGGGCCCGAGCCGGGCGGTGGCGCCCTCGATGAGTGCTGCGGAAAACACCCGCCGCTCGACCCCGCTCGCGCCCGAGGCGATCAGGCCGACCAGCATGTCGGCCGTGGCATGGGCCATCTGGCGCACGGGCTGGCGCAGGGTGGTGAGGTTGTAGCTGAGCCAGCTTGCGGGGGCGATGCCGTCGAAACCCGTGATCGACAGCTGGCCCGGCACGTCCAGTCCAAAGTCGAGCCGGGCGGCGTCGAGGCAGCCAATGGCCATGGTGTCGTTGCTGCAAATGACGGCGTCGGGCGCGCTGCCCAGCTGGCCGATGATCTCGTGCAGGCCACGCGCGCCGCTGGCGTAATCATGTTCGCCGCTGACGGTGAGGGGGGCCGCCAGTCCCAGTTCGGCCAGCCGTTCGGTGACGCCGCGCCGGCGCGCCAGGGCGACGCTGGAGCCGGCCGGGCCTTCGATCATGGCAAAGCGCTTGTGGCCGGCCGCGGCCAGGCGCGCCACCATAATGCGGGCGGCGCCGACCTGGTCGCACACGATGGCATTGACCTGGCGGTCGCGCACGCTGCGGTTGAACAGCACGACGGGCAGTTGACGGCGTTCGAATTCGGCCACCTCGTGTTCTTCCAGCGGCGCGGCAATCACGGCGCCGTCGACCTGGTGCTGCCAGACCTCGGCCAGCAGTTCGGCCGCGCTGGTGTCCGCGCCAAGGGAAAACAGCAGGATGCGCATGCCGCGCAGCGAAAAGTGGCGGCTCAGTTCGGACAGCAGTTCAGGATAGTGCAAGGTCACCTGGTCGGAAATGATCAGGGCGACCAGGTTGGAGCGGCGCGTGTTGAGGCTGCGCGCGGCGGCATTCGGGATATAGTCCAGGTCCGAGGCGGCCTGCATCACCCGTGCATAAGTGGCTTTCGACACGCTCGCGCCAGGCTTGAAGCAGCGCGAGACGGCCGACTGCGACACCCCGGCGGCGCTGGCAACATCGTAGGACGTGACGCGGCGCGATTCGCGGTGGATCAGGGCCTTGATGTCGGCAATACTGTGGCTGACAGGGGGAGTCGAATTGGTCATGCGGGGAGGTTGGCGTGACTGGAACGGAATTAGTTTAGCGCAATCAATTGCCGTATGACAATATATTTCCGTTGAGAAATTAAAGAAAGCCGACAAAGCCCCGGCGCTGTTGCATAAGCGCCCAGTCCATGCAGAATAATCCTGCTCGCTGCAAGCAGCACTGCGGCCCGATCTGCTAAACTACCGGCCCCTCGCCACCATCTGTCACCTCCATGAGCCACGCCTGCGGCGTCGATTTCGGCACGTCCAATTCCACCGTCGGCCGCCTGCTGCCCGGGCGGCCCACCCTGCTCGTGCTGGAAGATGGCAAGCCTACCCTGCCGTCGGTGGTGTTCTTCAATGCCGATGACGATGCTGTCAGCTATGGCCGCGCCGCCCTGAGCGAGTATCTGGCAGGTTATGAAGGCCGCTTGATGCGTTCGCTCAAGTCCCTGCTGGGCACCAGCCTGATCGACGGCCAGACCGAGGTGGCGGGGCGGGCCCTGCCGTTTCGCATGCTGCTGAGCCACTTCATCGGCGAAATAAAACGCCGCGGCGAGGCCGCCGCCGGCCACCAGTTCGGGGCGGCCGTGTTCGGCCGGCCCGTGTTTTTCATCGACGACAGCGCGGCGGCCGACCAGCAGGCCGAGGACACCCTGGCCGAGATCGCCCGCGCGGTCGGCTTCAAGCACATTGCCTTCCAGTACGAGCCGATTGCCGCCGCCTACGATTACGAGTCGCGCATCGAGCGCGAGGAACTGGTGCTGATCGTCGATATCGGCGGCGGCACCTCGGACTTTTCGCTGGTGCGGCTGGGGCCGGAGCGGGCCAACCGGGCCGAACGGCGCGAGGACATCCTGGCCACCGGCGGTGTGCACATCGGCGGCACCGATTTCGACAAATACCTCAGCCTGGCGTCCGTGATGCCCCTGCTTGGTTACGGCAGCCGCATGAGCAACAACAGCGAAATTCCGTCCAGCTATTACTTCAATCTGGCGACCTGGCACACCATCAACCAGGCTTACACCAAGAAAACCTGGACCCAGCTGGCCGACGTGGCGCGCGACGCGGCCGAGCCCGCCAAGCTGCAGCGCCTGCAGCGCCTGATTGAAGAGCGCGCCGGCCACTGGCTGGCCATGCAGGTGGAGCAGGGCAAGATCGCCCTGTCGGCGGCGGCCGAAGTGACGCTCGAACTGGAGCGCCTGAGTCCGCCGACCAGCCTGCTGCTGGGCCGCGCCGGCTTCGAGGCGGCCATCAGTCACCTGCTCGACAGCATTGACCAGACGGTGCTGAAGATGCTGGCCGACGCCCAGGTGGGCCAAGGCAGCATCGACACCGTGTTCTTCACTGGCGGCTCGAGCGGCGTGCTGGCCCTGCGCGAGCGCATCGGCAAACTGCTGCCGGGCGCGCGCAAGGTTGAAGGCGACCTGTTCGGCAGCATCGGCAGCGGCCTGGCCATCGACGCGGCGCGCAAGTTCGGTGCGGGAGCGCAGCCATGAGCGTGTTCGACCGTCCCATCGTCATGCTCGACTTCGAGACCACTGGCCTCTCGCCCGTGATGGGCGACCGCATTACCGAAGTGGCGGCGCTGCGCATCGTCGATGGCGTCGTCACCGAGCGCTACGTGTCGCTGGTCAATTGCGAAGCGCGCATTCCCAGCTTTATCACCAGCCTGACCGGGATCAGCCAGGCCATGGTCGATAACGCGCCGCCCGTGCGCAAGGTGATTCCTGAACTGCTCGACTTCATCGGCGCCGGCACCCTGTCGGCCCACAACGCCAGCTTCGACGAGAAATTCCTCAAGGCCGAAGCGGCCCGGCTGGCGCTGGCGCCCGCCCACCAGGCGCTGGTGTGCTCGCTCAAGCTGTCGCGGCGCCTGTTTCCGGGCATGCCAAGCTACAAGCTGGGCGTGTTGTCGAGTCAGCTGGGCCTGGTATTTCGCAGCGCCGCCCACCGCGCCGAGGCCGATGCCGAAGTGGGCGCGCAACTGCTGATCCACATCGCCCGCCACCTGCACGGCGAAGTGGGGGAACATCCCGTGTCGACCTCTCTGCTGGGCTCGCTCAACAAGCTCAGCGCGGCCAAGGTGCCCGCCTTCCTCAATAAGTACGCCACGCAACAAAAACCGCCTGTCCAAGATTAAAACAGGCGAACTCAGCTGTAAAAACGCCCCTGATCGCGGTTTTCTTGCGCTTGCCGGCTGCTCCGGCACGCGCACGATTGTGCGTCGTCAAATGGCCGCCGCCGCGGAAGAGTTATATTTTTGGCAATACCAGCAGCTTGGCGCATCTGGCTGAAACCTGCAGGCAAGGCGCAGCGTCCCGACCCTCCTGGTCCGGACCCTCCTTCGTGGTCTCCCGGAGGCGCGCTTGCCCCCGGGCGCAACGCCAGCATGCGCGCAGTCGTCCCAGCGTCTACCGTGGCCGCCGCGCCGGAGGATCAGCATGCAACGCCAGAAAGTCAGCCGCGACTCCTACCAGAGTTATGTCTGGTTCCGCCAGGCCGCCGAGCGGGGTGACGCGTACGCCCAGTTCAATCTCGGCCTGATGTACCGCAAGGGCGATCCGGTCGACCGCGACGACGCCGCCGCCTTCCACTGGATGTACAAGGCGTCGCAGCAGGGTCTCGCGTTTGCCCAGAACCACCTGGGCGCGCTTTACTACAATGGCCGCGGCGTCAACAAGGATGACCGAGAGGCGGCCTGCTGGTTCAAGCGCGCCGCCAGCCAGGGCGATCCTTCGGCCCAGCAGAACCTGGGCCAACTCTACCGCAAGGGACGCGGGGTCGAACAGAACGATGTCGCCGCCATGACCTGGTATTACCGCGCCGCCGAGCAGGGCATCGCCAGCGCCCAGACCCTGCTGGGCGAATGCTTCCTGCTGGGGCGCGGGGTCGGCGCCAACCATCCTATCGCCATGGCCTGGTTCCGCAAGGCGGCCGTGCTGGGCGACGCCCTGGCGCAACTGCGCCTGGGCCAGATGTATCAGCAGGGGCTGGGCGTGCCGGCCAGCACGGTGCAGGCCCTCTGCTGGTTTCGCCAGGCCGCCGCCCAGGGCAATGCCGTCGCCCAGCGCGAACTGGGGCTGGCGTATGCCGAGGGGCGGGGCGTGCGCTGCGAACCCCTGCGCGCAGCCGCCTGGCTCCAGCGCGGCGCGCGCCAAGGCGAGGCGGGCGCCCAGTATCACCTGGCGTCTTTGCTGCTCAGCGGACGCGGCGGCCAGCAGGATGACGGCGTCGCCCTGGCCTGGCTGCGCCGCGCCGCCGACCAGGGCCACCTGGGCGCGCAGATCCATATGGGCGCCCTGTACGCCGATGGCCGCCACGTCGAGCGCGACGAAGCGATCGCCCTCGAATGGCTCCGCCGCGCGGCCGGGCAGGGCGCGCCGGCCGCCCAGTACCACCTGGGCCTGATGCACGCGAGCGGGCGCGGGGTCGAGCGCGACGAGGCGGCCGCCGCCGGCTGGTACCGGCTGGCGGCGGAGCAGGGCATTGCCGACGCCCAGAACAACCTGGGCATCCTTTACGCCAGCGGGCGCGGCGTGTCCCGTGACGACGCCATGGCGGTCTACTGGTATCGCCAGGCGGCCGAGCGCAACCATGCGCTGGGCCAGTACAACCTGGGCTGCATGATTGAAGCAGGGCGGGGCGCCAGCCGCGATCCCGTGTGTGCCTGCATGTGGCTGATCCTGGCGGCCGACAATGGCGACGACCATGCCGGCGCGCTCAAGAGCAAGGTGGCGCGCGGCCTGTCCGGAGAGGAAATCGGCGCCGCCATGGACCTGGCGCGGCAGTGGAAGAACGCACGCCGCGCGCCGCCGGCTTGAGCAATGTCCATAGCCCGATAGCAGCAGACGTTGTTTTTGAGCAGAAACATTAAATTCTCACGAGAATATTTTCACAAGGCACTATAGTTCGCCGCCGGGATGCCGTAACATGAACTATTCCGTCGATTCGAATTGCCCTTATGAAATTTGCCACGCGCGGCGCCGTGACCGCCTGCCTGTTCCTGTGTTCCGCGCTGGCCCATGCCTCCAGCCTCGCCGTCATGGTGCAGGATGCGGCCGGCAAGGCGCTCGCCGATGTGGTGGTGTATGCCGACCAGGACGGCGCCGCGCTGGCAAAGTCGCCGAAAAGCGCCGTCATCGAGCAGCGAGGCCTGAAATTCCTGCCCCTGGTGACCGTGGTGCAGACGGGCGCCACCATCTCGTTTCCGAACAACGACAAGGTGCGCCACCATATTTACTCCTTTTCGCCGGCCAAGAAGTTTGACCAGAAACTGTATGCGGGCGTTGCCGCCAGCACCCAGACCTTCGACAAGGCCGGCACCGTCGTGCTCGGATGCAATATCCATGACCGCATGGTGGCTTACGTCAAGATCGTCGACACCCCGTTCTTCGCCAGGACCGATGCGGACGGCGTGGCCCGTTTCGATCTCCCGGCCGGCAAGTACAAGCTCACCGCCTGGCATTTCAATATGGCCGCCGCCGCAGGCGCCGAGCAGGGCGTCACCGTCAAGGCGGGCGACGCCGCCACGCCGGCATCGTTCAAGCTCGCCCTGAAAGCGCCCGCCGAGGGCGAGGCGCCGGGATACTGAGCATGAGTGTGCGCACGCGGCTGAGCTTTCAGAGTCTCGAAGGGCGCATCGCCACGCTGTTTCTCGTCCTCATTATCGTGCTGCAGGTGGTCGGCCTGGTGGTGATCCAGCGCGGGATCAACAACAATGCCCGCAACGCCATCGCCAGCGAACTGTCGAACGGCGAAAAAGTGCTGCGCAAGCTCATGGAGCAGAACGCCCAGAAGCGCCGCTTCAGCGCCCAGGTGCTGGCGCGCGACACCGGCTTTGTCCAGGCGGTGGGCAATGACGGCAGCGGCGACCAGGAAACCATCCGTTCGGCGCTCGACAACAGCGCCCGCCGCGCCCGCGCCTCGCTGACCATGCTGATCGACAGCGAGCGCCACGTTAAAGTCAGCAGCGCCAGCGGCAAGCAGCCGGAACTGGAAAAACTGGTGCTGTCCCTGCTCGACCCGGCCGAGCAGAGCGACGGCGCCAGCGGCACCGCGGTCGTCGGCGGACGTCCGTTCCAGATCGTCGTCATGCCCGTCAAGGCGCCCATCACGATTGCCTGGGTGGTGATGGGCTTTGCCATCGATGCCCAGTTGGCGACCGACATGAAGGAATTGTCCGCGCTGGAAGTGGCGATCCTGGCGCGCGGCGCCGACGGCGCCTGGCAGCCGGTGGAAGCGACCGTGCCGTCCGCGGCCGCGGCCAGCATCGCCCGCCAGTTGCAGCAGAACCTGCTGCGCACCTTCGATGTCGACATCAACCATAACCGCTACAGCGCCCGCCTGGTCGACATCGGCCCGCCGGGCGAACAGCGCGCCACCGTCATGCTGGCCCGCTCGATCGAAGACGCCGTGGCCGAATACGCCCGCCTGGAGCGCAGCCTGATTCTGCTGACCGTGATCGGCACCATTCTCGGCGCCGTTGCCAGCGTGGTCACCGCCAAGCGCATCGCCCAGCCCCTGCGCGAACTGGCCGGGGTGGCGCGGCGCCTGGAGCGGGGCGATTACCGCGCCCAGAAAGGCTTTGAGCGGCGCGATGAGATCGGCGCCCTCGCCAAGGCCTTTGACAGCATGCGCGACGGTATCGCCAAGCGTGAACAGGAAATCCGCCGACTCGCTTACTGGGATTCGCTGACCAATCTGCCCAACCGGGCCCAGTTCGTGATGCTGCTGGGCGACGCGCTGGGCCACGCGCGCACCCATGAGAGTGCCGTCTACGTGCTGATGATGGACCTGGACCGCTTCAAGCACGTCAACGATGTGATGGGCCACAACTTCGGCGACGCCTTGCTGCGCCAGGTGGCCGAGCGCCTGCAGCAGACCCTGGCGAAAAGCCATCCGGATGCGAGCGTGGCCCGCCTCGGCGGCGACGAATTCGCGGTCTGCCTGCCCGGGGTGGACATGGAGCAGGTGATGACGGCCGCCGCCGCCATCCTGCATGCGCTCGAGCAGCCCCTGTCGCTGGACGACCAGACCGTCGACATTGGCGCGGGCCTGGGCATTGCCGGCTATCCCGCCCACGGCCACGACGCCGAGGCCCTGTTGTCGATGGCCGAGGTGGCAATGTACACGGCCAAGCAGCGCAACGACGGCGCCGTCTGCTATGACGCCCTGATCGACAAATCCAGCGCCAACAGCCTGTCCCTGCTGACGGAATTGCGCAACGCCGTCGAGCGCAACGAGTTCCGCCTGCACGTGCAGCCCAAGATGAAACTGGACACGGGCGAAGTGGTGGGCGTGGAATCGCTGGTGCGCTGGATGCACCCGGAGCGGGGCAATGTATTCCCTGACGAATTCATTCCTTTCGCTGAACAGACGGGTTTTATTCGCGTGCTGACCCGCTGGGTGCTGGAGCAGTCCGCCGCCTTGTGCCACGACCTGGCCGCCCGCGGCATCCATTTGAAGGTGTCGGTCAATTTGTCCACCCGCGATTTGTTGGACCAGGATCTGCCCAACAAGTTCGGCGACATCCTGCAGCGCCACCAGGTCAAGCCCGAATCTTTTTGCCTGGAAATCACCGAGAGCGCCATCATGGACGACCCGGTGCGCGCCCAGCAGACCCTGGAACGCCTGCACGCCATGGGGGTCGACCTGTCGATCGACGACTTCGGCACCGGTTATTCTTCGCTGGCCTATCTGAAGCGCCTGCCGGTGGACGAACTCAAAATCGACAAATCGTTTGTGCTGAACATGGAAAACGATATCGGCGACACCAAGATCGTCCGTTCCACCATCGACCTGGGCCACAATATGGGCCTGCGCGTGGTCGCCGAGGGCATCGAAAGCGAAGCCGTCTGGCGCCTCCTGGCCGCGCTCGGCTGCGACCAGGGCCAGGGCTACTTCATGAGTCGGCCCATTCCCGGCGATAAACTGGCCGACTGGATTGCTGGCTGGGTGCCGCCGGTGCGTTCGGCGCTGCCTTACAACCCGGATGACAGCAGCGGTTTTCTGGCGGTCGACGAGGTCATTGAAAAGTCGCTGTCCAAGCCCGGCGAATTCTAGTCTTTGCTTGAAAAAGGCGCATTCACCGTTACCTGTGGAAGAGCGCCGAACCAATTACTACTGCCGAGGTCAAACCTGCTCATCCCCCTTCAGGAGAGCAGCATGGCGCCAGACCGGCAGCTTCATTACCAGCACGCGGTTCTCCAGCACATTGGCGCGCCATACCGGCGCCTGTTTCGCCAGCTGCTCAAGTTGAACAATCCGGCGCGGCTGGCCGTGTGCGTGTTCATGTCGGAACTGGTCAATGGCGACCGGGTCGCCGCCGTCATCAACCAGCTTGCCCACGAGCGCAACGCGTGCCCCCATTGCGGGGGAAAGCGCCTGTATCGGCACGGCTTTGCCAATGGCCTGCAGCGCTACCGCTGCCGCTCGTGCGGGGCGACCTTCAATGGCCTGACCGGCACCCCATTGGCGAGATTGCGGCTGAAGCACCGCTGGCTGGCCTATTTCGATTGCCTGCGCGATCCCGCCTGCACTGTGCATAATGCCGCTTTGAAAACCGGCGTGCATCCGAACACGAGCTTCAGATGGCGGCACCGTTTTCTCGACTGGACAAAGTTTGATCGGCCCCGTGTCCTCGAAGGTGTGGCGGAAGCGGATGAAACCTTCCTGCTCGAATCGGAAAAGGGCAACAGGCAATTGCAAAGGCCGCCACGCAGGCATGGCGGCCATGCTCGCAAGCGCGGCATCTCCAATGAACTGGTCAATATCGTCGTGGCGCGAGATCGTGGGGGCAAGACCATCGATTTCATTGCGGGACGAGGCGCATTGAAACCGAAGGCGCTCCATTCTCGTCTCCTGCCAAAACTGGCGCGAGATGTCATCCTCATGAGCGACGCCAATCGGGCCCATAAAACTTTCGCCAGGCAGGCGCACATTCGCCACGAAGCCATCAATTTGAGCCTGGGCCGGCGCGTTCGCGGGTCAGTCCACATACAAAACGTCAATGCGTATCACAGCCGTTTTAAAAACTGGCTGCGGCATTTCAACGGCGTCGCCACCCGCTACCTGGAGAATTATCTCGGTTGGCGTTGGGCAATCGACCTGCGGCGCATCGACAGCGCTGACCGCTTCCTGCGAGCGGCGCTCGGTGTTTTCACCAGCTAGCGGTGAAAGCGCCTTGAAAAAAAGCCAAAAAAGTTTTAGGCTCAGCAGTTGCTGCCGGGCCCGTCGGCGCGGCTTTTTTTCGAGAGAACATATGCATATCAAGCATGCTTCGCTGGCGGCGACCCTGCTGGCGACCTTCAGCGCCGGCGCGCCCGTACTGGCGCTGGCCCAAACCTGTCCTGCAGCCGGCGCCATGATGAAACCGCTGAGCTACCCTGTTGCCAAAAAGGTCGACCAGACCGACAACTACCACGGCACCCTCGTGGCCGATCCCTACCGCTGGCTCGAAGACGCCAACAGCGCGGAGACCAAACAATGGGTCGACGCCGAAAACCAGGTCACCCAGTCCTACCTGAACCAGATCCCGGCCCGCGCCGCCATCAAGGAGCGCCTGCGCGCCCTGTGGAATTTTGAGCGCTACAGCGTGCCCTACAAGGAAGGCGGCCGCTATTTCTACAGCCGCAACGACGGCCTGCAAAACCAGTCAGTGCTCTACACCATGAAGCGGATCAACGACACGCCGCGCGTGCTGCTCGATCCGAACACCCTGGCTACGGACGGCACAGTGGCCCTGTCCGGCACTGCCGTCAGCCCGGACGGCAAGCTGCTGGCCTACGGCACCGCCGCGTCCGGCTCGGACTGGAACGAGTGGAAGGTGCGTGACATCGCCACCGGCGCCGACAAGCCCGACCATATCAAGTGGGTCAAGTTTTCTTCCACCGCCTGGACCCGCGACGGCAAGGGCTTCTTCTACAGCCGCTACGACGAGCCGAAAGAAGCCACCAAGCTGGCCGACGCCAACTACAACCACAAGCTGTATTACCACCTGGTCGGCACGCCCCAGTCCAGCGACACCCTGGTCTACGAGCGACCCGACCAGAAAACCTGGCTGCTGTCGGCCCAGGTCACGGACGACGGCAAGTATTTGCTGATCAACGCTTCGAATGGCAGCGCCCGCACCAACGGCGTGTTCATCAAGTCTCTGGCCAAGCCCGATGCCAAGGTGATGCCCCTGTTCGACCAGTTCGATGCCGGCTACCATTTTGTCGACAACGACGGCGCCACCTTTTACTTTACGACCGACAAGGATGCCCCGCGCAGCAAGCTGGTGGCGGTGGAGCTGGCCGCGCCAGGCGCCGACAAGTGGAAAACCATCTTGCCGGAAAGCCCCCAGACCCTGCAGTCGGTGGCGATGCTCAACCGCCAGTTTGTCGCCAACTATTTGGCCGACGCCCATAGCCTGGTCAAAGTGGTCAGCCGCGACGGCAAGCCCGTGCGCGAACTCGGCCTGCCGGGCCTGGGTTCGGCAGCCGGTTTTGGCGGCAAGAAAGGCGACACCGAGACCTTTTACTCCTTCACCGGTTTCACGACGCCCACCACCATCTACCGCCTCGACATGAAGACGGGCGCCAGCACCGTGCTGCGCCAGCCCAAGGTCGATTTCGACCCGAGCGCCTATGAAACGCGCCAGCAGTTCTTCACCAGCCGCGATGGCACCAAGGTGCCGATGTTCATCGTTTCCAAAAAAGGCCTCAAGCTCGACGGCAGCAATCCCACCTATCTGTACGGCTACGGCGGTTTTAATATCTCGCTGACGCCGGCGTTTTCACCCGCCAACATCGCCTGGATGGAAATGGGCGGCGTCTATGTGCTGGCCAATCTGCGCGGCGGCGGCGAGTACGGCGAAGCCTGGCACGACGCCGGCACCAAGCTGCAAAAGCAAAACGTGTTCGACGACTTTATTGGCGCGGCGGAATGGCTGATCGCCAACAAGGTGACTTCGCCATCGAAACTGGCGATCGGCGGCGGCAGCAATGGCGGCCTGCTGGTGGGCGCCGCAATGACCCAGCGGCCTGAACTGTTCGGCGCCGCGATTCCCCAGGTGGGCGTGATGGACATGCTGCGCTTCCAGAAGTTCACCATCGGCTGGGCCTGGGTGAGCGACTACGGCTCGTCCGATGACGCTGCCCAGTTCGCGGCCTTGTACAAGTATTCGCCCCTGCACAACCTGAAACCGGGCGCCTGCCTGCCCGCCACCATGGTCACCACGGCCGACCATGACGACCGCGTGGTGCCGGCGCACAGCTTCAAGTTCGCCGCCACCGCCCAGGCCGCGCAAGGCGGCACCGCGCCCGTCATCATCCGCATCGACACCAAGGCCGGTCACGGCGCCGGCAAGCCGACCGACAAGCAGATCGAGGAAGTGGCGGACCGCTGGGGTTTCCTGACCCGGGCCCTGCAGATGGAAGTGCCAGCGAAAGTGGCTGCGAAGTAAAACTAAGCGGATGACCGCGGCGCAGGAAAAAGCGGAAAATCGCTTTTTCTTGCCCGCCTTACGTCAAAGCTGTCACAAGCAGGCGCGGCAGGCCGTCTAAGTGGTGTAGGGAGCGCATTGGGCGCTCTCACTGATCCAATGAGGTCCATCATGTCCCACGCTGCCCGCCTTCCATTTTTTTCCCTCGCGCCCGGCTCAATGCTGGCATTGGCCAAGCTGTCCAAATCGGTCGGCGAGAGTTCCATCGGCGAGCGCCTGTTTGAACTGGTCAATCTGCGTGTGTCGCAACAGAATGGCTGTGGCGTTTGTGTCGACATGCACTGGCGTGCGCTGCTCAAGCAGGGCGCCGATCCCCGCCACCTGAACTCGATTGCCGGCTGGCGCGAGTCGCCGTTCTTCAGCGAGCGCGAACGGGCGGCGCTGGGCTGGGCCGATGCCGTCAACGCGCTGCCGCGGCGCGACGATACCGATGCCGCCTTCGGCCCCTTGCAGGCCCATTTCACGGAAACGGAAATCGTCGAGCTGAGCTATGGCATTGCCGCCATTCGAGGCTGGAATGTGCTCAACCTCTCGCTGCGCAACCAGATTCCCGTGCAGCCCGCCCCAGGCTTTTGATTGACGCCGGCGCCTTCCCATGAGCGATCCTGGTCCACTTGCCCCGCTGGAGGTGTTCAACGCGCTGCGGCCCCGGCTGTTTTCGATAGCCTACCGCATGCTCGGCATCCGGGCTGACGCGGAAGACGTGGTGCAGGATGCCTGGCTGCGCCTGCACGGCGTCGAGCAGCACGCGATCGCCTCGGTGGAAGCATGGCTGGTGACGGTGACGACCCGGCTGGCAATCGATCGCCTGCGCTCGAGCAAAGCGGACCGCGAAACCTACATCGGCTGGTGGCTGCCGGAACCGCTGGTGGAGCTCGACGAGCACACCCCCGAGCGCGCGGTCGAAATGGCCAGTGATGTGTCCGTCGCCCTGATGTGGGTGCTGGAACGGCTGGCCCCGGACGAGCGGGCGGCCTTTTTGATGCGCCAGGTATTCGATGCCGACTACGCCGAAATCGGCGCGACATTGGGCAAGACAGAGGTGGCCTGCCGACAGCTGGTTCACCGCGCCACCAGCCGGGTCCAGCAGGAACGACCCCGTTTCCCGGTGGCGCACGAGGCCCACCGGCAGCTGCTTGCCACTTTCAAGGAAGCTGCCGTAAAAGGCGATATGGCCGCCATGCGTGCTCTGTTGTCGGACGACGTTCAGCTGGTGGCCGACGGTGGCGGCAAAGTAAATTCCTACATGAGCATCCTGCGCGGCGCCGGCCGGGTGGCGGGCACGTTCTGGTCGCTGGAGCATCAAAATCCCGCGCAGGTCGTCTATCGCGCCGCCCGCATCAACGGCGAGCCGGGCCTCCTCCGTTATGTGGGCGGCAAGCTGGAATCGGCCCAGTCCTTCATCGTCGACGGCGAACGCATCGTCGCCATTTTCATCATGCGCAACCCGGACAAGCTGGCTGCGCTGCCCCAGCAATCA